>NZ_JBICWS010000017.1:0-153763 GCF_043199875.1 Streptomyces sp. NPDC048516 | reverse complement strand
ATCCCCCGGATGTTTCCGGTGGACGGGGTATCAACATATCTGGCGTTGACTTTTGGCACGCTGTTGAGTTCTCAAGGAACGGACGCTTCCTTTGTACCTGTTTCACCAGGCTCTCCGGGCGCTTCCCTTCGGTCTTGCGTTTCCGACTCTATCAGATCCTTGCGGGCCTGATTTTCGCCGGTGCGTTTCCGCCTTTCGGCTTCTTCGCGTTTCCAACCTTACCAGATCCGTTTCCGTGTCTGGCCCCGTGTTGGAGCGGGTCGGCCGTCCTGCTTTCGCTTTCCGGCCTTTCCGACTCTATCAGATCCGATTTCGTTCCGCTGCCGGTCCGAATTCGTTTCCGATTCCCGTCGGAGCGGGAGTGCCTTTTGGCTTTTCCGACTTTATCAGAAGGGATTTGGTCGAATTGATCGACCGGGGCTTCCGGTAAGTGGTCGGTTGCGCCTCGCCGAAGAGAAATTCCGGCCGAAGCGGAGTAGATGCTAACTGTCGCGGATGAACTTGTCCAGTTCGTTGCAACCGTTCGAATCTACCTCCCCCTGGTGCTCGTGTCAACGGGCTCCTGGGGCGAAGAGGAGATTAGCAGGCCAGCGGGGCTCGATGCACATCACGCGGCGGTCGGGACGGTGGCTTCGCGGTCGGTGAGGTCCACGTCGCCGGTGGCTCCGGCGCGTACGGCGCGGCCGCCCAGGACGTAGACGTAGAGGAGGAAGGCGAGTTCGGCGGCGATGCCGATGCCGATGCGGGCCCATGTGGGCAGGCCGGAAGGGGTGACGAAGCCTTCGAGGGCGCCGGATATGAAGAGCACCGCGGCGAGTCCGATGGCGACGCCGAGGGCGGAGCGGCCTTCCTGGGCGAGGGCGGTTCGGCGGGTGCGGGGACCCGGGTCGATGAGGGTCCAGCCCAGGCGAAGGCCGATGCCGGCCGCGATGAAGACGGCGGTCAGTTCGAGGAGGCCGTGCGGAAGGATCAGCCCGAGGAAGGTGTCGAGGCGGCCGGCCGAGGACATCAGGCCGATGCCGACGCCCAGATTGAGCATGTTCTGGAAGAGGATCCACAGGACGGGGAGGCCGGCGAAGGCTCCGAGGACGAGGCACAGGGCGACGGCCTGGGCATTGTTCGTCCATACCTGGGCGGCGAAGGACGCGGCGGGATGGCTGGAGTAGTACGTCTCGTACTCGCCGCCGGGGCGGGTCATGTTGCGCAGGTCCTCCTGGGCGCCGATCGCCGCCTGGACGTCGGGGTGGGCGGCGATCCACCAGCCGAGGAGGGCGGCGACCGCCGTGGAGAGGATCGCGGTCGGGATCCACCAGTGGCGCAGGCGGTAGACCGCCGCGGGGAAGGCCGTGGTGAAGAAGTGGGCCGTGTCGCGCCAGGAGGCCTTGCGTGCGCCGGTGACCGTACTGCGGGCGCGGGCCACAAGAGAGGTGAGGCGGCTGGTCAGCACCGGGTCCGGGGCGCTGGAGAGGAGGAGGGAGAGATGGGTGGTGGTGCGCTGGTAGAGGGCGACCAGTTCGTCGGCCTCGGCCCCGGTGAGGCGGCGCTTGCGGTGGAGCAGGGTGTCGAGGCGGTCCCATTCGGCGCCATGGGCCGTGACGAAGACATCGAGGTCCATGTGGTGTCGCTCCTCGCAGCGCCGTGGGTGGGGGCCGGATCAGCTTGGCAGACTGGCCGTGTCCGGCGCGGGGTGGGCGGGACATCCGGGAGCGAGAGGGAGTGAGCGCGGCGTGAGTGGACTCGTCACGGGTGAAGCGGTGGTGCTGGGGCTGCGGCCGGCCAGGCTCCCGAGCCGGGGTCTGGCGGTGGCCGTCGACGTGGCGGTGGCCTGGGGGGTCTACCTCGGCGCCTCGCTGCTGCTGTTGAGCGCGACGTCGTCGATGGACAGTGCGGCGGTGGCGGCCGTGTCGGTGGCGACGTTCGTGCTGGTGCAGGTGGGGATACCGATCGTCATCGAGACGCTGAGCCATGGCCGGTCGCTGGGGAAGCTGGTCTGCGGGCTGCGGGTCGTACGGGAGGACGGCGGGCCGATCCGGTTCCGGCACGCGCTGGTGCGCGGGGCGATGGGGGCCATCGAGATCGTGATGACGATGGGGGTGGTGGCGGCCATCGCCTCCCTGCTGTCGGCTCGGGGGCGCCGGGTGGGGGATGTGTTCGCGGGGACATTGGTCATACGCGAGCGGATGCCTGTGGCGGAGGCGGGGACGGCGCTGCCGCCTCCGCCTCCGTGGCTGGTGGCGGAACTCGGGGCACTGGATCTGTCGCGGGTGCCCGATGGGTGGTGGCTGACGGTGCGGCAGTACCTGACGCGGATGGGGCAGCTCGATCCGGAGGCCGGCGGGGCGATGGCGCGGCGGCTGGCGGAGGATCTGCGCGAGTTCACCGGGGTGCCGGGGCCGGTGGGGGTGCATCCGGCGGTGTATCTGGCGGCGGTGGTCGGGGAACGGCAGGCGCGGGAGTCGCGGCGGGTGTTCGGGGCGTCGGTGGCGGCGGGCGGGACGGCTACGGCGACCACCAGTGGCACGGTGACCGCCAGTGGTACGGCGAGGGCGGGCGGTACGGCGACGGCGACGGCCGGCGGTACGGCGGCGGGCGGTACGCCGCCGGCGGCGGCCAGCGGTAGGGCGGCGGACGGCGGGGCAGCGGGCGTTGTCGGCGGTGGGGAGTCTTGGTGCGGTGAGCCGGAGGCGTCGGTTCGGCCCGCGGGCGTTGCGGGGGATGACGCGTCTGCGTCGTCGGGTAGGGCAGGGCACCCGGTGCCGTCAGAGGGCCCGGTGACGGCAGGGAATGCGGTGTCGTCTGCTTCGGCAGGCGGCTGGGCGTCGCCCGGGGGTGGGGCGGGGGCGCACGGCGGCAGGGGTGGTGCCGCGGCCCGGGGCGAGTCGGTGCGCCAGGACGGTGCGGGGGCGCTCGGGGTGCCGGAGCAGCGCGAGCATCGGGGTGATGAGGAGAGTGGCGGAGCGGGGAGGCTGCCGCGTACGGGGTTCGCGCCGCCGGTGTGATGCCGCCCGTGAGAGGTGGGATGTGAGTGACGGCCGGCGGGTGGGCCCGCCGGGTGCTCGGCGGTTGGTACGCCGGGGCGGGCCTGGCGTATGCGGTGGTCGGGGCAGGGCGCGCTCCGCGTCGGCCCATGGCGTGCCGTGGCAGGTCGCGCACAGGGCCTGCCACGAGCATGAGTGAGGGAGCCTGCCGCCACGGGGACTGCCGTCACCGGGACTGCGGGGACGGGCCCGCCGCGACGGGGGAAGGGCGGGGATCGCCGGGCAGGCGTGTCAGGGGAACGTCGACGGCGGGGATTCGAGGGATTCGAGTTCGATGCCGGGGGCGGAGAGGACGACGTCGCCGGCGATGTGGACGGTGTGCTGTTCGCCGGTCTCCAGGTCGTTGACCTGGTATTCGTCGGCGATGAGCGGGGCGTTGTCAGTGGCGTGTGGTGTGCTTTTCAGCAGGGCCCAGGACTGGTCGAGCGTGCGGGGGGCGAGGACGGGGGGTGTGAAGGCCACGAGGCGGGTGCGGACGGCGCCGGCACCGAGGGCGGGGCGCAGGAGCCGTGCGGTGGCGATGAGGAATGCGGGGGACGCGCCGGTGAAGGCGTGGGCGGGGACGTTGCCCTCGGTGGCGTGTTCACCGGTCGGGTCGGTGCGTACCCAGGTGACGCCCTCCAGGGCGGCGCCGCGGACCTGCCAGGCGGAGGCGTGGAGTTCGAGGCGGATGGGCCGGCCGAGTTCGTCGAGGGTGAGGTCGACGGAGCCGGCGTGGTCGCCGGAGGGGTTGACGATCTGGGAGACATAGCGCCAGCCCGAGGGGCCGGTGGCGCAGTGGAAGTGCTCTTCGCCGAGGGGGGTGTGATCGTGCGGGTCGTGGAGGGAGTAGTGGCCGCGGGGCATAGGGGGTCGAGTCCTTCGGGCGGCGACGTGCCGGTGGGTCGGGGGCGGCGGGTCTGTCCGGGGTCCTCATGGGCCAGGCCCCCGCCGTGAGGGGCGAGGGCCTGGGATCACCGGCTGCTGTGGGGAGCACCAGCGGTCAGCGGGGCCGACCGGTTGGTGATCGCCCGCTGGAGCCGGCTCAGTAGCGGTAGTGGTCGGGCTTGTACGGGCCCTCGACCTGGACGCCGATGTAGGCGGCCTGCTCGGGACGCAGCTCGGTGAGCTTGACGCCCAGCGCGTCGAGGTGGAGACGGGCCACCTTCTCGTCCAGGTGCTTGGGCAGCACGTAGACGTCGGTGGGGTACTCCTCGGGCTTGGTGAACAGCTCGATCTGGGCCAGCGTCTGGTCCGCGAACGAGTTGGACATGACGAAGGAGGGGTGACCGGTGGCGTTGCCCAGGTTGAGCAGGCGGCCCTCGGACAGCACGATCAGGACCTTGCCGTCCGGGTGGGTCCAGGTGTGGACCTGGGGCTTGACCTCCTCCTTGACGATGCCCTCGAGCTTCGCCAGGCCGGCCATGTCGATCTCGTTGTCGAAGTGGCCGATGTTGCCCACGATCGCCTGGTGCTTCATCCGCGCCATGTGCGACGCCATGATGATGTCCTTGTTGCCGGTCGTGGTGACGAAGATGTCGGCGGTCTCGACGACGTCCTCGAGGGTGGTGACCTGGTAGCCGTCCATCGCGGCCTGCAGGGCACAGATCGGGTCGACCTCGGTGATGATGACGCGGGCGCCCTGGCCGCGCAGGGACTCCGCGCAGCCCTTGCCGACGTCGCCGTAGCCGCAGACCACGGCCGTCTTGCCGCCGATCAGGACATCGGTGGCACGGTTGATGCCATCGATGAGGGAGTGACGGCAGCCGTACTTGTTGTCGAACTTCGACTTCGTCACGGCGTCGTTCACGTTGATCGCCGGGAAGAGCAGTTCCCCGTCCCGGTGCATCTCGTACAGACGGTGGACGCCGGTCGTGGTCTCCTCGGTGACCCCGCGGATCTCGGAGGCCAGGTTCGTCCACTTCTGCGGGGCCTCGTCCAGCGTGCGGGTCAGCAGCTCCAGGATCGCGCGGTGCTCGTCGCTCTCCGCGGTCTCCAGGGCCGGGACCTTGCCGGCCTTCTCGTACTCGACGCCCTTGTGAACGAGGAGGGTGGCGTCACCACCGTCGTCGAGGATCATGTTCGGGCCGCCGGTGGGCGAGTTCGGCCAGGTCAGTGCCTGCTCCGTGCACCACCAGTACTCCTCCAGCGACTCGCCCTTCCAGGCGAAGACCGGGATGCCCTGGGGGTCGTCCGGGGTGCCGTTGGGGCCGACCGCGATGGCCGCGGCGGCGTGGTCCTGGGTGGAGAAGATGTTGCAGGACGCCCAGCGGACCTCGGCGCCCAGGGCGGCCAGGGTCTCGATCAGGACGGCGGTCTGCACGGTCATGTGCAGGGAACCGGTGACCCGGGCGCCGGCCAGCGGCTGGGCGGCGGCGTACTCCTTGCGGATCGCCATCAGGCCGGGCATCTCGTGCTCGGCGAGGGTGATCTCCTTGCGGCCGAAGGCGGCGAGGGACAGGTCGGCGACCTTGAAGTCCTGGCCGGTGGCTGCTGTCGTCATGCGGGCTGCTCCTCGAGCGTCGAGGTGGATGGGCTGGCAGTCTGCGGCGCGGGCCGGGGCCCCAGTGGTGACCGGGGCGCATACGAGCGTACGCGGAAGCGGACGCACCTCTCCCGTTGGCCGCAGCGCAGTCCGTCGGAGGCCCTCTCTCCCTCGGCCGGTCCGCGGTGCGGGCCGCCCGACCGCCATCAGCAGCGACGTCTGGCACTGGTCACGAATCTACACCGATCGGCCCGGTGAACCCCAGCCAGGAGGGGCCGGGGCGGGTGCGGTGCCGGTCCGGGGAGGGGCGGCGGGGCGGGCGTTGGTTCCCGCGTCCCGGGGCACCGCCTACCCGTCTTCCGCCCCTGGGGGCCGCGGTCCCGGAGGGGTTGGCGCGTGCTGTGACGTCATGCAGGATGCCTGGCAGCGCGGGAACGGATGCACCCCCGCGCGCACGTTCGTAAGGAGAGTCGCGTGACCACCACTCCAGCTGATCCCCCCGAGGGCGCGGGGAAGAGCGGGCAGGGGCTGAAACTGCTCGCAGTGACCGCCTGCCCGACCGGGATCGCCCACACGTACATGGCCGCGGAGAAGCTGACCCGGACCGCCCGGGCCCTCGGGCACGAGATCAAGGTGGAGACACAGGGGTCCATCGGAGCCGAGAATGTCCTGTCTGACAACGATGTCAGAGAGGCGGACGGCGTCATCATCGCCGCGGACAAGGAGGTGGACCGCAGCCGGTTCGTTGGCAAGAGGGTCCTGGCCGTCGGGGTGGCCGAGGGCATCCGTCATCCCGAGCGACTGATCGAGCGCGTGCAGAGCGCGCCGGTGTACGGGGGCGCGGAGGGCGGCGAGGCCGGAGCCGAGGACGGGGCCGGAGCCGAGGACGGGGCCGGAGCCGGGGGCGGTGCGGCGCCGGGTTCCGCGGGCACCGGTGGCGGCCGGGAGCGCAGCGTTGCGTACAGAGCGCTGATGAACGGCGTCAGTTACATGATCCCGTTCGTGGTGGTCGGCGGTCTGCTGATCGCGATCTCGCTGGCGGTGGGAGGTCACCCGACGCCCGAGGGGCTGAAGATCGTCCCGGGCTCGTTCTGGGAGGACGTCAACCACATCGGCACCATCGGCTTCCAGCTGATGGTGCCCATCCTCTCCGGGTATATCGCCTATGCGATCGGTGACCGGCCCGCGCTGGTACCGGGCATGATCGGCGGGTGGATCGCCACCCACGGCGAGTTGTACGGGATGAAGGACGCGAGCGCCGGCTTCATCGGCGGTATCGTCACGGGCTTCCTGGCCGGGTACCTGGTCGTGTGGATCAAGAAGGTCGAGGTCCCCAGGTTCGCCCGGCCGATCATGCCGATCATCGTGATCCCGATCGTGGCCACGACCGCACTCGGACTCTTCTTCATCTATGTGCTCGGCAAGCCGATCTCGTGGGTGTTCACGCATCTCACCGGCTGGCTCAGTGGCATGACCGGGACCAGCGCGATCGTGCTGGGGGCGATCCTCGGCCTGATGATCGCGTTCGACATGGGCGGACCGGTCAACAAGACGGCGTTCCTCTTCGGTTCGGGCCTGATCGCCTCCGGAAACCAGACGGTCATGGGCATGTGCGCCGCCGCGATCCCGGTGATGCCGCTCGGGCAGGGGCTGGCCACGCTGATCCGCCGACGCCTGTACTCCGAGCAGGAGCGGGAGACGGGGATGGCGGCGCTGTTCATGGGGCTCTTCGGGATCTCGGAGGGCGCGATCCCGTTCGCCGCGGCCCGGCCCGCGCAGGTCATTCCGGCGAACATGCTCGGCGGCGCGGTGGCCGGAGCCCTGGCGGGGATGGCCGGGGTGGCGGACGCGGTGCCGCACGGCGGGCCGATCGTGGCGGTGCTGGGTGCGGTCGACGGGGTGCCGGTGTTCTTCGTCGCCGTGGTGATCGGAACGGTGGTCACGGCGCTGACGACGGTGATGCTGGTGGATGTTTCGGAGCGGAGGAAGGAAGCGGCCGTGCGGGCTCGGGCGGCCGGGGGCGTGCGGGCGCAGGCTCGGGCTGCCGGGGGCGTGCGGGCGCAGGCCCCGGGTGGCGCCGGTGTCACAACTGCCGGTGGGGGGATGGCCGGTGGCGTTCGGGTCGGCGTCGATGCGGTCGGCACGGCGGGTGCCGGTGTGGCGGGTGCCGGTGTGGCGGGTTCCGGGGTGGCGGCTGCCGAGGCGGCGGCCGCTGGTGTGGCGGCGCCCGGTGTGGCGGCTGCCGGTGTGACGTCGGTGACGTCGGTGGAGTCGGGGGCGGTTGTGTCGGATGAGGAGTCGGCGGCGGAGCCCGTGGTCGTTGCCGGCGGAGGGGGCGCCGGGTCTGCTGCCGGGGCGGGTGGTGCGTCCCGTACAGGCGCGGCGGTTGCCGGCCATGCCCCTGGGATGGCCACCGAACCCGGGTGGGTGACAAAGGGCGAAGCCTCGTTCGGCGATGCCGCCCAGGCCGGTGGCGACGATGCCCGCGGGGACGGTGCCGAAGGCGGCACCGACGGTGACGGGGACGGCAGCGACGGTGACGGGGACGGCAGCGGTCCGGCCGGCGTTGCCCAGGTGCTCTCCGGCTATCTGACCGTGCAGACCGTCAAGACGCAGCTCGACGCCGGCGAGAAGGAAGCGGCGATCCGCGAGATGGCCGAGCTGGCGGCCGGCACCGGCAGGGTGGCGGACGTCGACGAACTGGTCCGGGTGGCGCTGGCGCGTGAAGCGCAGGGCACTACCGGGCTCGGCGAGGAGATCGCCATTCCGCACGCCAAGACGGATGCGGTGACCGCTCCGGTCGTCGGCTTCGCGCGGTCGGCGGACGGCATCGACTGGGGCTCGCCGGACGCCACGCCCGCCAGGCTGGTCTTCATGATCTCGGTGCCGGAGGCGGCGGCCGGCGACGAGCATCTGCGCATTCTGGCGCTGCTGTCGCGGAAGCTGATGGACGCGGAGTTCCGGACCAGGCTGCAAGGGGCGGAGGACGAGGCGGCGATTCTGCGCGTCCTCGGCGAGATCGGTTAGGGAGGCTGGTGCGCGGCCGACCCGCCCTGGGGCCTTGAGGGGACCTGGTGGCCCTCAGGGGCACCAGTAGGGCGTGGGCGAACAGATCCCGTAGGGGGTGCGAGGGCCCCCTCGGGCCTGGAACGCGGCGGTCGGGGGCGGTATTCCGGTGGCTGAGCACATAGTCGACGGGCCGTGGCCGTAAGGCAGCGGCAAACGGCCGTGGTCTTGGACCGCGACCGACGGCCGTGGTCATAAGACCGTGGCCGTTAGACCGTGGCCGACGGCCGTGGTCGACAGGCCCGAGGCCGATAAGCCCGAAGCCGATAAGCCCGAGGCCGACAGGCCCGAGGCCGATAAGCCGGGCGCCGTACGGAGAAGGCCCCCGCACTCGCCAGGAGTGCGGGGGCCTTTGGTCACAGGCGGCGCCGGGCCCGGCGCCGGTGCCTATACGGGGCTCAGGCGCCGCCCGGTGTCTTTGACGGGTCGGCGCCCGCGGCGGCTGTGGCCTCGTTGTAGATGTCCGGCTCCAGGTAGATGACCCGGGCGATCGGCACGGCCTCGCGGATGCGGGCCTCGGCGGCGTTGATGGCCTGGGCGATCTGGGTGGCGGTGTCGTCGTGCTGGACCGCGATCTTGGCGGCGACCAGCAGCTCCTCGGGGCCGAGGTGGAGCGTGCGCATGTGAATGACGCGGGTGACGACCTCACCGTCGACGACCGCCTCGCGGATCTTGGCAAGCTGCTCGGGACCGGCCGCCTCGCCCAGCAGCAGGGACTTGGTCTCGGCGGCCAGGACCAGGGCAATCACCACCAGCAGCGCACCGATGCACATGGTGCCGATGCCGTCCCAGATGCCGTCGCCGGTGGCGAGGGTGAGGCCGACGCCGCCCAGCGCGAGGACCAGACCGACCAGCGCGCCGAAGTCCTCCAGCAGCACGACCGGCAGCTCGGGGGCCTTGGCGCGGCGGACGAACTGGGCCCAGGTCTGCTTGCCGCGCAGCTCGTTGGACTCCTTGATCGCCGTACGGAAGGAGAAGCCCTCGGCGATGACCGCGAAGACCAGGACGCCGACCGGCCAGTACCAGTTGTCCAGCGCGTGCGGCTCGTGGATCTTCTCGTAGCCCTCGTAGAGCGCGAAGACGCCGCCGATGGTGAACAGGACGATGGAGACGAGGAAGCCGTAGATGTACCGCTCGCGGCCGTAGCCGAAGGGGTGCTCGGCGGTTGCCGCGCGCTTGGCCTTCTTGCCGCCGAGCAGCAGCAGGCCCTGGTTGCCGGAGTCCGCGATGGAGTGCACACCTTCGGCCAGCATCGAGGACGAGCCGCTGAAGGCGAAGGCCACGAACTTCGCCGCGGCGATCGCCAGGTTGGCGCCCAGCGCCGCAACGATCGCCTTTGTCCCGCCTGATGCGCTCATAAGTGCCGCATGTCCCTTCCGTCGTCCGGCCTTTACCGCCGCTTTAATGCTGCGGCGGTCATTGTTGCAGCCCCGCGGCGGGCGTCTGCCAGGAGGCCACCTGGCAGACGGTCGCGGCGCCCGGCGGACGGGTTGCGACGCCCGGCAGCGGGTTGCGACGCCCGGCGGCGGCTTCCGACGCCCGCCGGTCCCCGGGCGGCCCCGCCGAAGGCGTCTAGGCCGCCACCGTCGCGCGGAAGAGCGTGCCCTCTCCGGAGAGTGTGAGGTGTTCGCCGGCCGGTACGAATGCGGATTCACCGGGTGACAAGGTCAATTCGCACCCGGCCCCGGTCCCCCCGTCAGCCTCGCCGCCCCGCAGCCGGGCCGTCCCCGCCGTGCACAGCAGGATCTGCGGCGTGCGGGAGACGAGCGGGCGCGGGGCGGCGCCGGGGGCCAGGGCGAAGCGGGAGAGCCGGAACTCGTCGACGGGGGTTTCGTAGATCTCCTCCCCGTCCACCTCTTCGGGGCGCAGCACTCCCGCGTCGCCGGCCTCGAAGCGGACCACCCGCAGCAGCTCCGGCACGTCGACGTGCTTGGGGGTCAGGCCGCAGCGCAGCACGTTGTCCGAGTTGGCCATCAGCTCGACGCCGAGGCCGCTCAGGTAGGCGTGCGGGATGCCGGCGCCGAGGAACAGCGCCTCGCCGGGCTGGAGTTGGACGTGGTGGAGCAGCATGGCGGCCAGCACGCCGGGGTCGCCCGGGTAGTGGTGGGCGATGCCGGCGTAGGCGGCGTAGTCCTCGGCGTACGGGCCGCCCTTGTCCGCCAGCCGGTCGGCCGCGAGGGCCGCCCGCTCGACGGTGCCGGCGATCGCGTGGTGCTCGGCGCTCAGGACGGCGGTGAACACCTCGCGCAGCGCGTCCTCCTCCGGGGTGGCCCGCAGGATGTCGACGTACGGCGTGAGGTCGTCGACGTCCAGGCCCGCGAGGAGGTCGGCGGCCTGCGCCGGGTGCCGGAAGCCGCACAGCCCGTCGAAGGGGGTGAGCGCGACGATCAGTTCGGGCTTGTGGTTGGCGTCCTTGTAGTTGCGATGGGCGGCGTCGATCGGGACGCCGCGCCGCTCCTCGCCGGCGAAGCCCTCCCCGGCCTGCGCCAGGTCGGGATGGACCTGGAGGGAGAGCGGGGAGCCGGCCGCGAGCAGCTTGAGCAGGAAGGGCAGCCGGGGGCCGAAGGCGCGGACGGTGTCGGCGCCCAGTTCGGTCCCGGGGGCGGCGTCGATCACCTCGGCCAGGGAGACGGGGCCCGCGCCGCGGTCGATGCGGGAGGGGGCGCCGGGGTGGGCGCCCATCCACATCTCGGCCTGCGGTTCGCCGGTCGGTGCGGTGCCGAGGAGCTCCGGGAGGGCGGTGGTGGAACCCCAGGCGTAGGGGCGCACGGTATTGGCGAGGCGATCCATGGGACTACTGCTTCCTGAGGGGCGTACGTGGCTGCGCAGTCATGCGGCCGGCCGGCGGGTGCGGGCCGATCCTCAAAGATCACTCGGTGCCGGCGAGCGCCAGGTAAACGGCGGCGAAATCCACGATGGCGAGTAGTTCCGCGGCTTTCTCCAGGTCGCTGCCGGCCTCCGGTTCCAGTTCGCTGACGGCGGTGTCGCGCTCCTCGGCGAGCGCCTGGGCGGCGCGGGTGGCGGACAGCGGGCCCGGCTCCTGCTCGCGCAGCAGCACGACCCTGGCGTGCATCGCGGCGGGCTGCTCGACCCGGTCGCGGAAGAAGTCGTCGGGGTCGGCGCCGGCGGCCAGCGCACCGGCGAGCAGGGTGCGGTGGGTGGCGAGCGCTTCGGGCAGCTCGGCGGCGAGCGCGGGGCGGCCGGCGAGCCCGGCCAGCTCGGTGGCGAAGTGCCGGCCGATGGCGCCGGCGATGGTGCCCTCGGTCCAGATCAGCGGGAAGGAGTCGGCGAGGTCGGCGGCGAGGGTCTTGCCGGGGTTGGTGTACGTCGGGATGGCCGGGCCGCAGCGTTCGGCGAGCTGGTCGAGGCGGTCGGCGAGCTTGCCCAGGTCCTCCGGCGGGGCGCTGAGCAGGCCGATCCGGTCGGCGAGTGCGAGCAGCGGGATGAGCACCGACCAGAGGGTGCCGGGGGCGGCCGGCGGGGCGCCCTCGACGTCGAACTCGGCGTCGTAGGGGGTGGTCGCCAGCGGGACGCACAGGCCGCGGGCCTGGACGACGGCGTCGGCGAGCGGACCGCCGGCCGGGGTGACGGCGACGACGGCGCAGCCGCGGCGGTAGGCCTGCTCGACCAGCTCGGCGAGGCCGGGGTCGGCGGCGTCCGGGCCGGGGAGCAGCAGCAGGTCCAGGGGCCCGGCCCAGCCGGGCAGCGTCCAGCGCAGCGCGCCGGGCAGCGGGGCGACTCCGGTGGGCGCGATCAGGGTGACCGGGCAGCTGCCGCCGCCGAGCGCCCGCAGGAGGTCCGCGACTCCGGCCGCGGCGGGTCCTGGCCCGGCGACGAGGACGGCGCGCGGCCGCCCGTCGGGGGTGAGCTCGGGGATGCCGGATTCGGCGGCGCTGCGGGCGGCGGTGCGGACCCGGGCGCCGGATTCGGCGACGCCGCGCAGCAGACCGAAACGGTCGGCGCCCGCCAGTGCGTCAGGGGTGTCGAGGAGTGACTCGTCGAGCATGGTGGGCGCGGCCTCCGATCGCCGGTACGGGCGGGGGAACACGGGGCGGGGCCGGGGCGGGCCCGGCGGCGCCCGGTCAGGCGGGGCTGGGGGTGTCTCCCGTGCCCTGGGAGCGGGCCTCGTCGACGAGGAGTACGGGGATGCCGTCCCGCACGGGGTAGGCGAGGCCGCAGTCGCCGGAGGTGCACAGCAGTTCGGCGGGGTCGCCGGCCGTCCGGTCGTCGAGCGGGGCGTGGCACGCCGGGCAGGCGAGGATCTGGATCAAGCTGGCGTCGACCGGCATGGACGTGCTCCTTCGGGGCGGTTGCGGCGTGGCCAGCCTACCGCCGGGCGGGGGGCGGGGGCGTGCTCGGAGGGGTTTTGGGGTGGCGGGCGGCGAGGGTGCGGCGGTCGCCCGCCCCCCAGGCCCAGGGGGCCCACCCCCAGGGGCCGCCACCACCCAGGGTCCGGCACCACCGAGGGGCCGCCGCCGGGGCCCGGCCCCGGCGGCGCGGGCGGCGCGGGCGGCCCCGGCGGCGCAGGGTGCGGGACGCGGGAGCTCAGGCGCGGATGATCCCCAGGGCCTCGTCGCGGACCCGGTCGGCGGTCGCCCTGTCGCGGGCCTCGACGTTCAGCCGCAGCAGCGGCTCGGTGTTGGAGGCGCGCACGTTGAACCACCAGTCGTCGGCGGTGATGGTCAGTCCGTCCAGCTCGTCGAGGGTGACGCCCGCCCGGCCCTCGTAGGCCGACTTGATCGCGGCGAGCCGGCCGGTCTGGTCGTCGACGGTGCTGTTGATCTCGCCGGAGGCCGCGTACCGGTCGTACTGCGCGACCAGCTGCGACAGCGGGCCCTGCTGGCCGCCGAGGGCCGCCAGGACGTGCATCGCGGCGAGCATGCCGGTGTCGGCGTTCCAGAAGTCGCGGAAGTAGTAGTGCGCGGAGTGCTCACCGCCGAAGATCGCGCCGGTCTTGGCCATCTCCTCCTTGATGAAGGAGTGTCCGACGCGGGTGCGGACCGGTTCGCCGCCGTTCTCCTTGACGACCTCCGGCACCGACCAGGAGGTGATCAGGTTGTGGATGACCGTGCCGCCGGGGTGCTTGGCCAGCTCGCGGGCGGCGACCAGGGCGGTGATCGCGGACGGGGAGACCGGGTCGCCGTTCTCGTCGACGACGAAGCAGCGGTCGGCGTCGCCGTCGAAGGCGAGGCCGAGGTCGGCGCCGGTCTCGCGCACGCGCGCCTGGAGGTCGACGATGTTCTTGGGATCCAGTGGGTTGGCCTCGTGGTTCGGGAACGAGCCGTCCAACTCGAAGTACATCGCGTCCAGTTCGAGCGGCAGACCCTCGAAGACGGTCGGGACGGTGTGCCCGCCCATGCCGTTGCCCGCGTCCACCACGACCTTCAGCGGGCGGATGCCGCTGAGGTCCACCAGGCCGCGCAAGTGGGCGGCGTAGTCGCCCAGGACGTCGCGCTGGGTGACGCTGCCCGACTCGGCGACCGGCTCCGGGGCGCCCTCGTGTGACCAGCGCTCGACCAGCGCGCGGATCTCGGCGAGACCGGTGTCCTGGCCGACCGGCGCCGCGCCCGCCCGGCACATCTTGATGCCGTTGTACCGGGCGGGGTTGTGCGAGGCGGTGAACATGGCGCCGGGCAGGCCCAGTGCGCCGCTGGCGAAGTACAGCTCGTCGGTCGAGCAGAGACCGATCTCCGTGACGTCCGCGCCGCGGGCCGCAGCGCCGCGGGCGAAGGCGCGGGACAAGCCGGGCGAGGAGGGCCGCATGTCGTGTCCGGTCACGATCGCGTCCGCGCCGGTGATCTCGGCGAAGGCGGCCCCGAACAGCTCGGCCAGCGTCTCGTCCCACTGGGTGGGGACGACGCCGCGTACGTCATACGCCTTCACGATCTGCGACAGATCAGTCACAGCCAGCCCTCCTGGAGAGTCTTGACGGACTCCCAACCTACCGGGCGGCGGCACGGCCCGCGGGCCGGTACGTCCTGATCGCTGCGGGCCCGGCCGGGAGGCGCAACGGCCCGCCGTGCTCAGGAATCCGGCGAGCGCAGCACCCGGAGATGGCCGCGGCGGGCGACTTCCATGGGATGGGTGTCGCGGGCACCCGGGCCGGGGGCGCCGCCGGCGCCGGCCGCGCGCTCCTGGGGGCGGGCCGCCTCGCGTACGGCGTTCGCGAGGGCTTCGAGGTCGTCGCCGCTGGGGCGGGGCGGACCCGAGTCGAGGGCGAGGCGGACAACTTCCCAGCCGCGGGGCGCGGTCAGGCGCTCGGAGTGCTCGGCGCACAGGTCATAGCAGTGCGGTTCGGCGTAGGTGGCGAGCGGTCCGAGCACGGCGGTCGAATCCGCATAGACGTACGTCAGCGTTGCGACGGCGGGGCGGCCGCACGCAGTGCGCGAACAGCGACGTACAGGGCTCACGACGTTGGACGGTACCGCACTCTTGAGCGGGCCGCGACGACTCTCCCCCGGCTCACCCAACCGTGTCGTCCCGCTTCGTCCGATGCGTCTGACCTGCACCCGCTCGACCTGACCTGGGACGGGCACGCCGGGGCGGGCGCCGCGCGGCACGGAATCTCGTGGCGACTCCAGACATTTCCCGCCATTCCGGGGTCGGTCCGCGATCTCATGAGGGAAGGCAAACGAACTCGATGCGGACAGCTCCGGTCAGCCGGCGACATGCCACGTCTTGCCGCGCTCCCCGGTGTGAGGCGGCGCCGGACGGCTACGCTCGATGCTGATGGACAGTCCTGTACCTCCCCGACCGGCACAGCCGCGGCTCCGCCGCCGCGACCGCCACGGCCGCGGCATGCGCGGCCCGATCGCGCCGCCCCAGGTGCCGCTGTCGGTGACCCGTGCCGACGCGTTCGTGGATCTTGTCTATGACTCCCGGGACCGGCTGGAGCGACGCTGGCCGCAGCTCTCCCAGGTCGACTTCCTCGTCCTGGAGGTGCCCGGGTTCGGGCCGGACGACGGGCCGGATGCGGCCGCCGACGAGGAGACCGTGCCGCTGGGGCGGGTGGCGCCGGCCGCGGGCGGATATCGCGACCGGATCGTGATCTACCGCAGGCCGGTGGAGATCCGGACCAAGAGCCGTGACGAGCGGGCGCTGCTGGTGCACGAGGTCGTGGTCGAGCAGGTCGCCGAACTGCTGGGGCTGGCCCCGGAGTCGGTGGACCCGCGCTACGGCCAGGACTGAGGCCGTCGCGCGGGTCCGCGGGAGCGGCTGCGGTCAGTCGGTGAGAACCGACAGGTTCTGGCCCGCGGTCGGGACGAGGACCGAGCCGCGGTCGTCGGGCATCGGCTGGACGGTGAAGGCGGGCACCCCGCCCTGGGGCCGGGCGAGCATGCGGGACGCGTAGACGGGGCCGCTGCCGGACTCCGGCTCCACCGTCAGGGCGTAGCTCCCCTTCAGGCCCGTCGGGCGGGGCGGGGCGGCATCGAGGCTGGTGCCGCCCTTGACCGTGTACGTCTTGGTGACCGGGGTCCCGCCGCCGCTGCCGGCCGACGCGGTGACCTTCACCTTGGCGTCCTTGCCCTTCTCGGGGGCGACCAGCGAGAGGGTGGCGTCCTTGCCGCGGTTGTCGACGGCGGTGGCGCGCTTCTCGATGGGCCGGGTCGCGGGGATGAACGCCATCTCCTGCTTGGCGCCCTTGCCGCGGGTCACCCGCAGCGCGGCCGCGACCGGGACCTTGGAGCCGCGGTCGGAGGGCGTGAGCACCAGCGAGCCGGCTTCGCCCTTGGTCAGGTCCTTGAGGTCCACCGCCGTGGTCATCCCGCTCTTGAGGTGCAGGGTCTCCACTCCGGCGGGGGTGATCATTCCGGTCGGGGTGGCCAGTTGCACCTTCAGGTCGGCGTCGGACTCACCGGGGGCGAGGGCGACCAGCCGGACGGAGGTGGCGTCCTTGGGGACGCCGGGCAGCACCACGCTCGGCGAGGGGTCGGCGGCGGGCGGCAGCCAGTCGCTGCCGAGCTTGCTGTCGCTCGCCTGGACGGCGGCCCCGACCCGGCCCTCGCGGGCGACGACATGCAGGGTCGCGTTGGTGGTGGGGGTGTTGGTGAGGGTGGAGAGCAGGACGGGGACCGTGGTGTGCGGCGGGACGGAGATGTCCTCGCCGGCCGAGCCCGCCAACGCCCCGTCCTTGCCGTGCAGTTCGAGGTCGACGACGGCCGGGGTCGAGTCGGGGTTGGTGAGGTGGACGTAGTCCTGGCGGTCGGTGGCGGTGCTGACGCCGGGGAACCAGAACGTGGTGTCGGGGGTGGTGCAGCCCAGGCCCAGGAGGCCGCGGCCGGAGCCGGCGGCGACCGAGGTGGTCTGCTGGACGGTCCAGCCGGGGGCGAGGGTGCCGTCCGCCGTGCCCACGAGGGCGGGGGCGTCGGGGCGGTCGGTGGTCGTGGTGACCGGCCGGCCTGCCTGCCGGAGGGGCACCACGGGCTTGGTGTCGCGGGGCGGGACGGCCTGCCCGGCGGCGGGGTCCGCGGCGCCGCCCGCGCCCCCCTTGGTGTTCTTCTTGCCCTTGTCCTTGCCCTTGGTCTTGCCGTCGTCCGCGCCGCCGGTGTCCTTGACGGTGCCGGCGGGCAGCAGCTGGGCGGTGCCCTTCTTGCCGTCCGCGCCGGTGGCGGCTCCCCGGGGCGCGAAGGCGGTGTAGGCGGTCTCGCCGACCTCGGAGGAGGTCGGGGCCGGGCACAGCAGCGCGGAGCGCTGGACGGGCAGCCGGGTGCCGCCGCGGGGTGCGTCGGGGGCGCCGCCGCCCGGCCCGGCCACGGCGGCGACGCCGGTGACGGCGGCCAGCGCCACGGTCACGCCGATCAGGGACATCATGGTGCGCTTCACTGCTGGTCGCTCCCGTCACGGCGCGGCTCGGGGTAGGAGCCGGAGTACCCCGGGTACTCGGTGCCGTCGTCGTAGGGCTGCTGGTGCTGCGGCCCGCCGTCGCCGTACTGCTGCTGCCCGTACCCGTACGGGTCGTAGGCGCCCGCCTGGTAGGGGTCCGCGGCGTACGGGCCTGCGTCCTGGTAGGGGTCGCCCGGCGGGTAGGGCGGCCGGCCGTACTGCCCGGCCTGGTAGGGGTCGGCGGGGGCGTAGGGCTGCTGTTCGCCGGGGTGGCCCGGCATGCCGGGCTCGCCCTGCTGGGCGGCCTGCCAGGCGTCGTACGACTGCTGCTGCGGCACGGCGCCGTACGGGCCGGCGTCCCCCATGGGACCAGCGGCCCCTGGCATGCCGTCCGCGGCCTGGGCGGCGGCCGCGGCGGCCATCGGGTCAGCCATCGGGTCCATCGGGGCGGCGGCGGCCATCGGGTCGGCGGCCGGGTCGAGCGGCTGCTCCCCCGCCTCTCCCGCCCGGGCCCCGGGGACGCCGGGACCGGCCGCCTCGGGGGCGCCGGCGGCCTCGGCCTGGGCCCGCAGGCGCCGGGCCCGGCGGCCGTCGCCGGTCGCCGCGGCGGCCAGCTCGGCGGCCGTGTCCTCGGGCAGGTCGTCGTCGATCTCCCGGCGGCGGCCCGGCAGCGCCAGGACCACAAGGACGACGGCGAGCAGGCCCTGCGCCCACAGCCAGAGGGTGTGGCCGACGGGGTTCTCGTGGGTGAGGTCGAGGGTGCCGCCGCCCGCGGGGAGCGCGAAGCCCTGGGCCCAGCCGTCGACGGTCCGCGGCTTGAGCGGAGCGCCGTTGAGCGTGGCCTGCCAGCCCTCGTCGGCGGCGTCCGCGAGACGCAGCACCCGGCCGTCGGCGCCGCCGGGCACCTTGGTGTGCGCCTCGACGGGGCCGGAGGGGACGGGGATGGGCGCGGCGGCCTCGCCGGCGCTGGTGCCGTCCTTGGCCTCGCCCGCGACGATCGAGAGCCGCGAGACCCGGCGGTCGACGCGCCACAGGGCGCTGCCGTCGTCCTGGCTGAGCCGGGTCAGCCCCGGCGTCGAGTCCAGCACCCGGCCCATCTCGCGCGGTGCCCCGCCCCTGACCAGGATGTAGCGGACCGCGTAGCCGCCGAGCTGGTTGGTCTGGTCGGCGCCGGAGCCGGCCACCAGGTGGGCGACGATGCCGCCGAGCCGCTTGTCCTCGCCCGCCGCGGCGGCCAGGTCGGCGTCACCGAGCGCGGCTCCGGAGCCGCGGACGAGGGAGTAGTCGACATGGCCCGGCGTGCCGTCGAGGACCAGGGTGCGGGCCCGGTCGGAGGTGCCGGCCTCCTCGGCGACGAAGGCCGGGACCTGCTCCGGGTTGCGCCGCTCCAGCGGACCGGCGGCACCGGTGATCATCCAGCTGACCGCGGCGTAGAGCGGGGCGAGCACGGACGCCAGCGCGATCAGCACGGCGACCGGCTGCTTCCAGCCGAAGCCGAGGCTGGCCATCCGGGTGCGGATGCCCTCGGCGCCGATCGCGGCGGCGCACAGCAGCGCCAGCCCGTAGACGAGCATCGCGGGCCCGGTCCATCCGGAGCCGTTGCCCAGCGCCGCGAACAGCAGGCCGGCCAGGGCCACCGCCCAGGCGATGCGGATCGCGCGCTGCCGCTCGTCGCGCAGCGTCGCGGCGAGCGCGGCCGCCACGATGCCGAAGAGCAGCACCCCGCCGACGGCCTTGGGGCCGCCGGGGCTGAGCCCGATGAGGTCGAGCACGGAGGCGGATCCCGCGCCGTAGCCGAGGCCGGCCTCCTGGAAGAAGCGGGACGGCTGGGTCAGCAGCGACAGGGACCAGGGGGCGAGCACGACGAGCGGCGCGAGGAGCACGACCAGGAAGCGCAGCCCGTAGGCGCCCAGGTGGTCGCGGTGGCCACCGAGGAAGCGCAGCACCAGCAGCCCGGTGCCGAGCAGCACCGCGATCGGCCAGACGACCGGGGTGAAGGCCATGGTGAAGGTGATCAGCAGCGCATACGCCCAGGTGGCGCGCCAGCTGGGCCGGGTGCCCGCGGGCAGCCGCAGTCCGCTCGCCGCGACGGCGGCTCGCGCCATCAGCGGCAGCAGGATGGCGAGCACCGCGGTCCCCAGCCGGCCACCGGCCAGCGCACCGGCGGCCGCGGGCAGGAAGGCGTACGCGATGCTCGCCCAGGCCCGCAGCAGCCGGGAGGCGACCAGCGGGCGGGAGGCGAAGTAGGCGGTGAGGCCGGCCAGCGGGACGGAGCAGACCAGCAGCAGGGTGACGGCGAAGCCGGTGCTGCCGAGGAAGATGCTCGACACCAGGGCGACGACGGCCAGGTAGGGCGGCGCGGAGGCGCTGCCGCCGACCCCGACCGCATGCCAGCTGTCGAGGTACGCCGACCACAGATCGGACACGCTGCCGGGTGCGGGCAGCATCGCTCCGCCGGTCAGCGCGCCGGAGCCGAGCAGGTCGCGGCAGGCGATCAGCGAGACCAGCAGCAGGACGAGGAAGAGGACCGGTGCGGGCTTGCGGGCGATCCGCTTGAGCCGGGCGAACTGCTCGACCTCCAGGAAGTCGGCGTCGTCGCCGCCGGGCCCGGACTCGACCGCACCGTGCCGGCCGGCCGAGGCCACATCCGGTGCGGCCCGCCCGGCGAGGTTGCCGGCGACCTGTTCGACGGTGGCCCGCACGGTCGCGCCGGGTGGCGGGAAGAGCGGCCGCAGTTCGCCGGTATCGACCGCGGGGCGGCCTCTCTTCTTCCGTGCGGCGAGGATCTTGCCGGGCCGCAGCAGGGTGCCGAAGAGTCCGGCGAGTTCGTCGAGCGCCTGGCCCGGGACCTTGCCGACGAGGTAGGCGATCACCCGCAGGAAGGTGCCGATCAGCAGCCGCAGCAGGACGTACGGGAGGATCGCGCCGCGGGTGTTGGAGAGCAGGGTGTAGACGGCGCCGGCCTTGTCGACGCGGTGCGGGTTGGCGACGAAGCGGCCGACGCAGTCGATGGGGCGGCGCTCGCGGGCCGCGGCCTCGGCGTGCCGCAGGATCGCGTCCGGTGCGACCAGGACCTGGTGTCCCGCGGCCTGGGCGCGCCAGCACAGGTCGACGTCGTCGCGCATCAGGGGCAGCCGGCGGTCGAAGCCGCCCAACTCCTCGTAGACGTCACGGCGGATGAGCATGCCGGCGGTGGAGACGGAGAGCACGGGGCGCACCTGGTCGTGCTGGCCCTGGTCCTGTTCGCGGCGGTCCAGGCCGGTCCAACGGCGACCGCTGCGGGCGATGCTGACGCCCGCTTCGAGCAGCTGCCGGCGGTCGTACCAGCTGCGCAGCTTGGGGCCGACGATCACGGTGGAGGGGCTGGCGTCGGCGACCCGCAGCAGCTCCGCGAGCGCGTCCGGCTCGGGCGCGCAGTCGTCGTGCAGCAGCCACAGCCACTGGACCGGTTCGCCGTGCGGCAGCTCCGGCATGTCGTACGCCTCGTCGCGCCAGGTGCGGCTGACCGGGTCCCAGCCGCTGGGGCGGCGCAGGTACGGCAGGTCGTCGGGGGTGAGTTCGGGGGCCGTGCGGACGGCTTCGTCGACGGCGGTGCCGAATCCGGAGCGGCGGGCGAGGTGCAGCACCCGCTGGTCCCCGATGGCCTCGGCGAGCAGCTGGGCGGAGTGGTCCGCGCTGCCGGTGTCGGCGCCGATGACGTTCTGCACCGGGCGCTCCTGGCCGAGCAGGCCGGTGAGCGCGTCGGGCAGCCAGCGGGCACCGTCATGGGAGACGATCACGGCGGTGACGACGTGCCTCGGGAACTCTGGGGTGGCGGCTGCGTATGAGGCGGCCTGGGCCGCCGGCTGGCTGTGCACGGACATCGAGGTACGGGCCCTCCGGACCCGGGAGTTCGAAGGCCCGCGGCGAAGTCGCGCTAAGGCCCCGCCCCCGGAAGACACTGCGACGGACTACGAGGCGACGCGCGCGCCCGGCAGGGCGGCGGCGCATCTCGGACGGGGCCCCACACTAATGGTTCGCGCCGGTACCCCGACCGGGCGCGTACGAAGCAGCACACAGCAGTCCGCCCCCGGCGCACGAGTCGCTGGAGGCGGAGTGTTCGCTATAGGGGGATATGGGGAGTTGAGGTGGCAGGGCGGCGTGGTCCGTGAGGCCGCGCCCGGTCGGTCCGGCCGGCTGCGCTGTCATCGTCAGACGGCGGCCTTCTTCAGCCGGCGCCGCTCGCGCTCGGACAGGCCGCCCCAAATGCCGAAGCGCTCGTCATTGGCGAGCGCGTACTCCAGGCATTCGGATCGGACTTCGCAGGCGAGACAGACCTTCTTGGCCTCGCGGGTGGAGCCACCCTTCTCCGGGAAGAAGGACTCGGGGTCGGTCTGGGCGCACAGTGCGCGCTCCTGCCAGCCGAGCTCCTCGTCCGCCTCCTCGACCAGCAATTCCTGGAACAGCTCGGTCATGTGCGCCCCTCGTCTGTCTTTACGTCCCCGTGATCAAGCCGTGATCGATTTCGGCTGAACGACACGAGTGAAATTACAAGTGTGGTGATCCGGGCCAGTCAAGCCGAGATCTGCTATTGGGCCTCTTATTCACTCGGCGGAACCAAGCGTATGCGGAAAGTGTTCAAATCAGTAAAAACCAGGACACTTCCCCGGGCGTGCCACCCGGCACATCCTCAGTCACTCACCAAGACGCGATCAGGCGGCATTCACGTTGCACCCCGCGCGCCGAAGCGGGGGAGATCACAGACGGATCACGGGGCCGCAGCGGCGTTTGAAGGTGCGGTTGCCGGTCGATGTCTCCGTGCCAACGACTGCACAAACCTTTCTCCGGGCGGAGTAACCGGATGAGGTGAAAGATTTACGGCAAACCAGTCATCAAGTTGACATCGTCGCGTGAACCCGGTCTCCTGGACCGCATGCCAGCGACCTCCGCGCTCCGACTGACCCGTGCCTACGGGTCGCTCTGCGCTGCGCAGGCCCGCTGTCGCTGTTCCAGCTGTCGAAGCCACTGAGCTCCAGCTTTTCGCTCGCACCACCCCGCAGCACCCCTGCTCCGCGTCGCCGCGCCGCGCCCCCCACAGGGAGAGCCCGCGCCGTGCCGCAGCCCTCCCCCAGCTACGGCTGGGACCCCAGCACCTTGCCGAGGAACCCGAAATCCCATGAACAGCGACGTCCAGATCGCCGGCGACCCGCTCGCCATCCCCCACCTGCTGCCGCCCGTTCCCTCGCACCCCACCACCGTCGCCGGCTTCGCGGGACTGGCCCGCTCGATCGCCGCCGACCGCGCCGCCTGGGCGCCGCTCGTCCGCTACGACACCACCACCCGCTGGTACCACCGGCTGCGCACGGCCCCTGGTTACGAGGTCTGGCTGCTGAGCTGGGTGCCGGGGCAGGGCAGTGGCCGGCACGACCACGGGGCGTCCTCCGGGGTGCTGACCGTCCTGGAAGGCGAGTTGACCGAGCACACCGCGACCGGGCCCCGCACGCTCGCGGCCGGCGCCCAGCGGGTGTTCGCCCCGGGCTACGTCCACGAGGTCGTCAACGACGCCCTGACCCCCGCGGTCAGCCTGCACGTCTACTTCCCGGGCCTGACCGACATGCCGATGCACCCCAGCCAGGCCACGGCCGTCGGTGGCGCGGCCGCCCCGTCCGAGGTGCTGGCCCCCTGACACCCACCCGCCGGCCCCTGCCATGCTGGGGCCATGCGAATCGTGGTTCTGGCCGGCGGTATCGGCGGCGCCCGCTTTCTGCGGGGACTGAAGGCAGCGGCTCCGGACGCGGACCTCACCGTCATCGGCAACACCGGTGACGACATCCATCTGTTCGGGCTCAAGGTGTGCCCCGACCTCGACACCGTGATGTACACCCTCGGCGGTGGCATCAACGAGGAGCAGGGCTGGGGACGCACCGACGAAACCTTCCGGGTGAAGGAGGAGTTGGCCGCCTACGGCGTCGGCCCGGAGTGGTTCGGGCTCGGTGACCGGGACTTCGCCACCCACATCGTGCGGACCCAGATGCTGGGTGCCGGATATCCGCTCAGCGCCGTCACCGAGGCGCTGTGCGCGCGCTGGAAGCCCGGCGTACGGCTGCTGCCGATGTCCGACGACCGGGTCGAGACGCATGTCGCGATCGACGAGGACGGGGAACGCAAGGCGATCCACTTCCAGGAGTACTGGGTACGGCTGCGCGCCTCGGTGCCGGCGCATGCCGTGGTGCCGGTCGGCGCGGACCAGGCCAAGCCCGCACCGGGCGTGCTGGAGGCCATCGCCGACGCGGATGTGGTGCTGTTCCCGCCGTCCAACCCGGTGGTCAGCATCGGGACGATCCTGGCGGTGCCGGGCATCCGGGAGGCCATCGCGGACGCCGGGGTGCCGGTGATCGGCCTCTCCCCCATCGTCGGCGACGCCCCCGTGCGCGGGATGGCCGACAAGGTGCTGGCGGCGGTGGGCGTGGAGTCGACCGCCGCGGCCGTCGCCCGCCACTACGGCTCCGGGCTGCTGGACGGCTGGCTGGTGGACTCCGTGGACGCGGACGCGGTGGCCGGGGTCGAGGCGGCCGGGATCCGCTGCCGGGCCGTGCCGCTGATGATGACCGACCTGGACGCCACGGCCGCGATGGTGCGCGAGGCGCTGGCCATGGCCGAGGAGGTCCGGGCGTGAACGACCCCGAGGGGGTGCCCGGGTACCGGGTGTGGGCGCTGCCGGGAGTGCCCGAGGTGCGGCCGGGCGATGATCTCGTCAAGCTGATCGCCTCGGCGGCGACGGCCGAGGGCATGCCGCAACTCGCCGACGGCGACGTGCTGTTGGTGACCTCGAAGATCGTCAGCAAGGCCGAGGGCCGGGTGGTCGAGGCCACCGACCGCGAGGCGGCGATCGACCGGGAGACGGTGCGGGTGGTGGCCCGTCGCGGCACCCTGCGGATCGTGCAGAACCGGCAGGGCCTGGTGATGGCCGCGGCCGGGGTGGACGCCTCCAACACGCCCGCGGGAACGGTGCTGTTGCTGCCGGAGGATCCGGACGCCTCGGCACGCGCCCTGCGGGCGGGCCTGCGTACCGAGCTCGGCGTCGAGGTCGGCGTCGTCATCAGCGACACCTTCGGGCGGCCGTGGCGCACCGGCCTCACCGATGTCGCCATCGGGGCCGCCGGGGTGCGGGTGCTGGACGATCTGCGCGGCGGCACCGACGCGTACGGCAATCCGCTCAGCGCGACGGTGGTGGCCACCGCCGACGAACTGGCCGCCGCGGGCGACCTGGTGAAGGGCAAGGCCGCCGGGCTGCCGGTCGCGGTGGTGCGCGGACTCCCCCATGTCGTCGAGGAGGCGGACGACGGCGCCGGGGCACGCGCCATGGTGCGCGGCACCGAGGACGACATGTTCCGGCTGGGCACCTCGGAGGCCGTACGCGAAGCGGTGACGGCGCGGCGTACGGTCCGCGCCTTCCGTGACGAGCCGGTCGATCCGGGGGCGGTCCGGCGCGCGGTGGCGGCGGCGCTCACCGCCCCGGCGCCGCATCACACCACGCCGTGGCGGTTCGTCCTCCTGGAGTCGCCGCAGGCGCGGGAGCGGCTGCTGGACGCGATGCGGGACGCCTGGATCGCGGATCTGCGCGCGGACGGCAAGACGCAGGAGTCCATCGCCAAGCGGGTGCGGCGGGGCGATGTGCTGCGCAACGCGCCGTATCTGGCGGTGCCGTGCATGGTGACGGACGGCGCGCACGACTACCCCGACGCGCGGCGGAGCGCCGCGGAGCGCGAGATGTTCGTGGTGGCCCATGGCGCGGGCATCCAGAACTTCCTGGTCGCACTGGCGGGCGAACGCCTCGGCTCCGCCTGGATCTCGTCGACGATGTTCTGCCGGGACGTGGTCCGCGAGGTGCTGGGGCTCCCCGGTAACTGGGAGCCGATGGGGGCGGTGGCCATCGGACATCCGGCGGCGGCACCGGCGCCCCGTCCGGCGCGGACCGCCGACGATTTCGTCGTCGTGCGCTGATGTCATCGTGCGCCGTGCGCTGATGCCGTCATGCGCTGATGCCGTCATACGCTGACCTGCGCGCTCGCTCCGGGGTCAGAGCCGGGCGATGTCCCCCACGGGGAAGCGCGGGGCGCGGCGCGGCGGGACGCGGCCGGACAGCAGGATCAGCCGGGCCGCGCGGTGCCGCTGGCCCTCGTAGGGGGCGAGGAGTTCGAGCATCTGCTCGTCGGTGGTGCCACGGCGGCCGGTGAGGGCGTAGCCGATGATCTTCGGCAGATGCAGGTCGCCGACCGTGATCGCGTCCGGTGCGCCGAGGGTGCGCTGGAGGGTTTCGGCGGCGGTCCAGGGGCCGATGCCCGGCAGGGCCGTCAGCCGCCGGGTGGCGTCCGCGAGCTCCATCCGCGCGGCCTCCTCCATGCGGCGGGCGGCCCGCACCGCGCGCAGGATCGTGGCCGAGCGCTTGGCGTCGACGCCCGCGCGGTGCCACTCCCAGGAGGGGATCAGCGCCCAGCCGCGCGGGTCCGGCATCACCCGCATCCGGTCCCAGGGGCCGGGGGCGGCCTCGCCGTGCCGCTGGAGCAGGAGCCGCCAGGCGCGGTAGGCCTCGTCGCTGGTGACCTTCTGCTCCAGGATCGAGGGGATCAGCGACTCCAGGACCAGACCGGTCCTCGCGAGCCGGACGCCGGGGTGGCGGCGGCGGGCCTCGTGGACGATGCGGTGCCGGGCGGTGAGTTCCGCCGGGTCGTCACCCGCCCCCAGCAGGTCGGGCAGCCGGTCCAGCAGCCAGTCGGCGCCCGGGCCCCAGGCCTCGGCCTCGATGCCGCCGGCGGACGGGCGGGCCGCGAGCCGCAGCGTGCCGGGGCCCTGCGGCGTACGGCAGGCCCGCCACAGCTCGCCGCCGCGCACCGCGAACGCGGGGTCGCCGGGGCCGCGCTGCAGCACACCCAGTGTGCGGTGCAGGTCGAGCGGGCCGGGCGGGAGCCAGGTGCGGGCGGGCATGCGGCCAGGCTAGGCGATACGGCCGGGACGGCGCCGGGGCCTGTGGACAACGACGGGCCGGGCCCCGGTGAGCGGTCCACCGGGCTGCCGGGCTGCCGGGCTGCCGGGCTGCCGGGCTGCCGGGCTGCCGGCCCACGTCTACCGGCCCGCCGCCTTCCGGCCCACCGGCTCCTGTCCGGCCCGCTACTGGTCGGAGGAGAAGCGCACCGATGCGGCCGGGATGTCGGCGTCGCACCAGATGCGGATGCCGCCGCGCAGCTCGTTGTCGGCGCCGATCCGCGCGCCGTCGCCGATGACCGCACCGTCCAGGACCGTACGGGCCCCGATGCGCGCACCGGCACCGATCAGCGAGTCGCGGATCTGGGCGCCCTCCTCGATGACCGCGCCGTCCAGGACCGCGCTGCCGTCGACCCGGGCGCCGGAGCCGATGACCGTGCGGGCGCCGGCGACGGTGCCGCCGGTGAGTTTGGCGTCCGGGGCGACCTCGGCGGTCTCCAGGACCAGGCGGTCCCCGCGGCGGCCGGGCACCGCCGGGGACGGGGCGCGGCCGAGGACCAGGTCGGCGGAGCCTCGGACGAAGGCCTGCGGGGTGCCGAGGTCGAGCCAGTACGTGGAGTCGACCATGCCCTGGAGGTGGGCGCCCTCGGCGAGCAGGCCGGGGAAGGTCTCGCGTTCGACGGAGACCGGGCGTCCTGCCGGGATGGTGTCGATGACCGACCGGTTGAAGACATAGGCGCCGGCGTTGATCTGGTCGGTGACGATCTCTTCGGGGGTCTGCGGCTTCTCCAGGAAGGCGGTGACCCGCCCGGTGTCGTCGGTGGGGACCAGGCCGAAGGCGCGCGGGTCCTCGACCCGGGTGAGGTGCAGCGAGACATCGGCACCCGAGGTGCGGTGGGTGCCGACCAGGGCCGCGATGTCCAGGCCGGTGAGGATGTCGCCGTTGAAGATCAGTACCGGCTCGTCGGGGGCGGAGTGCAGCCGCTCGGCGACATTGCGGATGGCGCCGCCGGTGCCCAGCGGCTCGTGCTCGGTGACGTACTCCAGGTGCAGGCCCAGCGCCGACCCGTCGCCGAAGTACGGCTCGAAGACCTCGGCGAGGTAGGAGGTGGCGAGGACGATGTGCTCGACG
The DNA here is from genome assembly GCF_043199875.1 of Streptomyces sp. NPDC048516. Classification (NCBI taxonomy): domain Bacteria; kingdom Bacillati; phylum Actinomycetota; class Actinomycetes; order Kitasatosporales; family Streptomycetaceae; genus Streptomyces; species Streptomyces sp. NPDC048516. Next base: position 126,279 of record NZ_JBICWS010000017.1, on the reverse strand, counting down.
CCGGCGGCCCGGGCGCGGGCCAGCTGATGGGTGAGGAACGGCACGCCGGCCGCCGGGACCATGGGCTTGGGCGTATGCACCGTCAGCGGCCGCAGCCGTGTGCCCTTGCCGCCGACCAGGAGGATCGCTTCAGTCACTGTGTCCTCTGTTCGCTTCTCCGCCCGCGCAGCGCAGCGGTGCGGCTCTCGTCGTCGACCGCAGCCCGGCGGCTGCACGTGCGACGCTCACTGTGTCCTCTGTTCGCTTCTCCGCCCGCGCAGCGCAGCGGTGCGGCTCTCGTCGTCGACCGCAGCCCGGCGGCTGCACGTGCGACGCTCACGGTGTCCTCTGTGCGCATCTCCGCCCGCGCAGCGCAGCGGTGCGGCTCTCGTCGTCGACCGCAGCCCGGCGGCTGCACGTGCGACGCTCACGGTGGCTTCTCTGCTTCCTGCTGGGGTCGGCCGATCGGCGGACCAGTGTAGGCAGACGGGCGTCCCGGCCGCCCCCGGCGGTGGGGGTGGCCCCGTGCTGTTCAGGCCACCGGGCGGCACGGAGCCGGGGCGCGGACGCCGTGGTCGTGAGGACGCGTCAACGGCCGGGACGGTTCAGTGGATCCTGCACTTCACACCATGCCGAACGCCCGCAAAACCGCGCATGATCACCCGATTCACCGCGGCGGGTCAGCGGCCCTGGAGCCCCGCGGCGGCGGCCCGGGCGGCACCGAGCTTGTTGTAGAGGTGCAAGCCCGGGCAGTCGGTGGTGAAGCCGTCGCGGTGGCCGGAAATGACGTGCAGCGGGACCTTGGAACCCTTGGGGAAGCGGTTGCCGCCGGCGGACAGCAGCTTCGTCATCTTGCGCGGATCGACGCCGTACAGGCCGAGCTTCCAGGCCGCCAGACGGGCGATGGCGTCCACGGCGCGCCGCGGCGGCTCGTCGTCGGTGAAGGTGCCGAGGACGGCGATTCCGGTGCTGTCGGCGTTGAAGCCGAGGGTGTGGGCCCCCATGACGGGCTTGGCGACGCCGCCCGCCCGGCCCTCGTAGACCGTGCCGCACTTGTCGATGAGGAAGTTGTAGCCGATGTCCCGCCAGTGGTTGCTCTTGACGTGGAAGCGGTACATGGCGCGGATCAGCGCGGGGGCCTCGTCGCAGCTGTAGTCGTTGCCCGAGCCGCTGTGGTGGACGAAGGCGGCGCGGACGGTGTCGGTATAGATGAAGGCCTTCTCCCGCAGTTCCTCGTCGGCGCCCCAGCCTGCCCGGGTGACGATCCGGGGGCGCGCTCCGACGTAGGCACGCTCCGGGGACAGCAGGCCCGCAGCGGCGATATCGGCCAGGGAGGCGACCTGGTCGAGGGCCGGGATCTCGGTGGCGCCGAGCGGGGCGAGCAGGGCGTTGGCGGCGGAGGCCGCGGCCGTGGCCGCCCCGGTGCCGACCGGGCCCGGCGGGCCGGCGTGCGCCCCGCGGAGGCCGCGCGGGGTCCTGCCGGGGTCGACGAGTTCCAGCCGCAGCCCGGCCGGGACGGTGGCCGGTGCGCGGTCGCTGCTCTCGGGGGTGATCCGTAGTTGGACGGCATCGGAGTCGCCGACCCACAGCGGAGAGGTGCTGCCCCTGACGTCGCTGCCGTGCCGTTCGGCGGAGCCGAGGTCGGGGGCGTCGTCGTTGTGGACCTGGACGTCCTGCCAGTCGGACCACCGGGTGGTGCCGGTGGCGCGGGTGCGGACCTGGACCCGGCCGTGCAGTTCGGAGGCGGCGTCTTCCCAGACCACCCCGAGGAGGGAGAACGGGTGCACGGTGCGGGCCGGCAGGCCGAGCGTCCTGGGCGCGGGCACCGTGGCGGCGTCACGGTCGGTGGCGTCGGGGGCTGCCGCGCCGGGCGTCGGCACCGGAAGGGACTGGGTGCTGCCGGGCGGCTCGGGGGTGCTCGTGGCGCGCGGCGCTGCGGCCGGGGCGGGGACGGCATGCGCACCGGCCGCCGGCGCGGAGGACAGGGCGAGGGCGGCGGTGCACACGGCGCCGAGGCAGGTCACGAGGAAAGGGCGCATGAATAAAATCCTGGACATGTCCGTACCGAACGCGCCAACGGTGACCTGACGGGGCATCGGCCGATCCGGTGGCCGGAAGAGCTGCGCCCGCCCCGCCGCCGGCCGCCGCCGCGCGTACCCTGGCCGCGATGAACGCCACCGATCGCACCCCCGCCGACCTGCTGAGTTCCGCGCTCGCCGCGGAGCCGGCCCGCCCGCTGGTGACCTTCTACGACGACGCCACCGGCGAGCGCGTGGAACTGTCCGTCGCGACCTTCGCCAATTGGGTGGCGAAGACCGCCAACTACCTCCAGGGCGATCTGGCCGCCGGGCCCGGCGACCGGCTCGCGCTGCTGCTGCCCGCGCACTGGCAGACCGCCGTCTGGCTGCTGGCCTGCTCCTCGGTGGGTGTGGTCGCCGAGGTGGACGGCGATCCGGCCGCGGCCGACCTCGTCGTCGCCGGGCCCGACCGCCTGGAGGCCGCGCGTGCCTGCTCCGGGGAGCGGGTGGCGCTGGCACTGCGCCCGCTGGGCGGCCGTTTCCCGCAGCCGCCCGCGGGCTTCGCGGACTTCGCCGTCGAGGCGCCGGGCCAGGGCGACCGGTTCGCGCCGTTCGCGCCGGTGGACCCGGCGGACGTGGCCCTGGTGGTGGGCGGCGAGGAGCTGACCGGCGCGGGCATCGGGGCGCGCGCCCTGGCCGACGCGGCGGCGGCCGGGATGCCGCAGGCGCCGCGGGTGCTGTCGGGGCTGCCGTACGACACCTGGCAGGGCCTGTCGTACGGGCTCTACGCCCCGCTGGCGACCGGCGGTTCCGTGGTGCTGTGCCGGCACCCTGACCAGGCGGGCGCGGAGGCCGCGGCCACCCGGGAGGCCAGCGAGAAGATCACGCACAAGGCGCCGTCACCGCACTGAGCACCGGCCACGTTGCCTGCACCGGGCCCACGTCGCCGTCACCGCACCGAGCACCGGGCACGTTCCCTGCACCGGGCCCACGCCGCCGTCACCGCACCGAGGGCAAGGCCCGTCGCCGTACCTCGCGGTCCTCCCCCGTCCGGCGGACCGGTGGCGCCCGTGACGGGCCGGTTCGCCCGTTTCGGTCCAGGATCTTGAGTACGTACAACCATGCGCGGGGTTCGTCCGTCTCTTGTTCCGTCCGGGCCCTCGTGCGGGCGCGACGCCGACTCCGTGAGGGATGGACGCACAGGTGACCGAGACCCCCGAGCCTCCCCGGTTCACCGGCTGGGACGAACGCCCGGCCGGGGGGCTGGGGTCACACCCGCCGGGGCCCTGGCGCGCCCCGCGCCGCCCGCGGGGCTGGCGGGGCTGGGCCGCGCTGGGGATCACCGGGGTCATGCTGGCCGGGGCCGGCAGCGGCTGGGCGGTCTTCGCCAAGCTCAACAGCAATATCCGCACCGACAGCGCCACCGAGAGGGAGCTGCGGAAGTGGGAGTCCGAACGGCCCCCGGCGGGTCCGCCGAACGCCGTGAACGTGCTGCTGATCGGCTCCGACAGCCGTAGCGGCGACAACCGCCAGTACGGCCGCGACGGCGGCCAGCGCTCGGACACCACCATGCTGCTGCACCTGGCGGCGGACCGGAAGAGCGCCACCGCGGTGAGCATCCCGCGCGACCTGATGGTGGAGATGCCGCACTGCAAGCGCCCGGACGGCACGGAAACCGCACCGCAAAAGACCCAGTTCAACGGGGCGTTCGCGCTCGGCGGCCCGGCCTGCATGATCCGTACGGTCGAGAAGCTGACCGGTATCCGCATCGACCACTACTTGATCATCGACTTCGTGGGCTTCAAGAAGATGGTGGATGCGGTGGACGGCGTCGAGATCTGTCTGCCCCGGCCGGTCCGCGACCCCGCGGCACATCTCACCCTGCCCGCGGGCCGGCAGACCCTGCACGGTGAGGCCGCGCTCGGATTCGTACGGGCCCGCAAGAGCCTGGGCAACGGCAGCGACACCCAGCGGATGCAGCGACAACAAGACTTTCTTGGCGCTCTCGTGAAGAAAGTGCAGAGCAATGGTGTGCTGCTCAATCCGACCCGGCTGTATCCGGTGCTGGATGCCGCGACGAGTTCACTGACCACGGACGCCGCGCTGGCTTCTCTGAAGGGGCTGTACGAATTGGTGCGCAGTACCCGTAGCATTCCCACCGGCCGGGTCCAGTTCATGACCGTGCCGCGCCGGGAGTACCGCTACGATCCCAATCGCGACGAGCTGGTCCAGCCGGACGCCGGCCGGCTCTTCGGGCAGCTGCACAGCGATCTTCCGGTGACCGTGAAACCCCCGCCCGGCACCGGGGAGAAGCCGGTCCGCACGGGAGCCGGAGCACCGGCAGTCCGGACGGGCAAAGCCGCCTCGCCGCCGGCGGGTCCGGGCACGTTCTTTCCCGGGACGACAGCGGGACACGGGGTCTGTGAATAAAGATGCCGCAAAGTACGCCTGGTGACGCGAATGGATTGGGCGGATTGCCCAGTTGTAGGCAAGTGGAATTTGTCACGGGCGTCGCGGGGCGCTGAACTGGGCGGATAGTGTGAGCGATCCGGTCGCAGGACCAGCTGACCGATGACCATGCAATACACGACCGATCGACCGACCGAGCGCCTTGAGGGGATGGCGCCGCGTGGCACCGACGGAGGACTCAAGGCACCGTGGACGCGCAAGGCCGTGGGCGGGCGGGCGACAACAACGTCGATCCCGCCGATCAGTGGGTGTTCGACCCGAACACCGGCAACTACGAGCTGCGACTTGACCATGCCGGTCAAGCCGACGCTCGGCCCGCCGACCGCAAGCCGGCCGGCTCGAGACGTGCCGCGGGCAAGTCGGGCGGCGACACCGACACCCGGCCGCTGCCGACCCAGCGCGGCCGCCGGGGCGAGGACGCCGGGGGCGACGAGCCCGCCGGCGGCGGGCGGGCGGCCCGGCGGGCGGCGGGCGGCCGCACGGCGTCCGCGGCCGCGGCGGGCCCGGCGAGCCGCCGCAAACGCAAGCCGAAGGCATCAGGGAAGAAGAAGGCGCTGTACTGGACGGCCGGTGTGGTGGGCTTCGTCCTCGTCGCCGGCTGCGGTGGTGCGTTCTACCTCTACCAGCAGCTGAACGGCAACATCTCCAAGGTCGACGTCGGCGTGGAGAACGACGCGGTCTCCGAAGGCCCGGTCAACGTCCTCATCATCGGGACGGACGCCCGCTCCGGGAAGGGCAACTCCGGCTACGGCGACGCCGGCAGCGTGGGGCACGCGGACACCACGATCCTGATGCACATCTCCAAGGACCGGACGAACGCCACCGCGCTGAGCATTCCGCGCGACATGATCACCGACATCCCGAGCTGCCCGACGAAGCAGAAGGACGGCTCGACGAAGAACATCCCCGGCGAGCACGGGGTGCGCTTCAACACCAGCCTGGGCCAGGAGGGCCGGGACCCGGGCTGCACCTGGCGCACCGTCGAGAAGATGACCGGGCTGAAGATAAATCACTTCATGATGGCCGACTTCAACGCGGTCAAGTCGCTGTCCACCGCGGTCGACGGCGTCGAGGTGTGTGCGGCCAAGGACCTCAACGACCCCAAGTCGCACCTGAAGTTGAAGGCCGGCCGGCACATCGTCAAGGGCGAGCAGGCGCTGGCGTTCGTCCGTACCCGGCACGCCATCGGGTTCGGCAGCGACCTGGACCGGATCAAGATGCAGCAGCAGTTCCTCAGCTCGCTGATCCGCAAGCTGAAGTCGAGCGCCTTCAGCAGCCCCGGCAAGCTCTACGACGTCAGCCAGGCGGCGACCAAGGCGCTCACCGTCGACACCGGCATCGGTACCGCGAACAAGCTGCTGGACTTCGGGACCGACCTCAAGAAGGTCGACATCGACAAGGTCACCTTCGCCACGGTGCCGGTGCTGGACAACCCCGACGACCCGGCCACCGTCATCCTCAACAAGACCGCGGCGGACCCGCTGTTCGCGATGGTCCGGGCGGACCACACCCTGGCCAAGGGCAAGAAGGGCAAGGGCAAGAAGTCCGCTCCGGTGAAGAAGGCCCCGCCCGAGCAGGTGCGGGTCGACGTCACCAACGGTGGCGGGCCGATCGGTTCGGCGCAGGAGACCGTGGACTGGCTGCAGAACTCCAAGGCCGCCAAGCTCTCCACCAACGCCGGCAACGCGCCGTCGAAGCTGGCCACCACCCGCCTCGAATACGGGCCCAACCAGGCCGACCAGGCCGCCACTCTGGCCGACTGGATGGGGCTGCCCAAGAGCGCGCTGAAGAAGTCGTCGCACAACGCCGGTGACCGGGTGCCGATGAAGCTCACCCTCGGCAAGGACTTCAAGGCGCCGGGCACACCGATCGACGCGCCGACCGAAACCCCGGACGGGGTGCAGAACGTCAATGCAGATGACAAGAACGTCTGCGCGAAGTGACCTGAGCGGGCTCCGGCCGCCCCACCGAGGCGCCGAACGCACCATCGGACTCATAACGGGGAGAGGGCCCAATGCGGCAGAGCAGTGTGCGCGGTGACCGATCACGCCGGCGGCGCCGGCCGGATGCGCCGGATGCACAGGAGCTGGGCTGGGACGACGGGCTGTACGCGGACAAGGGCCTGCCGCCGGACGCTCCCGGCTGGACGCCCTCCGCGGGCGCGGACGGGCCCTCCTCGGGCGGGGACGCGTCCTTCGGCGACGGGGACGGGGACGGACCCGCGGAGGACGGCGGCCACCGCAAGGGGGGCCGGCCGCGCCGCGGCAAGGGCCGCAAGGTGCTGCGCTGGACCTCCCTGACCCTCGCCGTCCTCATAGTGGGCGGCGCGGGCGCCGGGTACTGGTACTACGAGCACCTCAACGCGAACCTCCGCAAGGCCCCGCGGTCCCTGGCCGGGGACGGTCTGAAGAAGCCGGATCCCAACGCCTTCGGGCAGAGTCCGCTGAACATCCTGCTGCTGGGCTCGGACGGCCGGAACAGCAAGAAGAACATCGAACTCGGCGGCGCCCGGCAGGACGCGGACCGCAAGCCGCTCGCCGATGTGCAGATGCTGCTGCATGTCTCCGCGGACCGCAGCAATATGTCGGTGATCTCCATCCCGCGCGACACCCGGGTGACGATCCCGCAGTGCACCGACCCCAAGACCCACAAGGTCTATCCGCAGACCTCCGCGGCCATCAACCAGTCGCTCCAGCACGGCGGCCCGGGCTGCACGCTCGCCACCTGGCAGGAACTGACCGGCATCTACATCGACCACTTCATGATGGTCGACTTCTCCGGCGTGGTGGACATGGCGGATGCCATCGGCGGCGTCCCGGTCTGTGTCGACAACAACGTCTACTCGCACGACAGCAAGGGCCACGGCAGCGGGCTCAGGCTCACCAAGGGCACCCACGCCGTCAAGGGCGTCCAGGCCCTGCAGTGGCTGCGCACCCGCTACGGCTTCGAGGACAACACCGACATCGGCCGGGCCAAGGCCCAGCACATGTACATGAACTCGATGGTCCGCCAGCTGAAGAAGGGCACCAAGCTCACCGACCCGGGGCAGCTGCGTGACCTGGCCGAGGCCGCGACCAAGGCGCTGACCGTCGACGACAGCCTCGACACCGTCAAGAAGCTCTACGACCTGGGCAGCGACCTCAACCGGGTGCCGACCAAGCGCCTGACGATGGTCACCATGCCCTGGCAGTACAGCCCCGACGAGTCGTATGTCATGCCCAAGCCCGGCGACGCGGACGCGACCTTCGCGCTGCTGCGCAACGACACCGCGCTGGACGGCAAGGACAAGAAGAAGAGGGCGGCGCCGGACCCGAAGCCGTCAACTCCCAAGGGGCAGCTGAAGGTTGTGGTGCAGAACGGCACCAACAGCACGGTGAACGGCCCGGTCTCCGGCCGCGCGGCGGTCATCCAGCAGCGGCTGTCCGGCCTCGGCTACACCGCGGCAAGCACCGACTCCGCGCTCACCACCCAGGCCGACACCACCGTCACGTACCGGGACAAGGGGCAGCGGGGCGACGCGCTGGCGCTGGCGAAGGCGCTGGGACTGCCCAAGGGCGCGGTCCGGGAGTCGAGTTCGGCCACCGGGATGCGGCTGGTGATCGGCAGCGACTGGCGAGGCGGCTCGGCGTACCCGAAGCAGTCGGGCGAGGAGAAGGGCGCCGACAAGGCACCGGACAGCGCCGATGCGCTCAACGGCGAGGACTCCAAGGCCTGCATGAAGGTGAACCCGCAGTACAGCTTCTAGGCGCCTTCCGGGGCTGCCGGCGGAGCCTGGGGCTTTCCCCCCACCCATGGGGGGGACCCTGGGACTTTTTCCCCACCTATGGGGCGGACCCTGGGACGTTCCCCCCACCTATGGTTTTTCCCCGCCGCCCACCCCCCTTCGGGGGGTGGGCGGGTGTGGAGGGGAGGTTTCCCGAAGGCGGGTGTGAAGTCTTCCCGGCGGACCGGCCCCGGCCTACTCCGCGCCGGCCGGCCCCGCCGCTCCGGCCGCCGGGGCCATGACCGCCGGGCGGCGGCTGGCGATGACCCTCTTGGCGAGCGAGCGGGGGCTGGTCAGGAAGCCGACGCCCCAGGCCATGTGCATGGTGGCCAGGGCGAGGGGGATCTGGGCGCGCGCCTTGAGCGACAGCCCCTTGCCGGCGGGCACCGACCCCGCGGCGATCGCCGCGAGATAGCCGCCCGGGACGATCAGCGCCCAGGGTGTCACCGTCGCGCCGGCCACCAGGCCCGCCGCGATGGCGCACACCGCGGTCGGCGGCGCGAGGTAGCGCAGATTGATCGAACCGGCGTGGTAGCGGGCGACGACATGGCGCCACTTGCCGTAGTCCTTGTACTGCTTGGCCAGCGCCTTGACGCTCGGCCGCGGGCGGTACTGCACCCGCAGCTCGGGCGAGAACCAGATCTGCCCGCCGGCCTCACGGATACGGAAGTTCAGCTCCCAGTCCTGGGCGCGGATGAACTCCTCGTTGTAGCCGCCCTGCTGCTCCAGCACCTCGCGCCGGAAGACGCCGAGGAAGACGGTCTCGGCGGGGCCGGCCTGCCCTCCCGTGTGGAAGGCGGCGTTGCCCACACCGATCTTGGAGGTCATCGCGGCGGCAACCGCGTCCTCCCAGGCGTTCTCCCCCTCGGCGTGCATGATGCCGCCGACGTTCGCGGCGCCGGTCTCCTCCAGGAGGCGCACGGCGGTGGCGACGTAGTTCGGCGAGAGCATCCCGTGGCCGTCGACGCGGACCACGACCGGGTGCCGGGACGCCTTGATCGCGGCGTTCAGCGCGGCGGGGGTACGCCCGGTCGGGTTCGGCACGGTGTGCACCCGCGGGTCTTCGGCGACGAGCTCGGCGGCGATCTCGTCCGTACGGTCCGTGGACGGGCCGAGGGCGATCACCACCTCCATCTCACCGGCGTACTCCTGCTCCAGGATGTGCCGGACCGAATTGCGCAGGTGACGTTCCTCATTGAGCACCGGCATGATCACGGAGACGGCCGGGGGCTGCTGCTGCGGCATGGTTCCTCAGGGGTACGGCCCGCGGTGGAGCCGCCAGCGACGGCAGCGCCCGCCGGGAGACTGCAGTATCGCGCCTCACGTTACCGCGAATGGGGGACGGCGCCGGACGCAGCCGGGTGGCCGGGCGGCGGGTGCCCGGCGTGTGGCGCCGCGCATCCGATCATATGGACCTACGGTGCTCTAGCCGGATTTACCCCATTCCTCCCTATGTTCCTCCCTCCGCTCATCCCTCTGCTCCTCCTCCCCGCCCCCGCTCTTCCCCTCACTCCTCCCCCCGCCCGTCCTGCCGCGGAGGTGTCCCCCGTGACCGCGCCGTTCCGCTCCCCCCGTCCGGCCAGGCGCCGGGCCGCCCGGCCGAACCCGCGCCGGCGCCCGCCCGGCCCGCGCTGGGGGCTGCGGATCGGTGCGGTCACGTCCGTGCTGCTGCTGGCCGCGAGCGGGGTCGGGCACGCCGTGGTCACCGGCGTGGAGAGCGGCATCGGCCGGGTGGACGCCTTCACGGGCATGAGCAACCGGCCCGGCGGCGGCGACGGGCTGAACTTCCTGGTCGTCGGCACGGACGGGCGCGACAAGCTCACCCCCGGCGAGAAACGGAAGTACCACCTCGGCGGCGCGCCCTGCCACTGCACCGACACCCTGATGCTGGTGCATCTCTCCGCCGACCGGGACCGCGCCAGCGTGGTCAGCCTCCCCCGTGACTCCTATGCCGAGGTCCCCGCGCACACGGACGCGGTCACCGGCCGGCAGCGCCCCCAGCACGCCATCAAGCTGAACGCGGCCTATGCCGAGGGCGGCCCCAGCCTCACCGTGCGGACCGTCGAGCACATGACGGGGGTGCACATCGACCACTATCTGGAGGTCGACTTCACCAGCTTCATGCGCAGCGTGGACGCGGTCGGCGGGGTGGAGATCTGCACCGTACGGCCGCTGCGCGACAGCTATACGGGCCTGGATCTGCCGGTCGGAAAGTCGCGGCTGAGCGGCGGCCAGGCACTGCAGTACGTGCGCTCCCGGCATGTCGACGGCTCCGCCGACCTCGGCCGGATGCAGCGCCAGCAGCGCTTCCTGGCCTCCCTCATCCACAAGATCACCTCCTCCGGGGTGCTGTTGAACCCGATCCGCTTCCGGGACGTCGCGGACACGATGCTGGGATCCGTACGCGCCGACTCGGGCTTCGCGGCGGGCGACCTGGTCGATCTCGGGCAGGCGATGCGCGGTTTCACCCCCTCGTCGTCGGAGTTCACCTCCGTGCCGCTGCGCAATGTGGCCCAGCCGGTGCCCGGCGTCGGTTCGACCGTGCGGTGGGATCCGGTGCAGGCGCCGAGACTCTTCCAGGCGATCCGCGAGGACAAGCCGCTCGCGGTGCACCGGGACCGCAAGGAGCCGCGGGCCAGGGTCGTGGACGTACCGCCGGGACAGGTCCAGGTGCGGGTCGGCGACGGCAGCGACCGCCCGGGACCGGACGCCGCGGTGGCCAGGGAACTGCATGCCACCGGGTTCGCCACCACCGGCGCGCCCGGCGCCTCCCCCCTCGGCAGGGCGCCGCGCACGGTCATCGCCTACGACCCGCGCTGGGACCGCTCGGCCCGCTCGCTGGCCGCCGCGCTGCCGGGCGCCGAGCTGCGCCCGGTGGCCGGGCGGGGGCCGGTGATGCAGGTGACGGTCGGCCGGGACCACCCGGCGGTGCAGCGGGTACGGGCCGAGGAGCCGCCGCAGAAGCCGGGCGGCATCGCGGCGATCACCGGTGACGAGGCGGTGTGCACATGAGCGAGCGCCGGGAGCCCCTCGCCGAAAGGTGCGCGCCACGCGTATGCGGGGCCGAGCGGAGCGAGGTGCCGGCATGAGCGTCCCCGCGCCCCGCCGCACCGCCGCCCGGCCGCCCGCGCGCCGTCCGGACGCCCGGCGCGACGCGCGCCGGACCGTGGTGGCCGTCGCGGCACTGTGCCTGGTCGCGGCCACCGCCGCCGCGGCGCCGTCGGCGCCGCCGGAACCGACCGGCTGCGGGGATCTGGTGCGCGGCCAGCTGTGTCTGCGCGGTCCGGTGGGGGCCGCCGGCACGTACACCGCGGCCTACCGGCGGCTCGGGGCGGCGAGCGGCCGGGACGAGATCATCGTGCGGCTCGGCTACCAGCGCAAGAACGACCGGATCACCGCCTTCCCCGGGTGGTTCGGCACCCGGCGGACGCAGGGCGGCGCGGTCGTGCTGAGCGGCCGGGTGGAGATGCTCGCGGACGAATGCATCCGGGGCGTCATGGAGCGTGGCGAGACGGTCTATGTCACGAAGTGGAGCTGCAGCTGATGTCCTGGACGGCCTGAGAGGGGCGCATCGTGTGGCAGGTAGTGCTGGACGTCACCCCCGGCACGGTGACGCTCTTCCTGGTCCTGGCGCTGGCGGGGGCCATGGCTTTCGCCCTGTGGACGGCGCTCACCCCCGGCAGCACCGCGCCGCGCACCACGGCCCGGCTGCTGCTGGCCGGCTGGCTGCTGCTGTTCCTGGTGGCGACGCTCACGCCGAGCCAGCCGATCGGCTCCGGGGACGCGACGGTGTGGTGGCGGCCCGGTGAGGGGCTGTTCGATCTGGGGGCGCAGCTGGAGCCCGGGGAGCTGACGACGCTGGTGCGGCGGCAGATCGCCACTGCCGCGCTGTTCGTGCCCGCGTCGCTGCTGCTGAGGTTTGCGGCGCCGCGCACCTCGGCGGCCGCGGCGTTCCTGCTGGGCGTGGGGCTGTGCCTGGTCATCGAGACGGCGCAGCTGCTGATGCGGGCCGGGCGGATCGCCGATATCGACGACGTGATCTGTGCGGCGGCAGGCACCGTGACCGGCGCGGGGCTGGCGCTGCTCGGGCAGCTGGCGGTCGCCGCTATGCGTCGTCGAGTCCTTCCGCGGCGCGCCGTTCGCGCAGCTCCATGATCGCGCGACGCCGGGCGAGGCGGTGCGTCCGGCGGATCTGTGCCTCCTGGTAGCGGCGCCGGTCGCGCTCGGTCTCGGGGAGCACCGGCGGCACCCGGCGCGGCTTGCCCTGCTCGTCGACGGCGGCGAAGACCAGGTAGGCGGAGCCGACCTGCTGGGGCGGGCTGGATTCGTTCCAGCGCTCGGCCAGCACCCGTACGCCGACCTCCATCGAGGAGCGGCCGGTCCAGTTGACCTGGGCGCGGACGTGGATGAGGTCGCCGATCCTGACCGGTTCGAGGAAGGCCATCTCGTCCATCGAGGCGGTGACGGCGGGCCCGCCGGAGTGGCGCCCTGCCACGGCGCCCGCCGCGTCGTCGACGAGCTTCATGATCACGCCGCCGTGCACCGTTCCGAGGAGGTTGGTGTCGCCGGCCGTCATGATGTGGCTGAGTGTGATGCGGGACACGGACGTGGGCTTGCCCACGATCTCGTCCTCGGCGCTGTCGGTGACGAGTTCGGTCATACAGCCAGCCTAAGCGGCGCCCGTACGGCCCCGCCCCACGCGGATCGTGAGACTGGTCTCGCCCTTTGCGCAGGTCCGTGACACGCATCTCCTCGCCCTCGCCGGAAACCATCCGGAATGGTTGCTTCCATTCGTGCAGGTCGGAATGGTCATGGGCCCGTGCGGTATGCGGCCGACTGCCGCCGTAGCTTTGCATCAGCTCTGCAACAGCACTGGCCCGATCCGGCACCCGCTCTATGGAGGACCCCCGCGGGGCATGCACACTTCCCCGTATGAATGAGTGGCCCAATGGGTGGTCCGGCGACCAGAGCGGCAACCGGTACGGACACGGCAGCGGCAGTGCCGAGCCCGAGGGTGCGCGCGCGATGCCACAGGTGCGTCGCGACGCGGGCCCCGGCTATCAGCGGCACGAGCCTCCGCTGCCGCCGTCGATGTCCCCGCGCCGGGGCGCGGCCGTGCCGCCGCAGCAGTCCCAGGGCTACGACGACGCCTACGACGGATACAACACCGGCCAGGTCTACGGCGGCGGCCGCGGTGGCGGTGACGGCTACGACGACGGCCGCGGCCGCGCCGGCCGGCCGCGTCCCCAGTGGGGCCGGCGCATCAAGTGGACGGTCATCGCCCTGGTCGCGGTGCTGTCGGTCGCCTCGGTGGCCACTTACTTCTGGGCCGACGGCAAGCTCCGCCGCAAGGTGGACCTGAGCAAGGTCATCGACCGGCCGGCGACGGGCGACGGCACGAACTACCTGATCGTCGGTTCGGACAGCCGTGAGGGCATGTCCGCCGCGGACAAGCAGAAGCTGCACACCGGCTCCGCCGAGGGCAAGCGCACCGACTCCATGATGATCCTGCACGACGGCAGCAACGGCCCGACGCTGATATCCCTGCCGCGCGACTCGGACGTGGAGATACCCACCTACATCGGCTCGGACTCCGGCAAGAAGTACCCGGGCACCGGGCGGCACACCAAGCTCAACGCGGCCTACGCCGAGGACGGCCCGGAGCTGCTGGTGCGCACCGTCGAGTACAACACCAAGCTGCACATCGACCACTACGTCGAGATCGGCTTCGCCGGCTTCGCCAACATCGTGGACGCCATCGGCGGCGTCGAGATGGACATCCCCAAGGCGTTCAAGGACAAGAACTCCGGCGCCGACTTCCCGGCCGGCAAGCAGACGCTCAACGGCCAGCAGGCGCTCGCCTTCGTCCGCACCCGGCACGCCTTCGCCGGCCAGGACCTGGACCGTACGAAGAACCAGCAGAAGTTCCTGGCGACCCTGGCGAGCCAGACCGCCACCCCCGCCACCGTCCTCAACCCCTTCACGCTCTACCCGACCATGAGCGCCGGCCTGGACACGCTCATCGTCGACAAGGACATGAGCCTGTGGTCCCTGGGCAACATGTTCTTCGCGATGAAGGGCGTCACCGGCGGCGACGGCAAGTCGATGAACATGCCGATCTCCGGCAGCACCGGCGGCAACCTGGTCTGGGACAAGGCCAAGCTCCGCCAGCTGGTCCAGCAGCTGAACAACGACGAGAAGGTCACGGTCTCCGGCAACTGACCGGAGACCCGGACCACGAAGAAGGGGCCCCGGACCGCTGCGGCGGTCCGGGGCCCCTTCTTCCGTGCCCGTGGGCCTGTCTCCTGTGCCCGTGGCCTGCCTACTGCGGCAGGTTGCGCGCCATCACGATCCGCTGGACCTGGTTGGTGCCCCCGTAGATCTGGGTGCTTTACAGATCATATGGCGTTGACCTGCACGAACACTCCTCCCAGAGGGGGCCTCCCCAGCATTTCCCCATGATCGCCAACAGTCTCCGCAGGCAGGAGGCACGCTGGAGGCACCACCACCAATCGCGCCGCATACGAGCAGGCCGGGCGCAGGTTACGCGGTTTCCCGTTCCGTCAACCGTGATCGCTTGACCCGTGCGCCACCCCTCGGGAGCATCAACCCAGATGCGGGGCACTGACAGCGGTACGGGAGAGGGGAACCCAGACCATGAAGGTCACCAAGCTGATCAGCACGTGCGACATCAAGGACTGCCCGACGATCTACGCCACGGATCGTGGCACCTTCCTGGTACAGGGTGAGACGCCGACCGACCACGGGCTTCAGATTCCCGCCCACGAAACCCTGGTCGAGATCCCGATGGAACTGATCCAGAAGGCCATCCATGACAACCTCATCTAGGACCCTCGGCGACCTCTTCGACACGTTCGAGCGCGAGGCATTCCGGCTGGAGACCCTGGACGACTACAGCAGGTCCGGGAACGTCGACGCCTACCAGGCATTCCTGACCGGGGAGCCACAGCCGGACGACTACAACGCGGGATGGGTCAAAGAACTACGCTCGCACACCGAGAAGGGGAAGCGGGTATACCGGGTCCATATCCTGTCCCGCCCGCTCACGAACTATCTTAGGTTCGAACTCGGGTGGGGCTACCACAAGAACGTGAGCGGGGGCGAAGAGTTCTTCATCCTCGACATCACCGACAAACCCAACCCCTTGCAGAACGTTCCGGATTTCTGGTTCTTCGACTCCGAATCCGTGGCCGTGATGAACTACGACGAAAGCGGAAAGTACCTGGGTTCGGAAGTGCTACCGCCGGAACGAACAACGGAATTCACGCGGTACCGTGATGCGGCTCTCGCGCACGCGGAACCGTTCACCGAATGGTGGGCCAAGTACGGGACGTGAACAGAGCACAGCTTGGAGCCGCGCTGCGGGCGCTGCGAGTGGCATCCGGCAAGGAAGCCAAAGCGGTGGCCCGCAGCGCCCTCATGTCTCCGTCCAAGCTGTCGAAGATCGAGAATGCGAAGCTGGCACCCAGCGCGACCGACGTAGAGCGCATCCTGACCGCCATCGGCGTCTCGGACGAGGTCAAAGCGGAGTACGCGGAAGCCGCACGCGCGTCAGCGACGGAGGCGGCGGCGTGGCGCCTGCTCAAGCGGATCGGGGTCCACAAGGGCCAACAGGCGGCCAAGGCTCTGGAAGCCCAGATGTCTGTACTGCGGCTGTTTCAACCCGCGCTCGTTCCGGGCCTGCTCCAGACTCCCGAGTACATCCGGGCCATTCTGCAACGCCACAACCTGAGTGAAGACGCACTCCAGCGAACGATCAATGGGCGACTTGAACGGCAAGCGGTTCTCTACGACACCGCAAAGTCACTTCGGTTCATCATCACCGAACCTGTTCTGCGCTGGCGCATCGTGCGACCGCAGATGATGACTGCTCAGCTTGATCGCATCGTCTCTATTTCACGGCTCTCCCACGTGGACATCCGGATAGTCCCTCTGCGCGTTCAGCAACACGACATCGCAAACCATGCCTTCGTCATCCGTGACGACCGCATGGTGACCGTTGAAACCGTCCATGCCGAAGTCGTCGTTACGGACCCGCGAGATGTGAATCTCTACGTCGATAAGTTCGAAGGATTCGAGCGAGCCGCGCTGGCTGGCGACGAAATGCGGGATCTGATCGAAGGTATCCGCAACGACTTTTTGCGGGAACAGGAAACAGGCTAGAGGAGCGATCGTGGCCCGCCGAAGATGGGGGCCATGGTGAGCGACAGCAGGGCACATAGGACCGAAGCGGCTGATCATCTGGGCAGCAGTGAGGCCCGACGGTTTCTCTCCCGACTTACCGGAGCGTTCGGCGTCGGCGGCGTGCTCATGGTGCAGAAGAGCGACCCTGGCCCCGAGGGGGCGGACTTGGCGCCCAACTCGGCCTTGCGCTGGCCCCGGTGCGAGTGCGGCAGCCCGAAGTGTCCCGACTACGAAGCGCCGCCACGTCAGCCGCCCGATGGACTGAGCAGCAGAGTTGCTGAGGCCAACGCGCGGAGCCGTAGGGGCGGGCTGTGAGCATCAGAACGGCGATGCGATACGTGATGCACAGGATCACCGAGCACCCGGATACGGACGTGACCTTCGAGGCTGAGTGCCTGCACTGCAAGTGGAAGGCGACACCTTCCACCGAGTCGGCGTCCGTCGATGTGGAGTGCATGAGCCACACGGGCCGCTCCGGTCACGCCGGTTTCCGA
Organism: Streptomyces sp. NPDC048516; assembly: GCF_043199875.1. Lineage (NCBI taxonomy): Bacteria > Bacillati > Actinomycetota > Actinomycetes > Kitasatosporales > Streptomycetaceae > Streptomyces > Streptomyces sp. NPDC048516. The sequence continues at coordinate 109,351 of NZ_JBICWS010000017.1, read as the reverse complement.
CGCATCAGGACCTCGTTCGCCATGGTCGTTCGCGCCGAGTAGAGCCCTGCCGCAGTTGTGGGGACCTGGAACTTCCGCCCGGTACGGGTGGCGGTCAGTCATGGGCCCGGATCGGTCAGGACGCTTGTGCCCTGGGCAACAGCAAGCGGCCGAACTCCCAGCCTGCTTCTACCGGGTCATACGAGAGCCAGTCCCGAGCCAGTGGCTTGATCGGTCGGCGCGTCTTGATCGCTTCCGATCCGGCTGGCTAGGTTGGCTGGCATGGCTGACCCCAGACCCCTCGCGTGGCCACCTGCCCCGATCAAGACCGAGCGGCTTGTAGTCCGCGAGTCGGAGGCCCGGGACCGCGCGACGGTCATCGAGCTGAACGCCTCGCCAGAAGTGAACGCCTACCTTGGTGGCCCTCAACCGCGCGCCGAGCTTGAACACACGGTGCCCGAGGTGCCCGGGCAGCGCCATGGCTGGTTCGTGGTCGAGCTCGACGGAGCAATGATCGGCACGGTCCAGCTCAAACCGCACGCCCCCGAGAGTCCGAGTAACTGCCGTCTGGAGGCCGGAGAGACAGAACTCGGCTACTTGTTCCTACCGGAGGCGTGGGGCCGCGGGTACGCCACCGAGGCATGCACAGCGGCACTCGACTGGTTTGCTGCCGCCCTGCCCGGTGAGCCGGTGGTGCTCTATACCCAGACCGCCAACACCAGCTCGATGCGCCTCGCGGCGAAGCTGGGGTTCACTGAGGTGGAACGGTTCGAGGCGTGGGGCGCCGAGCAGTGGTTCGGCGTGTGGCATTCGCTCACGCCGTCCGATTGATCGGGAGTCTGCTGCACGATCGGGTGACATATGAACTGGCTTGCCCACTCGCGTAGTCGAAACACCGAAGGCCCCGTCCATCCGGACGGGGCCCATTTGCTATGGCTAGAGCAGCGCTAGGAAGGGATTCGTGTCGCCCGACGGTTCCGACCGCTTCGGTTCCTACACGGGCTCGGCAACCTGCTTGGGTGCCGGGCGGTAGGCGTCCAGGCGGACTACGCATGCACGGTTCTGCTCACGCTCTGCGCTGGCCGGCTGCGCCTCTGCGTGACGGGAAGTGTCCTCGTTCCTGTCGCTGCCTGTGCTGGCCGGCTGCGGCACAGAGGCACCGGAAGTGTCACCGCGGAGTGTGAGAACGGTGGCCGGTCGGCCACTCTTACCCGCCCGTTCCACAGTAACGACGATTCCCGACAGTGCCTTAACCGCTTCAGCCGTGGCGCCCACATACGGGAGCACCTGGGAGGAAGTGGCCCGACCGCCGTGCATCTCGATCCGGGCCCGGACCTTGTCTTCAAGGCTGAGCGGCTGACGCTTCACCTTGGGAGAGGTCGCCCCCTTGGTGATCCGGACGGCATCCTGGACCGACCGGCGCACCAGGCTGAAGGCGGCCAACAGCATCTCTGCAGTGACCGTCTCCGAGCACTCGGACGCTGCCAGGCAGGCCGCAACCCTGAGCGTCTGTTCTGCCGTGCGCTCGATGAACACGGCCTGTCCCTCGGGCAGGGTCTCACCCAGGATGCGGGCGTATCGGCGCACGATCCGCCACAGCGGCCGGGCATGCTCCGCAAGCGTGATCACACGCGGCCGGGCAGTGGCCCACCCGTAAGCGTCGGCCAGCTCTCGCCCGTCCACCTCGGGCAGGCTCACCCGGTCGTCATCCAAGAGCGACACCGATCCGAGCAGGAAGGGAAGGATGCGGTTGTATGAGCCACCCGCCGCTTCCGACTCCCCGACGTACTTGGCCCAGTCAGAGGGCGTGACGTGACAGTGCAGAACCATGGCGGGGTCACGTACTTCCTGCGCCTCATCCTTGGTGGTGTTCCGCAGCGTCGCACCGTCCCACGCGGTCCGCAGCTTGGTCGTGAACGATGCATCCCGCTTCACCCTGCGGAGCACTTCCGACCACTCTTCTTCGACCACCAGAGTCCGCACGTCCCGCCCATGCTCGGTCTCGGCCGTCGCTTCCTGCTGCTCCCACAGGTGGTTCACCATGCTCGCCCCGGAAGTGATCCCGGACGTGGTGTGTGTGGCCAGGAAGCGGCCCAGGGCCTTGTCCAAGACATGATGAGCGGCCCGGAGCGCGGTTCCCTTGCCGCGCCCCGTACCGGCCACCAGAGCGGACCACAGCAGCACGGGCCGGGGGCCACGGGAAGACACCTTGACCGAGCCACCGATAGCGGCCGACCACATCGAGAGGGCGGCCACATACACCCCCAAGGGGTCCGCTTCCAGGAACGGGGAGATCCTGCGGACCGCGCGACCGATGGGACCGTACAGAACGGGGGTGCTCATGCTGCCTCAATCTCGAACAGGGTTGCTTGTGTGGCTTCTGGCCGGGGAGGCCGGGCGCACTCGGCGCCCGGCACGGTGGGAGCGGCGGTCAGGCCGCGACCGCTTTTCCCTCCGATGCGTCCCGGTGCTCCCACGCATGGCGCACATGCATCGGGATTCGGCCCTTGGTAGGCACGGGGTGAAGCCGTTCTCGCGTGCCCACGCTCGTACGGCACGGTTGCGCTCTCGCTCACTCATCCCGGAGAGGGCGACCTTGGCAGGCTCCGGAAGCGGGTCGCCACCGACCAACTCACCCGAGCGAACAGCCGACTTGAAACGTCCCGGTTTCCGGACGTCCATCACAGGGATGCCACGCTCGGAAGCGTCGCGCAGCTTGGTGGCATTCCGGTCGCCACCCTCACCCAGGATCAGCAGGACCGTGCTGTCATCGGCACGGCCGACCACCTCATAGCCCATGCGCCGAACGGCCTCTCTGGCGTCTTCCCACGAGTAACCGGGCACCTCTCCGGCCAGCATCACGGATGGGACCGGCTCGGGGTCAGGCTCCCCCACGGGTGCCGCTTCCGGCTCCGGCTCCGGCTCCGGCTCCGGCTCCGGCTCCGGGACAGCCTCAACATTCTCCAAGTCGGCCGGTCGGCAACGGAGGGACTGACCCACCTTGCGGAACGGGATCTGTTCGGCTTTCCAGTTTCCATACACCCAGGAGCGGGGCTTACTCAGGTAGTTGGCCACGTCGTCAACGGTCATCAGTCTGGCGTACGCCATTCATCCTCCAAGAAACAAGAAAGCCCCCGAATACCCTCGGGGGCTCAATGCGCATGAAGTGTTATGTAGTTCAGCCGCCTTGGCTACCTACTTCAGTCACTTCCTCAAGTACGGCTTCGGCCTTGTCCGTCAACTCTCCACCCGCCTTACCGGCAACTGTGGTCAGGAAGCCGTCCCTTCTGGCCCGCTTCAGGTGATCCTTCACCGTCTCGGGTCGGCGGCCGATGAGCCGTGCCAGCCAAGGAACGGGCGCAGGAGCCCCAAAATCCGCCATGGCGGTGTACGTGGCAACAAGCAAAGCCAAGTACCGCTCCGAGACGCCTTCGCCCTCCAGGGCGAGCCCCGCCGCCTCTCCCATCTCATTCAGCTTCCCTGCCACCTCCTCCAACGTCCGCTGGGCTTCGGGAGCCTGCTTGGCCAGCTTCAGGGCTGCGGCTACATCGAGCCTGCGCAGGACAGTGGTCGAGATACCCCGTGCCACCTCACGAGCAGGGGCATCTTCGGCCGGCTCGATGGTGATCCGCTGTGGCCCCCCGTTGACCGGCCCCACGGGCCACCACATGCGGACCACCCAGGCGCCCTGCTGCTGAGTGATCTCGAACCCGCTGTCATCCGCTTCCATATCACTCAAGCTAACACACCCAGTGGGTTCCACCCTGTGTTGACAACCCAGGGTGGTCGATGTGCAAACTTGAAAACGCCGGGGAGTGACCGGCGCGACGGCGGGGCGGGCCCGTACGTCGGCAGCAGCAGGAGGGGGCCGCTTCAGTGGCAAGGGCATGGGTCGCGCGGTCAACAGACGACTCGAAGATGTGGACGACGTACTGGTACGACCCGGACGGCAAGCAGCGGCAGAAGACGTTCGAGACCAAGAAGCGGGCTGATGACCAGCGCAAGCGCAAGGAGCAGGAACTCGACGCCGGGACCTACCTGGACGACCGCTTGGGCAAGCAGCCCGTGACGGCCGTGTGGGAGCAGTGGACGAATCAAAGGAAGCTGGAGAACAGCACCAAGAAGCAGTACCGGTCGATCCTCAACACGACCATCGAGCCGTTCTTCAAGGCCCGTTCCATCGTGTCCCTGAAGGTCGCTGATGTTGAGCAGTGGCTCTTGTGGATGGAGCAGGACCGGAAGCTGTCCGCCCGCACACGGCGTCAGCGATTCTCGTTCTTCTCCGGGATGATGGACTGGGCTGTCGTCAACGAGATCGTCGGCCGGAACCCGTGCAAGAAGGTCAAGGGCGCGGGCAGCCGCGCCAAGGAGATCCGGGAGCAGAAGAGCACCGCAAGGCGGCTCACGACGCGGGAAGTTCTGGCGATGCTGGATGCCGCTCCTCCGCGATACCGCGCGATGTTGTGGATCATGGCCGGGTGCGGCCTGCGGCTGGGTGAGGCCATGGCGGTGTCCCGCGATCAGATCGACTTCAAGGCCGAGACGCTTCGCGTCGACTTCCAGATTGCGGAGGACGGAGACACCGAGTCGGGGAAGAACAGCGCGATCCAGCGTCGGCACATCAAGGCTCGTGATGAAGGTGAGCCAGGGCGTACCGTCTCCCTCCCTCCGAACGTCGCCTTCGAGCTACGGCGGCACATCAAGAACCACGGCGTATGGGGGCCGGAGCGACTTCTCTTCCCCAACGTGACGCGGACTGGCTACCTCTACGCGTCGTCCTTCTACCCGAAGATCTGGATGGAGGCTCTGGGCAAGGGACAGGTGAAGTACTGCAAGGCGCACTCACTCCGGCACTACTACGGGTCGCGGCTGCTGTACGCCGGAGTCCCCGAGAACGACGTGGCCGACTGGATGGGCCACAGCAGTACGGACGTGCTGAGGGAGCACTACCACTACATCTTCGAAGGGGCCGAGCAGCGTGGCCGGGCCGCCATCGCAACGATGTTGACGCCCGGCGCCGACGACCCGACTGAGGGATCAGAGGTCGCCTGATCCGCGTACGACAACAGCCCCCGGCGTCGCGCCGGGGGCTGTGTTGTTTGTACAGGTCAGTGGCCGTTTTCAGCCCGGCATCTGCCCAGGATTCTCCCCGCATGACGCCCAGGAACGGCCCTGATCAGGCCGCAACGGACAGAAAGCCAAGGGCGTCCCTCCGGACCTTCGAAACAGCTCCTGACCTGCAAAAACCCTGCTACGGAAGGTTCCTTGCCATCACGATCCGCTGCACTTGGTTCGTGCCCTCATAAATCTGGGTGATCTTGGCGTCCCGCATCATCCGCTCGACGGGGTAGTCACGGGTGTAGCCGTAGCCGCCGAGCAGCTGGACGGCGTCCGTGGTGATCTCCATGGCGGCGTCCGAGGCGTAGCACTTGGCCGCGGCGCCGAAGAAGGTCAGGTCCTCGCCCTTGCCGCCGGCGGAGATCCGCTCGGAGCGGGCGGCCGCTGCGTAGGTGAGCTGGCGGGCCGCCTCCACCTTCATGGCCATGTCGGCGAGCATGAACTGGACGCCCTGGAAGTCACCGATCGGCTTGCCGAACTGCTTGCGCTCCTGGACGTAGCCCTTGGCGTAGTCCAGGGCGCCCTGGGCGATGCCGAGGGCCTGGGCCGCGATGGTGATGCGGGTGTGGTCCAGGGTCTTCATGGCGGTGGCGAAGCCGGTGCCCTCGGCGCCGATCATGCGGTCGGCGGGGATCCGGACGTTGTCGAGGTAGACCTCGCGGGTCGGGGAGCCCTTGATGCCGAGCTTCTTCTCCGGGGCGCCGAACGAGACACCCTCGTCGCCCTTCTCGACGACGAAGGCCGAGATGCCCTTGGAGCGCTTCTCCGGGTCGGTGACGGCCATCACCGTGTAGGAGTCGCTGACGCCGGCGTTGGTGATCCAGCGCTTGACGCCGTTGAGGATGTAGTGGTCACCGTCGCGGACGGCCTTGGTCTTCATACCGGCCGCGTCGGAACCGGCGTCCGGCTCGCTCAGACAGTACGAGAACATCGTGTCGCCCTTGGCCAGCGGGCCCAGGTACTTCGCCTTCAGCTCCTCGGAGCCGGAGAGGATCACCGGGAGCGAGCCGAGCTTGTTGACCGCCGGTATGAGGGAGGACGAGCCGCAGACGCGGGCCACCTCCTCGATGACGATGACGGTCGCCAGCGCGTCGGCGCCGGCACCGCCGTAGGCCTCCGGTACGTGGACGGCGTGCAGGTCGTTGGCGACCAGCGCGTCGAGCGCCTCCTGCGGGAAGCGGGCCTCCTCGTCCACCGCGGCGGCGAACGGCGCGATTTTCGCCTCGGCGAGCGAGCGCACCGACTCGCGGAGCATGTCGTGCTCCTCGGACGGCCGGTACAGATCGAAATCAGCGGTTCCCGCCACGCTTTCTCACTCCCCTGTGAGCTGTCGGCAGTGCTAACTACCGTTAAGTAACCCTTTACCTCTCCGGATTCTAGGCGCCGGGCCGGGCCTGCGGATACGTGAGGTTGCCGACAGTTACAGACCTGGTCGCGCGACGACTGGAGATGGCCCTTCCGGGCCCGACTATGCTCGGTCAGCGCCGTTTTCCCCAGCGAAGTGACCCGACCACCCCGCAGCCCCCGGCGCTGCGCGCCGCAACCCCCTTTTTTGGAGCATCCATGGCCCTCAAGATCACCGTGATCGGCACCGGCTACCTCGGCGCGACCCACGCCGCGGCCATGGCCGAGCTGGGTTTCGAGGTGCTGGGGCTCGACGTGGTGCCCGAGAAGATCGAGATGCTGCAGCGGGGCGAGGTCCCGATGTACGAGCCCGGCCTGGAGGAGCTGCTGCGCCGCCATGCCGACGGGATCGAGGGATCGACCGGCCGGCTGCGCTTCACCACCTCCTACGAGGAGGCCGGGGCCTTCGGCGACGTCCACTTCGTCTGTGTGAACACCCCGCAGAAGCACGGTGAGTACGCCTGTGACATGTCGTACGTGGAGAGCGCCTTCGACGCGCTCGCGCCGCATCTGACCCGGCCCGCCCTGGTGGTCGGTAAGTCGACGGTGCCGGTGGGCAGCGCGTCCCGGCTCGCCGAGCGGCTGGCCGCGGCGGCCCCGGCGGGCGCCGCCGTCGAGCTGGCCTGGAACCCGGAGTTCCTGCGCGAGGGGTTCGCCGTCAAGGACACCCTGCACCCCGACCGGATCGTCGTGGGCGTGGCCGGTGAGCGGGCCGAGGAGCTGCTGCGCGAGGTGTATGCGGCCCCGATCGCCGAGGGCTCGCCGTTCATCGTCATGGACTACCCGACGTCCGAGCTGGTGAAGGCCTCGGCCAACTCCTTCCTGGCGACGAAGATCTCCTTCATCAACGCCATGGCGGAGGTCTGCGAGGCGGCCGACGGCGATGTGGTCAAGCTCGCCGAGGCCATCGGGCACGACGACCGGATCGGCAAGAAGTTCCTGCGGGCCGGTATCGGATTCGGCGGCGGCTGCCTGCCCAAGGACCTGCGGGCCTTCATGGCGCGCGCCGGCGAACTGGGCGCCGACCAGGCCCTGACCTTCCTCCGCGAGATCGACTCGATCAACATGCGGCGCCGCGGTCACATGGTCGAGCTGACCCGGGACGCGGTCGGCGGCGGCTTCCTCGGCAAGCGGGTTGCCGTCCTGGGAGCGACCTTCAAGCCGGACTCCGACGACGTCCGCGACTCCCCCGCGCTCAATGTCGCCGGCCAGATCCACCTCCAGGGCGGCCAGGTGACGGTGTACGACCCGAAGGGCATGGAGAACGCCCGGCGCCTCTTCCCGACGCTGGCGTACGCGGACAGCGCGCTGGAGGCGGTGCGCGGCGCGGACGTGGTCCTGCATCTGACGGAGTGGCGCGAGTTCCGCGAGCTGGACCCGGCCGCGTTGGGCGACGTCGTCGCCGAACGCCGCATCCTGGACGGCCGCAACGCCCTCGACCCCGAACTGTGGCGCAAGGCGGGCTGGACCTATCGGGCGCTGGGGCGCCCGCGCGCGTAGCTCTTCTCCCCCACGTACCTGGCCTTCCCGCCACGGGTGTTGTCCGCCGTGACGCCTGCGGCGGGCGTGGGTGGTCGGGTGCCGCCCAGCCGTTGGCCCCCCACGTCGCGGGCCGTCCCGCCGTTGCGCCTGCGGCGGGCTGGTGCCGCCGGCGCGGGGCTGTTCGGCTGCGGGACCGCCCCTCCGGGCTTCGTCCTGCGGTCCGGCCCCTCCCCGTTGGGGGTGGGAGAAGACCGGCGGGGGTGCAGGCAGGCGGTCAGGCGCGCCCCGTGGACGCACCAAGGGACAGCGGACAGGAGACGCGCGCCCCACCCCACCCCGCCTCACCACCCACCCACGGGAGGGGACGGACCGCAGGACGAAGTCCGGAGGGCCGTCACCGCACCCGACCGCCCACGCCCGCCGCAGGCGCAACGGCGAGCGCGCTCGCGGCGGGACGGCCGACAACGTACGCCCAACCTCAAAGCCCAAAGCCCAAAGCCCAAAACGCAAAGCGCAAGGCGTAAAAGCGCAGCTATCGTGACGGCATGAGCCACATCACATTCGGCGTTGTCGCACTGGACTGTCCCGACCCCCGGGCCCTCGCGGATTTCTACGCGGACATGCTCGGCTGGCAGGTGACCGAAGAGGACGAGGACTGGGTCGAAGTCGCCGGACCGGACGGCCGGACCCTCGCCTTCCAGCGGGTGGCCGAGGGCTACCGGCCGCCGCAGTGGCCCGGCCAGGACATGCCGCAGCAGTTGCACCTCGACTTCGACGTCCCGCGCGCGAAGATCGACGAGGCCGAGCGCACGATCGTCGCGCTGGGCGCCAAGCTCGTCCAGCACGACGACGGGAAGCAGAGCTGGCGGGTCTATCTCGATCCGGCCGGGCACCCGTTCTGCCTCTGCATGAGGTGAAGACCCCGGTGCATGAGGTGCGGGGCCCGGCCCGGGGCGTCAGCCGTCCAGCTGCTCGATCGTCGCGTGCGACGGGCCGCGCCGCTGCTGCTCGGCGCGCGCCGCGTCTTCCGCGGCGCGCAGCGTGCGGACGGCGTTCTGCCAGGTGAGCTTGGCCAGGTCGGCCTCGGACCACTTGCGGTCCAGGAGTTCGGCGATCAGGTTCGGGTAGCCGGCGACATCGGCCAGGTCGGCCGGGGTGAAGGCCGTGCCGTCGAAGTCGCCGCCGATCCCGATGTGGTCGACGCCGGCGACCTCGCGCATGTGGTCGAGATGGTCGGCGACGGTGGCCGCGGTGGCCATCGGGCGGGGGTGTTCGGCTTCGAAGGCCCGCTGGACGGTCATGCCCGCCTCGGTGGTGTCGAGGTGGTGCAGGCCGTGGGCCCGCATGTTCTCGTCGGCCCGCTGCGTCCAGGCGACGGCCTCCGGCAGCACGAACTTCGGCACGAAGGTGGCCATGGCGACACCGCCGTTGGCGGGCAGCTGAGCCAGTACGTCGTCGGGGATGTTGCGCGGATGGTCGCAGACGGCGCGGGCGGAGGAGTGCGAGAAGATCACCGGTGCGGTGCTGACGCGCAGCGCGTCGCGCATGGTGTCGGCCGAGACGTGCGAGAGGTCGACCAGCATGCCGCAGCGGTTCATCTCCCGGACGACTTCCTCGCCGAAGGCCGACAGGCCGTAGTGGCGCGGGTCGTCGGTCGCGGAGTCCGCCCAGTCGATGGTGTCGTTGTGGGTGAGCGTCATGTAGCGCACGCCCAGCTGGTGCAGCGCGCGCAGGGTGGCCAGCGAGTTGTGGATGGAGTGGCCGCCCTCGGCGCCCATGAGGGACGCGATCCGGCCCTCGGCGCGGGCCGTTTCCATGTCGTCGGCGGTGTGCGCCAGGCGCAGCGCGTCGGGGTAACGGGCGACCAGTTCCCGCACCACGTCGACCTGTTCGAGGGTGGCGCTGACGGCCTTGTCGCCCGCGTAGTCGGCGCGTACGTACACCGACCAGAACTGGGCGCCGACGCCGCCGGCCCGCAGCCGCGGCAGGTCGGTGTGGAGGTGCGCGGACTGGTCGGCGGCGATGTCGCGCCGGCCGAGGTCGTAGCGGACCTGCTCGCGCAGCGCCCAGGGCAGGTCGTTGTGGCCGTCGACGACGGGCCAGCGGGCGAGCAGGTCCCGGGCGGCGTCCAGGGAGGAGCTCACTTACCGCCCCCGAAGCCGAAGCCGGCCGGGGAGGCGACCTTGTTGCGCAGCCGCTTGCCCTTCTCGGTGGCCTGGTCGTTCAGCTCCTGCTGGAACTCGCGCATCCGGGTGAGGAGTTCGGGGTCCTGGGTGGCGAGGATCCGGGCGGCCAGCAGGCCGGCGTTGCGGGCGCCGCCGACGGAGACGGTGGCGACCGGCACCCCGGCGGGCATCTGCACGATGGACAGCAGCGAGTCCATCCCGTCGAGGTACTTCAGCGGGACCGGGACACCGATCACCGGCAGCGGGGTGACGGAGGCGAGCATCCCGGGGAGGTGGGCCGCGCCGCCGGCGCCGGCGATGATCGCCTTCAGGCCGCGCCCGTCCGCCTCCTCGCCGTACGCGATCATCTCGCGCGGCATGCGGTGCGCCGAGACGACATCGACCTCGTAGGGGATCTCGAACTCGTCGAGGGCCTGCGCGGCGGCCTCCATGACGGGCCAGTCGGAGTCGGAGCCCATGACGATGCCGACCACGGGGGACGGGGCGGAGGGGGCGTCGGCGTGGGTTGCGGGGCGGTGGTCGGGCGACATACCGGTCGTCATTCGGTGATCGTTCCTCGCAGGTAGCCGGCGGCGTGTGCGGCGCGCTCGCGCACATCCGCCAGGTCGTCGCCGTAGGTGTTGACATGGCCGACCTTACGGCCGGGCTTCACGTCCTTCCCGTACATATGGATCTTCAACTGCGGGTCCCGCGCCATGCAATGGAGGTACGCGTAATACATGTCGGGGTAGTCGCCGCCGAGGACGTTGGCCATGACCGTCCAGGGGGCGCGCGGGCGCGGATCGCCGAGCGGGAGGTCGAGCACGGCACGGACGTGGTTGGCGAACTGCGAGGTGATCGCGCCGTCCTGGGTCCAGTGGCCGGAGTTGTGCGGGCGCATGGCGAGCTCGTTGACCAGGATGCGGCCGTCGGCGGTCTCGAAGAGCTCGACGGCCAGGTGGCCGACGACGTCCAGCTCCTGCGCGATGCGCAGCGCCAGCTCCTGGGCCTGGCCCGCGAGCTCCGGGTCGAGGCCGGGCGCCGGCGCGATCACGGTGTCACAGACGCCGTCGACCTGGATGGACTCCACGACCGGGTAGGCGACGGCCTGGCCGTGCGGCGAGCGGACGATATTGGCGGCCAGTTCGCGGGCGAAATCGACCTTTTCCTCCGCGAGGACGGGCACCCCGGCGCGGAACGGCTCGGCAGCCTCCTTGGAGGATCGCACGACCCAGACACCCTTGCCGTCATAGCCCCCGCGGACGGTCTTGAGGATCACGGGAAAGCCTTCGCCCTCGGCCGCGAAGCGCTCCACGTCCGCAGGGTCCACGACGATGCGGTGCCGCGGACAGGGCACACCGATCGCGTCCAGTTTCGCCCGCATCACCCCCTTGTCCTGGGCGTGCACCAGCGCATCGGGGCCGGGCCGCACGGGGATGCCGTCGGCCTCCAGCGCCCGCAAATGCTCGGTGGGAACGTGCTCGTGATCGAAGGTGATCACGTCGCAGCCACGAGCGAAGGCGCGCAGGGTGTCCAGATCGCGGTAGTCGCCGATGACGACATCACCGACCACCTGAGCCGCCGAATCCTGCGGAGTGTCGCTGAGGAGCTTGAACTTGATGCCGAGGGGGATACCCGCCTCGTGGGTCATACGGGCGAGCTGACCGCCGCCGACCATGCCGACTACCGGGAACGTCACGCCCCCAGGGTATCCGTACGGCGGCGCGGGCCCCGACCCGGGCTTGGATGATCCTCTAAGTTCGCACGTTCGAAGATCGCCGGTGAAAGATCGACACGGGCGGTTACCCTCGGGCCGGGGTGCGGGGCCGGCACCCGGGCCGGGCCCGGCAAAAGGGGAGGCCGGATGGAGAACAGTGGCATATCAGGGGGCTCCAGGAGGCTGGTGATCGCCGTCGCGATCGCCGCGCTGCTGATCGCCCTGCACTCCGTTTTCAGCCAGTTATCCGCGCCCACGGTCTATGACGCGGACGACACCGAGATCACCGTCTCCGCCGGCGACCGCTTCAGCGTGCAGGTCCCCGAGGACCCCGCCGGCGGCTACCGCTGGATCATCGCCGAGCCCCGCCCCGACCCGGCCGTCCTGAAGGCCGCCGGCACCCCTGTGGGCACCGGCGGCCCGCCCCCGGCCGGCACCGCCCGCTACCTGGCCTTCGAGGCCGTCGGTCCGGGACGTACGGACTTGCGGCTGCTGCGCTGCCGGCGCTGCGGCACCGGCGCCGCCGACGAGAAGGGCGCCCGCAGCCTCAACTTCCGTGTCAGCGTCGGCTGATCCGTTGTTGCCGTGGGTCGATCCGCGGTCACTGTCGGCTGACCCGTTCGGACCGCGGGGCGTTGCGCACGGACCTGACAGATGGCAGGCAGCGCTCCCGGCCGCTGGTTAGCATGAGGAGGCGGAACAGCTTGAGAACAGGCCGACGGCCGCGCACCCCGCCCACGACAGGAGCTGAGCGATCACCATGAGTGAACGGAGCGCACTGCGGTCGCGGCTGGAGGCGCTCGTTCGGGAACTGGCGAAGTTCGGCGCGGTCGGCGGCGCGGGGGTGATCGTCAACTTCGTGGTGTTCAACCTCGTGCGGCACCTGACCGAGGTCCCCGTCGTCCGGGCCAGCATCATCGCGACGGTCGTGGCGACCGGCACCAACTACCTCGGCTACCGCTACTTCACCTACCGTGACCGCGACAAACAGGGCCGGACGAAGGAGCTGACGCTCTTCCTGCTGTTCAGCGCGGTCGGCCTGGTGATCGAGAACGGTCTGCTCTACGTCGCGACGTACGGGTTCCACTGGGACAGCCCGCTGCAGAGCAATGTCTTCAAGTTCGTCGGCATCGGCTTCGCCACGCTCTTCCGCTTCTGGTCCTACCGCACCTGGGTCTTTCGCACCCTGCCCGCGCGGGAGGCCGTGGAGAGGGCCGAGTCCTTCCTCGCCGACGGCTCGGAGCGCCCGCGCAGCGTCTCCCGGAAGTAGCCCCGGGGCGCGGCAGCCGGTCCCGCACGGTTCTCGCGACCCCGCAAGCCCCCCTCTCGCGGCCCCGCACGCCCCCTGTCGCGGCCCGCAAGGCGCCGGCCTCACTCCTCGACGGGCTCCGCCTCACGTGCCAGGAACAGCGCGAAGACCGGCGGATGCTGCTGGAGCAGTTCCAGCCGCCCGCCGTCCGCCTCCGCCAGATCCCGTGCGACGGCCAGCCCGAGCCCGGTGGAGTTCCGGCCGGAGACCGTGCGCTCGAAGACCCGCGAGCCGAGGTCCGGCGGCACCCCGGGCCCGGCGTCGGTGACCTCGACGACCGCCTGGTTGCCGGTGACGCGGGTGCGCAGCGCGACCGTCCCGTCGCCGTGCATCAGCGAGTTCTCGATCAGGGTGGCCAGCACCTGGGCGACCGCGCCCGGTGTGCCGACGGCCCGCAGCCCCTTCTTGCCTGAGCGCACGATGGCCCGCCCCGCACTGCGGTAGGCAGGCCGCCACTCCTCGATCTGCTGCTTGACCACCTCGTCCAGGTCGAAGGCGACCGCGGAGCCGCTGCGCGGGTCCCGGGAATTGGTCAGCAGCCGCTGGACGACGTCCGTCAGCCGCTCCACCTGCGCCAGCGCGATGGTGGCCTCTTCCTTCACGGTGTCCGGATCGTCGGTGACGGTGATCTCCTCCAGCCGCATGGACAGCGCGGTCAGCGGTGTCCGCAGCTGGTGCGAGGCGTCCGCGGCCAGCCGCCGCTCGGCGGTCAGCATCCGCGCGATCCGCTCGGCGCTGGCGTCCAGCACATCGGCGACCCGGTCCAGCTCCTGGACGCCGTAGCGGCGGTGGCGCGGGCGGGGGTCGCCGGAGCCGAGGCGTTCGGCGGTCTCGGCGAGGTCGGTGAGCGGCGCGGTCAGCCGACGGCCCTGGCGGACGGCCAGGATGACGGCCGCGATGATCGCCAGCAGCGCCACGGCCAGAATGACCAGCAGCGTCCGCCCGATCTCCGCGCTCACCATGGAGCGGGAGGCCTGGACCGTGACCGACTCACCGCGGTCCCCGCTCACCTGCGACTGGATGACATCGCCCGAGGGCCGTGTCCCGATCTCGATCGGCGCCTTGCCCGGCACCTTGATCTTCGCGTACCGCTTGGCGGTGATCTGCTCGGAGAGGATGTCCGGGGTGATCTTCTCGCCGCTGCCCAGCCGGCTCTCCACTATCCCGACCAGCCGGACCGCCTCGGACGCCACGCTCTCCTGGGCGCCGGCCTGGATGGTGCGGGTCTCGACGATGACGAGCGAGACGCCGAAGACGGCGATCACGACGAGCACCACGGCGAGCGTGGAGTTGATCAGGCGGCGGCGCACGGGCCCCTAGCTCTTCTCGAAGCGGAAGCCGACTCCGCGGACGGTGGCGATATAGCGGGGGTTGGCGGCGTCGTCCCCGAGCTTCTTGCGCAGCCAGGAGATGTGCATGTCGAGCGTCTTCGTGGAGGACCACCAGGTGGTGTCCCAGACCTCGCGCATCAGCTGGTCGCGGGTGACGACCCGGCCGGCGTCCCGCACCAGGACCCGCAGCAGGTCGAACTCCTTCGCCGTGAGCTGCAGTTCCTCGTCACCCATCCACGCACGGTGCGACTCGACGTCGATCCGTACGCCGTGGGTGGCGGGCGGCTGCTGGGGCTCGGCGGTGGAGCCGCGGCGCAGCAGGGCCCGTACGCGGGCGAGGAGTTCGGCGAGCCGGAAGGGCTTGGTGACGTAGTCGTCCGCGCCGGCGTCCAGCCCGACGACGGTGTCCACCTCGTCGGCGCGGGCGGTCAGCACCAGGATGGGGAAGGAATGGCCTTCGTTGCGCAGCCGGCGGGCGACCTCCAGGCCGTCCATGCCGGGCAGCCCCAGGTCCAGGACGACGAGGTCGATATTGCCCTGGAGACCGGCGTCGAGCGCCGTCGGGCCGTCCTCGCGCACCTCGACTTCGTAACCCTCGCGGCGCAGTGCGCGGGCGAGCGGCTCCGAGATGGACGCGTCATCCTCGGCGAGCAGTACACGGGTCATGGCCCGATGGTAGTCCGATGTCCGTGGACCCAGGGGCGGACCAGCGCGGATGGCCGACGACGGACCGTTCCTGCCACGTGAGCCGGGCACGCCCCTGGCGCGCGCGAGGGCGCGCGTTGCCCGCGGGGGCGCTCATGGTTCCCCGTGCCGGTGTGAGCGTTGTCTCACGCGGCCCAACAGTCCTGCAACCAGACGTATGGTGGCAGGACGTCCATCGCTCAACCACCGGGACCTTTGACTCTCCACCGACGTCAACGGTCCCTCGTTGTGTACCGGGCTGGAATCACCAGCCCTGATGGACAGTGATCGACCTGTCGACCGGGTCCGCCGCGCCTGCTGGACGGGGGAGCGTGGAATCCGGAGTACGACCGTCCCGCCGGCCCCTCACGGGGTGCCGAACCTCCCGGAAGCGGGGGCGGGCGGGGCTACGCCGGTGCCGGTCTCCCCCACCCGGGCGCGTATCGGCCAGCGAACGCGTCCCGTAGCAGCAAGGAAGCACCCATGGCGTCCAGCCTGACGAAGGACGCGGCCCAGCAGGGGAACCCTGTGGACGGCGGCAAAACCTTCTTCGGCCACCCCCGTGGCCTGGCCACTCTCTTCATGACCGAGATGTGGGAGCGCTACAGCTTCTACGGCATGAAGGCTCTACTCCCGCTGTATCTGATCGCGCCCGGCGGCATGCACATGCAGGCCACCACGGCCACGGCGATCTACTCGGTCTACATGGCGATGGTCTACCTGCTCGCCATGCCGGGCGGCTGGGTGGCCGACCGCTTCTGGGGGCCGCGCAAGACGGTGGCCATCGGTGCCCTCGTCGTCATCGCGGGCCACATCACGCTCGCCCTGCCCTCCGCGGCGTCCTTCTTCGCGGGTCTCGCGCTGGTCGCGATCGGCTCCGGCCTGCTGAAGGCGAACATCTCCACGATGGTCGGCCACCTCTATGACGGCCCGCAAGACCCGCGCCGTGACGGTGGCTTCACGCTCTTCTACATCGGCATCAACATCGGCGCCCTCCTGGCCCCGCTGTCCATCGGCACCGTCGGTGAGAGCGTCAACTGGCACCTCGGGTTCACGCTCGCCGCCGTCGGCATGGCGCTCGGCCTCGCCCAGTTCCTGCTCGGCACCCGCCACTTGAGCCCGGAGAGCAGCGTCGTCGCCCAGCCCGCGACGGACCAGGAGAAGGCGTCCGTGCTGCGCAAGGGCCTGATCTGGCTGTTCGTCGCGGCCGTCTTCTACACCCTGCTCGGCGTGACCGGTAACTTCGCCGACTGGGCGTTGATGCCGATCACCATCGCCGGCCTGGTCATCCCGATCGCGGTGCTGTTCCGCATGAAGCGCGACAAGGAGCTCACGGAGCTGGAGCAGTCCAAGCTCTCGGGCTACATCTGGTTCTTCGCGGTCGCCGCCGTCTTCTGGATGATCTACGACCAGAACGGCTCGACCCTGTCGATCTTCGGCGAGAACTCCACGACGAACGACCTGCTGGGATTCCACTTCCCGACGTCCTGGTACCAGTCGCTGAACCCGCTCTTCATCATGGCGCTCGCCCCGGTGGTCGCCTCCGCGTGGCTGTGGCTGAACAGGCGCGAGAAGGAGCCCAGCACCGCCGTCAAGTTCGCGTCCAGCCTCGCGCTGATCGGCATCTCGTTCGCGGTCTTCCTCATCCCGCTGATCGACACCGCGGCCAACGGCGGCAGGGTCAGCCCGATGTGGCTGGTGGCCATCTACTTCATCCAGACCGTCAGCGAGCTGTGCCTCTCCCCGGTCGGACTGTCGGTCACCACGAAGATGGCGCCTGCCAAGTACACCTCCCAGATGATGGGTGTCTGGTTCCTCGCGGTCACGGCGGGTGACTCGGTGTCGGGTCTGCTGACGTCGCCGCAGCTGAACGTCAATCTGAACACCGCCGGCGCGGTCGCCGTGGAGGCCGTGTTCGCCGTCATCGCCGGCCTCGGCATCTGGACGTCCCGCAAGCGGATCAAGGAGCTGATGGGCAGCGTCAACTGACGCTTCCCCGGCCCCGGACAGCGGAAGGGGGCGTCGCACCGCCGGTGCGACGCCCCCTTCGTGCGTCCCCGGGGACGGTGGGGCTCCTGCCTCCCCGGGGACGGTGGGGCTCCTGCCTCCCCGGGGACGTGCCGGTCGTGCTGCATCCCTGAGGGCGTGCCGCTTACGCGTCCCCGGGACGTGCCGGTCATGCATCCCTGAGGGCGTGCCGCTTATGCGTCCCCGGGGACGTGCCGCGTCAGCGGACCCGTGCCCGGTGCCGCGGCAGGAAGGTGAAGACCGCCCCGCCCAGCAGGATGACCGTCCCGGCGAGGAGGCCGAGCGCGGTCAGCGCACCGTGGTCGCCCGCACCGGTTTCGGCGAGGCCGCCGCTGCTGCCGCCCGAGACACTGGCCGGCCCCGCCGCGCCGCCACCGGAGGCCGCCGCGCCGCCCGTGGCACCACTGGACGTACCGCCGGACGTGCCGCCCTGCTGCGCCGCGGTGTCCAGGGCGAGCGAGACTCCCGGGTCCTTCTCCGGGGTGCAGGTGGTGGTCGTCCCCAGGGCGTTGACGGTGAGCACGCCCGGGGTGAGCGTGGCCTTACCGGTGGCACCCGGCTTGTAGGTGCCCTTCAGATCGGGGATCGCTATCGGCTGCCCCGACTTGATCGGGTCGGCGTTCGCCGGCCCCTCGACCTTCACCGCTCCCTTGTCCGCGCCACCGACCTTGACGTCCATCGACGGCTTGACCGAGCCCTTGGGGATGTCCGCCGGACTGTCCATGACGGACTTGCTGAACTTCACCGTCAGGTCGTAACTGCCGGCCTTCTTGACGGCGTTGATCTGGACCGGCGAGGTCGCCTTCTTGTCCCCGATGGGCGTCTTGCAGGCGTACGGGACCAGTATTTCCTTGCCCTTGTACGCGGTGCCGTCGGGGTCGCCGCCGGAGCCGCCGGTGGTCGTACCGCCGGACGAGCCGCTGGTCGCACCGCCGTCGGTGCCACCGGTGGTCCCGCCGGTGGTGCCGGTGGTGGTCCCGGTAGTGGTGCCACTCGTGGTCCCGCCGGTCGTGCCGGAGGTGGTGCCGGTGGTCGTTCCGCTCGTGGTGCCGGTGGTGGTGCCGCTCGTGGTGCCGCCGGAACCGGCCCCGCCGTCGGTCACCTTGATGGTGACCGCGGGCTTCACCGTCTCCTTGGGCGAGCACTTGGTGTCCGTCGAGATCGGCTTGCTGACGTTGATGTTGTAGAAGCCGGGCGTCAGGGTGACCTCACCCGGCTTCGACAGCTTCAGCTTGCCCTTCATGTCGGACAGCTTCATCGGACTGCCCTTGGGGATCGGCGGGTTCTGCCGCGGCCCCTGCATGGCCAGATCTCCGGTCTGCGCCCCGGCCACCTTGATCGTGCCGGTCGGCTGGACGGTGTTCTCCCCCAGATCGAGGATGTCGGGGTTCTTGGAAGCCCCCTCGACCGTCTTCCAGACCACCTCGATCTCCTCGCCGACCTTGGCCGTCTCCGGGGCGCTGACCGCCACCTTCGTGGTGCCCTCGACCGGCGGCAGCCCCGATATCGGCGGCGGCAGACACTCCGTCTTGTACGACACCTCTGCGGCCTGGGCCGTCCCGGCCGCTGCCACGATGCCCGCACCCGCGAGCACCAGCGCGGCGGCCGAGGCCACCGCGGCTCTCCTCCGTTGCCTCATCACGCTGAACCTTTCGACGTCGGTCGTTCGGTTGATGTCGGTCGTTCGGTTGATGTGGTGGTGGACGGTGCGGTGTCCGGGGTGAACCACGGCAGCGCGGCACGGCCGCCCGGTGGACCGGGGTCGGCCGTGGAGCCCTCGCTCGCGGTCCGCTTCCTGATGCGTGCTCCGATGCCGGCCGTGCGCGTGCGTCCGGCCGCCGGCGCACCTCCGGCCGTGGGCGTACGTGTGATCTCGGGCGAACGCCCGGTCGTGGACCTGCGCCCGGTCGTGGGCGTACGTCCGGTCGTGGGTGAACGTCCTGCGCCATGCCTGCGGGTGCCGCCCGTCCGGCGCGGGCGCAGTCGGTCCACGAGGGCCATCCCGATGCGGAACACCGCCGTCGGGACCACCACGCAGAGCAGCCCCCAGAAGAGCGTCACGCCCCATGGCCTGCCGACTCCCCAGGGCTGCTCGGCCAGCACCTTGCCGCCGTATTCGAGCGAGACCAGATAGTCTCCGTGCGCGCCGGCCGGCAGCTCGACCGGCAGCGTGACCTCAGCCTTCTTCCCGGCGGGTACGGTCCCCCGCCACTGCTGCTCCTCCCACTTCGGCGCGAAGACCCCGTGCGAGATGCCGACCCGGAAGACGGGGTCCTTGGCCGGTGCCGAGCCGAGATTGCCGACCGTGAGGGTCAACCGGCGCTGTGCGGGGGCGCCGAACCAGGTCAGCAGGCCGCTGCTGCCCGCCAGCCGCGGCTGGGCGAGCACCGTCAGCCGGCCGCCGGTGCTCTCCGCGGGCAGCGGCGCCACCGGGTGGCCCGCCACCGTGAAGGCGGCATTCGCATCCGCCGCCTCACCGGTCACGGTCGCCACATGCACCACACAGGGGCAGGGCTTGGGCGGCTCGGCGACCGGGAGGCGCCTGCTGAATGCGCCATGGGCGTCGGTGGTGACCGCCCGTCCGTCGCCGTTGGCACAGGAATTGGTACCGCCGATCATGTTCTGCCCGCAGATCAGCAGAGTGAGCAGCGCCTTGGGCCGCCAGCCACGGCCGGTCACGGTGAGCGAGCCGCCCTTGCCGGCTTCCTTCCGGGAGAGGTGGACGGTGGGGTGCCCCTCCGCCGCGGCGGCGTCCGGGGCCGCGGCGGAGGCGTACGAGGGCGCGGCGGCGGCGTACGAGGGCGCGGCCGCGGCGGCGGCCGGAAGCGGGGCCGCCCCGAGCGCCAGGCAGAGGATGAGCACGGCCACCGCCCGCCGCCCCATCCCCCGTACGTCGCGGACCGCGCCCGAGCCGGTATCCGCACGCGTCCCCGCAGCCGGACGCGCCGTCTCCGCCCCCGTCTCCGCCTTCGTCTCTGCCTTCGTCTCCGCCTTCGGCTCTGTCCCCGTCCCCGTCTCGCCGTTCACGATCGCGCTCCCGATCCGGTACTCGCCAACTGCCCCGCCGCGTCCGTCCGCCCGCCCTCGGAGGGACGCGCGTCCGCGTCCCTCCCCGGCGCGCTCTCCTCGCCCCGTGCCCCGCTCGCGCCCGTGCCGCGGCGCCGCCGGCGGAGGACCGCCAGGCCGCCCCCGCCCGCCGCCAGGAGGAACACCGGTCCGGCCACCGCACCCCAGGGGACCGCCGTATACGTCACGGTGGCGGACCCGTGGGCGCCGCCGCCCGCCGTCACCGTGAGCCGTACGTCCACCGCGTCCGGACCGGGCGGGTCAGGCCACTTCTCCGTCAAATCGATGCTCTGGCCGGGCCGCAGCGCGATCGGGAGAGTGCGGGTGGCCCGCCGCAGCACGGGGCCGAAGAGCCCGTCGGCGTGCACCGCCAGCCGCGGGGTGAGCACCGTGTTGCCGCGGTTGACCAGCGTGTACCCGATGACCGCCGCACCGCCCCGGCCGCCCCGCCCGCCCACCGTCACGTTCTCGACGCTCAGCGCGGACAACGCCGCCCCGGTCACCCGCAGATGGACCGGTACGTCGTCCCGCCCGCTCGCTCCGCCGCCCTTGCCGCTGTCCGGGCCGCCGCCCTTCGCGCCACTTCCCTTGCCACTGTCCTTGCCGCTGTCCGGGCCGCCGCCCGTACCGCTCCCCTTCCCGTCGCCGGGCGAGGGCACCGCGAAGGTGGCGCTCAGCGCACCGGGGTGGTCACCGGGGGCGGCATCGCGCGGCACGGTCACCGTGAACGGCACGCTCGCCCGGGTGTGCGGCGGAACCTTCACCTCCGTCGAGGCGAGCGTGAGCCACGAGCCGGGCGTGGAGCTGCGCAGCCGTACGGTGACGGTGCGGCCGGTGGGGTTGCTCAGGGACAGCCGGTCGCTCATGACGGTGCCCGGCGCGCCCTCCAGGTAGAAGTACGGGCGGTCGGGCGTGCCGGGCGCGGCGCCGTCGCCGGGCGCGGGCGCCGCGGACGGGCCCGGTGGCGCCGGGGCAGCGGCCGGCCGGGCTGCGGCCGCGGCCGCGGCGGAGCACAGCAGCACAGCGGCGGTCGCGAGGACCAGACCGCTGACCGCTGTGCGGGTACGGAACGGCATCGGCGGCTCCTGGTGCAAGGGGACCTCACCGTGCCGGCCGGGCAGGGGGAGGGCGGCGATCGGGGAGGCACCACGCGGGTCAAGGCGCCCCACGCGGCGCGTCACACCCTCTGATGACGGCGGGTCAGCCAGAGCGCACCGGCCGCACCGGCCAGCAGCACGGTGCCGCCCAGGGTGCCCAGCGCGAGAGCGGAGTCCGCGGGTCCGGTCTGCGGCAGCTGCCCGCCCGAGGAGCCGCCGGACGCGGCAGCACCGGCGCTTCCCGAGGAGCCGCCCGAACCGCCGCCCGAGCCGCCGGTCCCCTTCACGTCCAAGGTCAGCGAGGGCTTGGGGTGGTTGGCGGGCGTGCACGTGGTGGTGGTGCCCAGCGCCTTGATGGTGAGCGTGGCGGCGGTGAAGGTCACCTTGCCGCTGCCCTTGGGGGTGTACGTACCGCTCAAGTCACTGATCTTGATGGGGGTGTTGGCCGGAATGGCCTGGTCGTTGGGCGGCCCGGAGACCGGCACCGTACCGCTCTCCGCGCCGCCCAGCGTGATCAGCGCGCTCGGCTTCATGGCGCCCTTGCCCAGCTCGACGGGGCTGGAGGAGACGCCCTTGCGGAAGGACATGACGAGCTTGTACGCACCGCCGCTGGGCGTGCTCGTGATGTCGATGGGCGAGACCGCGCCCTTGCTGCCGATCGGCGTTTTGCACTGGTAGTTGACGTCAACGACCTCGGCGTGGGCGACCGGCGCGGTGAGCATCACCGCGGACCCCGCCGCCATCGCCACGGCTGTGGCGAGACCGGACGCCCGGCCCGGGCGCCTGCCGTGCTGTTCGTAGAAGCGGGCCACCTCGGATTCCCCTTCTCCCGGTGAGCGCACCGCCGCACGTTACTGACGGCACATCAGATTGGCCGCTCAAGGTACGCCGGGGACCTTGCCGAGGGAAGGCAAAGCACAGCCCCGATCGGCCCGGGGCCCGCCCGGCGGGGAAAACCGGCCTCGGTACACAGGGCTCCGGAGGCGGACAGGAATCCGGAGGCGGGCAGGGGTCCGGGGACACGTGGGGATCCGGCACGCAGGGGTGGAGGCACACAAGGGTGGAGGCACACAGGGGGCCGGGGACGCGCAGGTCGGGGTCCGCAGGAACGGGGGCGCCGCGGACAACCCCTGCCGCGCCCGGTGGCGCCAGGAAGCCCCCACACGACGAAGCGCGGGCCCTCGGGCCCGCGCTCAGCTCTTCTCTTCCCCGGCAATGTCCGCCCGCCCTTCAGGACGGCGCGGCAAGCTCCGCCCAGACGGTCTTGCCCGTGCCGTCGGCGTTGCGCACCACGCCCCAGTCCAGGCACAGGCGCTGCACGATGAACATGCCGTGACCGCCGGGGCGGCCCGGACGGTGCGGGCTGCGTGGGGCCGGCGAGCCCGCGCCGAGGTCACTGACCTCCAGGCGCAGCACTTTGCCGGTGCTGCGCAACCGCAGCTCCTCGGGCCCTTCGGCGTGCAGGCAGGCGTTGGTGACCAGCTCCGAGACGACGAGCAGCACATCCTCGGCCGCGGCGCGCCGGTCGGCGCTCGCGGCCGGCAGCCAGCCCCAGTCGTGCAGCGCCTGCCGGGCGAAGTCACGGCCACGCGCCACGGCCCCTCGGGTGCCCGCCAGGCGCAGCCGGCGGATCTGACCCACCGGAGGGGCAGCCTGGGCGGCGGAAGCACCCGCGCCGCCCGGCTCCGGGCCGAGATCGCCCGGCGGATACGGCCGGGTGGTGCTCATCAGCGCTTCACCTCACCGATTCGCCTGTTCACGGAAAACAGATACTGACTGATTCAAGGGATTCAGATGTCTCCTGCCCGACCGGACGGTGAGAACACCCACTTCTTGGGTACGGAAGTTGTGACACGTACTACGTGCCCGGAATGCAACATTCCGGACACCGCCGTCATGTCAGTCGGCCAGGGCCTCGTCGACGGAATCGTGCACCGTGAAGACCGCTTCCGCTCCGGTGATCTCGAAGACCCGGGCAACCACCGGCTGCATCCCCGCCAAATGAACCCCGCCCCCCTCGGCCTCCGCCTTCAGGCGGGCGCCGAGCAACACATTGAGACCGGTGGAGTCCATGAACTCAAGGGGTGAGCAGTCCACCACCAGGCGTGCATATCCGTCGTCCACACAGCCCTCGAGTGACTCACGCAACAGATCTGCGGTGTGGTGATCCAGCTCACCCGAAGCCGTCACGACCGCGCTGGCGCCGTGATGGCGGATCTCGACATGAAGCCGGCCCCGGCTTGCACTGCCGACCGTCCCGCGGTCCATGCGCGCGCACCTCTCCTGCTGTCTAGACGACTGTTTGCTTACCTACTGCGCTCGTCCGAACCCTACGCCTTCCCGAGGCCTCTCGGTAGCCGAACAATCCGCGTATTGCCCAATATATGGACAACGCGTACTTGCCATCTTCAGGCAAAGCCAGGTAGGCGTAGAAGCACACATCCGAAACGGCCGGCTTTGGAGGCGCCGCACACCGCAGCTTCGTGTAGAGGCATCGGCAGCCATATGCCGAGAACGATGGAGGAGACCATGTCACCCCGGCTCGACGAATTGCGCACCGACGACACCCGGCAGCCCGCATCGTCGACACCCCCGTCCGACCCGACCGGGCACATCCCTTCCCAGTCACTCCCCGCCGAATCCGATCTGGCGGAACTGACTGAGATCGAGGGGCTGCCCGAGATCCCGCCGTTCGACGAGGTGGGTCCGGTGGACGCGAGGGCTCTGTCCAAGACCCTCTTCGAGCGTCTCGAGACGCTTGAGGAAGGCACCCACGAATTCGCGTACGTCCGCAACACCCTGGTCGAGCTCAACCTCGCGCTGGTGAAGTTCGCGGCCTCCCGGTTCCGCTCCCGCAGCGAGCCCATGGAGGACATCGTCCAGGTCGGCACCATCGGTCTGATCAAGGCGATCGACCGCTTCGAGATCGGCCGTGGCGTCGAGTTCCCGACGTTCGCCATGCCGACCATCGTCGGTGAGATCAAGCGCTTCTTCCGTGACACCAGCTGGTCGGTGCGGGTACCGCGGCGTCTGCAGGAGCTGCGTCTGGACCTCGCCAAGGCGGGCGACGAACTGGCGCAGAAGCTGGACCGCGCCCCCACGGTGCACGAACTCGCCGCACGCCTCGACATCAGCCGTGACGAGGTCGTCGAGGGCATGGCCGCGAGCAACGCGTACACCGCGAGCTCGCTGGACGCCCAGCCCGAGGAGGACGACAGCGAAGGCGCGCTGGCGGACCGCATCGGCTACGAGGATCACGGGCTCGAAGGCATCGAGTACGTCGAGTCCCTCAAGCCGCTGATCGCCGAACTCCCGCCGCGCGACCGGAAGATCCTCTCGCTGCGCTTCGTCGCCAATATGACGCAGTCCGAGATCGGCGAAGAGCTGGGCATCTCCCAGATGCACGTCTCCCGTCTGCTCTCCCGCACCCTCGTGCGGCTCCGCAAGGGGCTGATGGTCGAGGAGTGAGGGACCGCGGTCCCTGCCGGTCCGCGCGACCGGCAGCCGCCCGCGCAAAGGAGGGCCTGCCCCGGGATTGCTCGGGACGGGCCCTCTCTTGCTGACGGGCGCTCTCTTGACGGGCGCTCTCTTGCTGGTGCCGCGAGAGCTCACCGCGGCCGGGGAGGCGTCAGACGCGTACTCCCTTGTGCCACACGGTCGTAACGAGCGGGACGCCCGGCCGGTAGGCGAGGTGGACGTGCGAGGGCGCGTCCAGGAGGGCGAGGTCGGCTCGGGCGCCGGGCGCGATCCGTCCGACGTCCGTACGGCGCAGCGCACGGGCGCCGCCCGCGGTCGCCGACCACACCGCCTCGTCGGGCGTCATCCCCATGTCGCGGACCGCCAGCGCGATGCACAACGGCATGGAACTGGTGAAGGACGAGCCGGGGTTGCAGTCGGTGGACAGGGCGACGGTGGCGCCGGCGTCGAGCAGCGGGCGGGCGTCGGGCCAGCGGGCGCGGGTGGAGAACTCGGCGCCCGGCAGGAGGGTGGCGACGGTGTCGGACTGTGCGAGGGCGTCGATGTCGGCCGGGCTGAGGTGGGTGCAGTGGTCGGCGGAGGCGGCGCCGAGTTCGACGGCGAGCTGGACGCCGGGGCCGTGGCCGAGCTGGTTGGCGTGCACCCGCGGCACCAGGCCCCTGGCCTTGCCCGCGGTGAGCACGGCGCGGGCCTGGTCGCCGTCGAAGGCGCCCTGCTCGCAGAAGACGTCGACCCATCGGGCGTGCGGGGCGCAGGCGTCCAGCATCGGGCCGGTCACCAGGTCGACGTAGCCGGCCGGATCGTCGGCGTAGTCGGGCGAGACGATGTGCGCCCCGAGGAAGGTGACCTCGTCGGTGTGTTCGGCGGCGATGCGCAGCGCGCGGGCCTCGTCCTCGACGGTGAGCCCGTAGCCGGACTTGGTCTCCTGGGTGGTGGTGCCCTGGCGCAGCGCCTCGGCGAGGTAGCGGGCGACGTTGGCGTGCAGCGCCTCGTCGGTGGCGGCGCGGGTGGCGGCGACCGTGGTGCGGATGCCGCCGGCGGAGTACGGGCGGCCGGACATCCGGGCGTTGAACTCCGCGGTGCGGTCGCCGGCGAAGACCAGGTGGGAGTGGGAGTCGACGAATCCGGGGATACCTGCCCGGCGGTCCGCGTCGACGGCGTTGTCAGTGGCGGGTGCTTTGCTGGAGGCACCGACCCAGGCGATGCGGTCGCCGTCGATGACGACCGTGGCGTCCTGGATCAGGCCGAGGGGGCCTTCGCCGAGGGAGGGGTCGTTGGTGACGAGCTGGGAGATGTGGGTGATGGCGGTGGTGGTCGGCGTGGAGGTCGTCGTCATCGCGGGGGTGTTCTCCTTCAGCCGCGTACCGCGGCGATGGACTCTGCGAGGGCGGTGGGTACGTCGGGGACAAGGGTGTGCACACCGTCCCGGACGATCTGCCGGCCGGCGACGACGGTGTGCCGTACGTCTGCCGCGGAGGCGGCGAATACGGCCGTTTCGGCGGCCAGCCGGGGCGGTGGTCCGGCGGTGCGTACGGAGTCCAGTGCGATCGTGGTGAGGTCGGCGAGCGCGCCGGTCTCCAGGGCGCCGGCATCGTCCCAGCCCAGGGCGGCATGACCGTCGGCGGTCGCGGCACGCAGCAGGGCGGCGGCCGTCCAGTGGCCGCGGGTGCGGGTGCGCAGCCGTTCGTCGAGCTCCATGGCGCGGGCCTCTTCGAGCAGGTCGATGACGGCGTGGCTGTCGCTGCCGAGGGACAGCGGGCTGCCGCGGCCCTGGAGCCGGGCGGCCGGGCCGATGCCGTCGGCCAGATCGCGTTCGGTGGTGGGACACATGCACACGCCCGTGCGGGAGCCGCCGAGCAGCTCGATGTCCTCGGTGGTGAGGTGGGTGGCGTGCACGGCGGTGGTGCGGCTGCCCAGCGCGCCGTGGTCGGCCAGCAGCCGGGCGGGGGTGCAGCCGTGGGCCTCGCGGCAGGCGTCGTTCTCTGCGGTCTGCTCCGAGAGGTGGACATGCAGCGGGGCCTGCCGTTCGCGGGCCCAGTCCGCGACGGTGCCGAGCTGCCCGGCGGGGACGGCGCGTACGGAGTGGATGGCGGCGCCGATACGGGCGTGGGCGCGCTCCTTGAGCGCGTCGGCACGCTCGGCCCAGCGCTCGGCGGTGCCGTCACAGAACCGCAGTTGGTGGTGGTCGGGCGGGGCCCCGAAGCCGGCCGAGAGATAGGCGGTGTCCAGGAGGGTGATCCGGATACCGGCGTCGGCGGCGGCGGCGATCAGCGCCTCGCCCATGGCGTTGGGGTCGTCGTAGCGGGTACCGCCCGGCGCGTGGTGGAGGTAGTGGAATTCCCCGACGCAGGTGATGCCGGCCAGCGCCATCTCGGCGTAGGCGGCACGGGCGAGGGCGTAGTAGGTGTCGGGGGTGAGCCGGTCGGCGACGCTGTACATCACCTCGCGCCAGGTCCAGAAGGTGCCGGTGCCGACCTGGACGATGCCGCGCAGGGCGCGGTGGAAGGCGTGCGAGTGGGTGTTGGCGAGGCCGGGGAGGGTCAGGCCGCGCAGTGTGGTGGCCCCGGGCGGCGGGGTGTCCGTACCGGTGCGGACGGCGGTGATCCGGCCGTCCGCGGTGTCCACCGTCACGCCCGGCTCGGCGTGGGTGCCCAGCCAGGCGTGTTCGAGCCAGTACGTCGTCGGTCTTGCCTGCGTCGTCAGCGGCACGCCAGCCCCTCCAGTACGTCGGCGAGTGCGGTGACCCCGGCGGCGCAGTCGTCCTCGTCCGCCGCCTCGGCGGGCGAGTGCGACACCCCGGTGGGGTTGCGGACGAACAGCATCGCAGTGGGCACCGTTCCGGACAAAATACCCGCGTCGTGCCCGGCGCCGGTGCCCAGGACGGGCACGGTCCGCTCCCCCGACTTGCCGAGGATCGCGCTCAGCTCGTCCCGCAGGGCGTGCTGGAACTCCACGACGGGGGTGAAGGATTCGCGGACGACGGCCAGTTCCACCCCGTCGCGGGCGGCGCGCTCCTCGGCGGCCTGCTCGATCCCGGTGATCACGGTGTCCAGGGTGTCCTGGTCGGGGGCGCGGGAGTCCAGCCAGCCGCGGACGAGCGAGGGGATGGCGTTGACGCCGTTCGGCTCCACGCTGATCTTCCCGAAGGTGGCCACCGCACCGGCCAGCCGGGCCTGCTCGCGGGCGGCGAGCACGGTCGCGGCATAGCTGAGCATCGGGTCGCGGCGGTCCTCCAGGCGGGTGGTGCCGGCGTGGTTGGCCTCGCCGTGGAAGTCGAACCGCCAGCGGCCGTGCGGCCAGATGGCGGAGGCGATGCCGACCGGGTCACCGGACAGGTCCAGGGCACGGCCCTGTTCGACGTGGAGTTCGACGAACGCACCGATCCGGTCGAGCCGTTCGGGGTCAGGACCGATGGCCTCCGGGTCGTATCCGGCGCGCTCCATGGCCTGCGGGAGGGTGATGCCCTCGCCGTCGCGCAGCCGGTGCGCGGCCTCGGTGGTCAGCGCCCCGGTCGCGAGCCGGGAGCCGGCGCAGGCCAGGCCGAAGCGGGCGCCTTCCTCGTCGCCGAAGTTGACGATCGCCAGGGGCTTGTCGAACTCCGCTCCCCTCCGGCGGAGTTCGTCGAGCGCGGCGAAGGAGGAGACGACCCCCAGCGGCCCGTCGAAGGCGCCGCCGTCGGGCACGGAGTCCAGGTGCGAGCCGGTGACGACGGCGTCGCCCGGGTCCACGTCCCGGTAGCCGGTGGCGCCGAGCCAGGCCCACTGGTTGCCGTTGCGGTCCAGTTCGTAAGCGAGTCCACGGGTCTCGGCCTGGGCCCGGAACCACGCCCGGCAGTCGGCGTCGGCGCCGGTCCAGGCGTAGCGGCGGTAGCCCCCGGAGGAGGAGTGCCTGCCCAGGGGCCGCAGCTCCTCCCACATCTCGTGGAACGAGGCGGTCACGCGCCCCCGCCTTCGCCCTCGCGCATCGGGATGCGGACGCCGCGCTCGGCGGCGACCTCGTCGGCGCGCTCGTAGCCCGCGTCGACATGCCGGATGACGCCCATGCCGGGGTCGTTGGTGAGCACCCGGCGGATCTTCTCGCCGGCCAGCGCGGTGCCGTCGGCGACGGTGACCTGACCGGCGTGGATCGAGCGGCCCATGCCGACGCCACCGCCGTGGTGCAGCGAGACCCAGGAGGCGCCGGAGGCGACGTTGACCATGGCGTTGAGCAGCGGCCAGTCGGCGATCGCGTCCGAGCCGTCCTTCATGGCCTCGGTCTCGCGGTAGGGCGAGGCGACGGAGCCGCAGTCGAGGTGGTCGCGGCCGATGGCCAGCGGGGCCTTGAGCGTCCCGTCGGCGACCATCTCGTTGAACCGCTCTCCGGCCTTGTCGCGCTCGCCGTAGCCGAGCCAGCAGATCCGGGCGGGCAGACCCTGGAAGTGCACCCGCTCGCCGGCCAGCTTGATCCAGCGGGCCAGCGACTCGTTCTCCGGGAAGAGGTCCAGGATCGCCTTGTCGGTCGCGGCGATGTCGCGGGTGTCGCCGGACAGCGCGGCCCAGCGGAACGGCCCCTTGCCCTCGGCGAACAGTGGCCGGATATAGGCGGGAACGAAGCCGGGGAAGGCGAAGGCCCGCTCGTATCCGGCGAGCTGGGCCTCGCCGCGGATCGAGTTGCCGTAGTCGAAGACCTCGGCCCCGGCGTCCATGAAGCCGACCATGGCCTCGACGTGCCGGGCCATCGACTCGCGGGCCCGCTGGGTGAAGTCGGCGGGCTTCTCGGCGGCGTAGGCGGCCATGTCGTCGAAGTCGATACCGGCCGGAAGGTAGGCCAGCGGGTCGTGGGCGCTGGTCTGGTCGGTGACGATGTCGATCGGCGCCCCCTCGGCGAGCATCCGCGGCAGCAGGTCGGCGGCGTTGCCGAGCAGGCCGATGGAGAGCGGCTTGCGCTGGTCGCGGGCCTCGACGGCGAGCTGGAGGGCGTGCTGGGGGCTGTCCGCCTTCACGTCCAGGTAGCGGTGCTCGATCCGGCGCTCGATGGCGCGGGGGTCGCAGTCGATGCAGATCGCGACGCCGTCGTTCATGGTGACGGCGAGCGGCTGGGCGCCGCCCATACCGCCGAGGCCGGCGGTGAGCGTGATCGTCCCGGCCAGGGTGCCGCCGAACTTCTTGGCCGCGACGGCCGCGAAGGTCTCATAGGTGCCCTGGAGGATGCCCTGGGTGCCGATGTAGATCCACGAACCGGCGGTCATCTGGCCGTACATGGTCAGCCCGAGGGCCTCCAGGCGGCGGAACTCCTCCCAGTTGGCCCAGTCGCCGACGAGGTTGGAGTTGGCGATGAGCACCCGCGGCGCCCATTCGTGCGTCTGCATCACGCCGACCGGCCGGCCGGACTGGACGAGCATCGTCTCGTCCTGCTTGAGCGTGGTGAGCGTGCGCACCATGGCGTCGAAGGAGCGCCAGTCACGTGCGGCCTTGCCCGTGCCGCCGTAGACGACGAGCTGGTCCGGGTGTTCGGCCACCTCCGGATCGAGGTTGTTCTGCAGCATGCGCAGCGCGGCTTCCTGCTGCCATCCCCGAGCACTCAGCTCCGTACCGCGCGGTGCCCGCACGGGTCGCGGTCCCGACATGGGCCGTGCCTCCCTGACGTCGAATGGATTGAGCTATTCACATATTGAGGTCGGTGAATAGCGCTAGTCAACAGGACGCGGGGAGCCGGTGCCGTGAACCGCACCTATCAGCCACCGCGCCCGCTTCCGGCCCAAGCCGGCGCCGGGTTGTCCACAGTTCCGAATCCGACTTGCCTATCGGGAAAGTCGGCGCTAACTTTCCTGGCAGGCAAGTGAAAGCCGCTCGGCCGTGACCGGCCGTCGGCGCCGAACCGTCACGGGGAGACGATGACCATGAGCACACCGGTGGAAGCCGAGAAGGCCTGGGCGGACCTGCAGCGCATCCGGGTACCGCAGGAGCGGGTGTACGACGAGATGGAGCGGTGCGCGTCCAGCGACTCCGGCACGACCTATGTCATGGCGGCGGTCATGTGGGTCTTCCTCGCGACCCTCGAGCTCGACCTGCCCCCCTGGGGCGTCTTTGCGACCGTCGCCGCGTACATCGGCCTGATGGCGGCGCTGGCCGTCTCCGTCAGCCGCAGGACCAGGATGCGAGCGCACCGCTCGGTCTACACCTGGCGCTCGTACGCCTCGTTCTTTGCGGGCGCCCTGGTGACCGGTGGGACGGTCTTCTTCTCCGGCCGCCTCGTCGAGTGGCTCCATCTGCCGCTCGGCGGCATCATCCAGGCCACGATCTCGGTGGGTGTCTTCCTCCTCTTCGTCGGCCCGGCCAATCGGTGGGCCGTCGGGACCGTCCGCGGCCGTCTGGAGATGCGCCGATGAGTACCCCTTCAGGATTCGACGAGCTGATTCACCCGTCCACCCGGCTGTCGGTGGTCGCACTGCTCGCCGCCACGGAATGGGCCGATTTCGCGTTCATCCGCGACAGCCTCTCGCTCAGCGACTCCGCGCTCTCCAAGCAGCTGCACACCCTGGAAGAGGCCGGCTATCTGGAGGTACACAAGGAGGGCGGCGGCCGCAAACGCCGCACGAAGGTACGGCTGACGGAGCGCGGCCGGACCGCCTTCGAGGGACATGTGGCGGCGCTCCAGGCGATCGTCGAGGGAGCGGGGCCCGCCGCGGTGGCGCGGGACCGGGCGCAGGATCACGCGGAGGCCGGCCGATGACCACGACAGAGCGCGCGGCCGCGCGCCCCGCCTGCGCGGCCGTAGCCACCGGGCCCGCCCCCGTCTCCCCGCCCGTCATCCGGGTGCGCGACATGCGCATGGCGTACGGCGGCGTCGGCGTGCTGCACGGCATCGACCTGGACATCCACCGCGGCGAGATCTTCGCGCTGCTCGGCCCCAACGGCGCGGGGAAGACCACCACCGTCGAGATCCTGGAGGGCTTCCGGCAGCGCTCCGCCGGGGAGGTCACCGTCCTGGGGACGGACCCGGCGCGCGGCGACGACGCCTGGCGGGCCCGGATCGGCCTGGTCCTGCAGTCCTGGCGCGACCACCGCCGCTGGCGGGTGGCCGAGCTGCTGCGGCACTTCGCCCTGTACTACCCGGCTCCTCGCGATCCCGCCGAGCTGCTGGCCCTCGTCGGCCTCGGCGAGCAGGCCGGACAGCAGGTCGACCGGCTCTCCGGCGGACAGCGCCGCCGCCTCGACGTGGCGCTGGCGATCGTCGGCCGCCCGGAACTCCTCTTCCTGGACGAGCCGACCACCGGATTCGACCCCGAGGCCCGGCGCGACTTCCACGACCTGGTCGAACGGCTCGCCCGCGACGAGGGCGTCACGGTCCTGCTCACCACCCACGATCTGGCCGAGGCCGAGCGGCTGGCCGACCGGATAGCCGTGCTGGTCAGCGGCCGGATCCGGGCCGGCGGCACCCCGGCGGAACTGGCCCGTCGGGCCGCCGCACAGGCCGAGGTCCGCTGGACGACGGCCGACGGCACGGCCCGCCGGGAACGCACCGAGGACCCCTCCCGGCTGGTCTGGGAGCTCCACCGGGACACACAGGGGCCGGTGGCCGACCTGGAGGTCCGCCGCCCGACGCTGGAGGACACCTACCTGCACATGGTGCACCGGGAGGACGGAGCCGGGGCCGGGGATGAAGCCGGGGCGGGGCCAGGGGCAGGGGACGGGAACGGGAACGGGATTGGGAACGGGAACGGGAACGGGAACGGGGAGAAGGAAGCATGAGGGGGGCCGGAGTGACGACTTCGACGGAAGCGGTCGTGGTGACGGGCAGGGCCCAGGGGGACGGCACGGCGGAACGGACGGCCACGGCCGGCGCCACCACGGGGGCGGGATCGCGGCACCGGCGCTACTGGCGCGCCGGTCTCCTGCGCGGCGGCATCGAACTCCGCCACCTCGTCCGTAATCCCAAGGAGATGAGCGGCCACCTGATCAACGTCGTCGTCGCGCTCCTGCTCGCCGGATATATCAGCGACCAGGTCCCCGGCACCCGTGTCCCGATGGCCCACCTGACGCTGGCGGGCTTCGCCGCCTATCTGCTGTTCCAGATCGGGCTGGTCAATCTCCCGCAGATCCTGGTGACCGAGCGCGAGGAAGGCGCTCTGCTGCGGCTGCGCGCCACCCCCGGCGGCATACCCGCCTATCTCGTCGCC
Source organism: Streptomyces sp. NPDC048516 (assembly GCF_043199875.1). Taxonomy (NCBI): domain Bacteria; kingdom Bacillati; phylum Actinomycetota; class Actinomycetes; order Kitasatosporales; family Streptomycetaceae; genus Streptomyces; species Streptomyces sp. NPDC048516. The sequence goes on along the minus strand of NZ_JBICWS010000017.1, from coordinate 76,336 downwards.
AAGTCCCTGCTGGTGGTCGCCATGGCGTTCGGGACTCTGACCGTCCTGCTGGGAGCCGCCGCGGTGCTGGTGGACGGGCCGCTGCCGCACGGCCCCGGCGGGTGGCTGACACTGCTGTGGGTCAGTGCGCTCGGACTGCTCGCCGTCGTCCCGCTGGGGGCGGCCATCGGCGCCGTGCTGCCGAACCCCCGAGAGGCGCTTGCGTTGATCATGCTGCCCTCGATGGGGCTGCTGATCACCTCGGGAGCGATGTTCCCGCTCACCTCGCTGCCCGTGCTGGTCCAGAAGATCGCCTCGGTCTTCCCGCTCAAGTGGATGGCCCAGGGCCTGCGCTCGGCCCTCCTGCCGGACGCCGCGCGCGCCGCGGAACCGGCCGGCTCCTGGGAGCTGCCGACCGTGGCGCTGATACTCACCGCCTGGGCCGTCCTCGGCTTCCTGCTCGCCGTCCCGCTCCTGCGCCGCGCCGCCCGTCGCGAGTCCGGCTCCCGCCTCTCCGAACGCCACCGCAAGGCCGGGTGGGGCGGCAGCCGAACGGCCTGAGCGGCAGCCGGCCACCCGGACCGTCACGACGGCGACGGCCGGTGCGGGAGAGACGGACCGTCCGGACGGAAGCGGCTGGTCCGGCGGAAGCGGCTGGTCCGGGCGGCTCCCGGTTGGCGTCACACCCCCACCCAATGATGGAGTTGACCCATGAACTTCACGGAGCGAGACCGTGCCATTCAGGCAGCCATCGCCCGCGGGCTGGTAGGCCCCGGCGAGCCCGTTGCCGGACTGCTCGACATCGCCGGGATCCGCCGGTCGGCGGCCGAACTCCGCGCCGCCTTCGAGGAGTTCACCGCGCCGGGCACCCCGGTCCTGCATGCGTTCGCGGTGAAGGCCGCCTCGCTCGTCCCCGTACTGCGACTGCTCGCGCAGGAGGGACTCGGCTGCGAGGTGGCCAGCCCCGGCGAGCTGGCGCTGGCCCGTGCCGCCGGGGTGCCGGTCGCCCGGACCGTCCTGGACTCGCCCGCCAAAACCCTCGCCGAACTGCGTGAGGCGCTGGCCCTCGGGATCGCCGTCAATGCCGACAACCCCGAGGAGCTGGCCCGGATCGACGCGCTGATGGCCTCGGCGCCCAGCAACGCGCCCATCGGCCTGCGGGTCAACCCACAGATCGGCGGCGGCAGCATCGGGGCGATGAGCACCGCCACGGACACCTCGAAGTTCGGCGTCGGACTGCGCGACGAGGGCGCCCGCGACTGGGTCGTACAGGCCTTCCTCGACCGCCCGTGGCTGACCCGGCTGCACGGCCATGTCGGCTCCCAGGGCATGCCCCTGGAGCTGATGGCCGCGGGCGTCAAGGCTCTGTACGACCTCGCCGAGGAGATCAACGAGCAGGCCGGCCGGCGCCAGATCGGCACCCTCGACATCGGCGGGGGTCTGCCGGTCAACTTCTCCTCGGACGCCACCACCCCGACCTACCGCGAGTACGCCGCGCTGCTGCACGCGACCGCCCCCGGCCTGCTGTCCGGGCGCTATGGGCTCGTCACCGAGTTCGGCCGCTCGCTGCTGGCCAAGCACGGCACGGTCCTCGCCCGGGTCGAGTACGCCAAGTCGGCCGGCGGCCGCCCGATCGCCGTCACCCACGCCGGTGCCCAGGTCGCCACCCGCACGGTCTTCGTCCCCGAGGCCTGGCCGATCCGGGTCGCGGCCTATGACGCCGAGGGGCGTCCCAAGACGGACGCTCCGGTCGCCCAGGACGTCGCGGGGCCGTGCTGCTTCGCGGGTGACCTGGTCGCGGAGAACCGTCCGCTCCCCCGCCTGGAGGCCGGCGACCACGCCGCCCTCCTGGACACCGGCGCCTACTACTTCTCCACCCACTTCGCCTACAACTCCCTTCCCCGCCCCGGGATTTACGGCTATGCGGCGGACGCGGACGGCGGGATCCGCTTCGCGACCGTCCGCACCCCGCAGACCCTGGAGGAGCTGACCGCGGAAAGCGGCGGCGCACACGCGAAGTCGCTGGGCGAGCTCGGGAGGCAGTAGCAGTAGGCGAGGGCGGCAGTAGGCGAGGGCGGCAGTAGGCGAGGGCGGCAGTAGGCAGGGGGCGGCGGACGGTCCGTGGGCCGGATGTCCGCCGGGCCCGCGGGCCGGGTGCCTGCCGCGTCCGCGGGCCAGGTGCCCGCCGCGTCCGCGGGCCAGGTGCCCGCCGTATCCGCGGGCCGGGTGCCCGCCGCCGCGCGCCGCTCAGCGGCCGGTGCGTACTGCCCCGGCCCGGGGACCGCCGGTCCGCGCTCCCCCTCGCCGTGCCCCGCCGGGCCGGGCATCGCCCGCGGCCGTCCCGGTCAGGGCGTATTCGCGGATCTCCTTGCCCGCCGCGCCGCCTCGCGTGGCGGCTTCCGTCCGCGCCCACAGCAGCGCCTCGTGCTCCCGCTCCCAGCGGCCCAGCCACAGCGCCTTGCCCCACAGCCCGAGCGCGGCCCCGGCCATCAGCAGCCCGCCGGCCGCCGGCAGCGCGCAGGACGAAGCGACCGCGGCCAGGAAGGCGCCCAGCAGCCACCAGCGGTGCGCCCGCCGCCAGACCCGGACGGTGACCGCCCGGTCCTGCAGGATGACGGCCTTCCCGGCACGCGACGCGTCACGCGCCAGCGCCGTGTACCGGCCGCGCCGCGCCAGGTACACCACCAGTGCCGCGCCCACGCACAGCACCGCCCCTGCCGACAACCCGACCGTCCGCCCGGCCAGCCCCGGCACCAGTGCCCCGATCCCCGCGGCCAGCAGCCCCGGCCACCACAGCCAGCCCGCCGGCGCCCGCACCACCACCGTCACCCGCGCCAGCGCATACGCCCCGTGCCCCACGACAGACCTCCTCGCCCCGAGACCGTTCGGTTCCCACCCGTACCGGCACACCCGCACCGGCACACGTGTACCAACACACCTGTACAGGCAGCGGAGCGTAGCCAGCCCGGATGAGGATTCCCTGAGACGGCACACGGGAGCTCGGCCGCGCCGGCGACGGCCAGGGCGCCTGACGCGCGCCTGACGCCCTCTCCGCCGGCGAAGTCTGGCCGGTTCTGGCCGGTTCTGGCCGCTTCTGGCCGGTGGGCCGCTGAAGGTCAGTGACCACCGGACGGAACGTCACAGCCGGAGTGGTCGGGGTAGCCACCGAAGGCGTCCGCCTGAGTGGTCCTGCGGTCCATCGTGCCCTCCAGGCACAGCGGAGAGGCCTCGATGAGGAAGCTGACCCCCGTGGGACCGTTCTCGTGCGACTGCACCTTCCCGGCGGGGTAGCCGAGGCCGGTGAGCGCGCTGCGGGTGCTCACCGGGTTGAAGTCACCGCGCCTGCGCAGCGGTTCGAGCGCACGCTCGATGCGGCTGACGGCCGCGAGCCCGTCGCAGCGGCTCTGGCCGTGCAGCGGCAGGGGAACCCTGAAGCCGTGGTTCTCGGCGTAGTGGCCGGTGGGCGGCGCGGCCGGGCCCGAGGAACGGCTGGTCGGGTTCGGCGTCGGCGAGGGGCTTTCGCCGGGGCACGGGAAGTCCGCCGGTCTGCTCGGCGCCGCCACCGCGGTCCGCGAGGGCTCGCCCCCACGGGCACCGTCCCCCGGCCGCTGCGTTCCGCATCCCGCCGCCAGCGCGCCCAGCACGGCCAACACCACCGTCGGCGGCATCCCGCGCCGTACCCCCGTCGTCCTGATCATCGCCATGCGCCGATCCTCCCCCGCGGCACGGCAGGCGACATGGGTTCTTTACCGATGAGGACACACGAAACCGGTCAAACTCAGCGCCACCCCATCAGACTTCGGGACCATTCGCGATGATTCAGGATCATTCGGAGGTCATTCGGAGGCCATTCGGAGGTCATTCGGGGTCATGTGCCGCGGCTTGGCCCACCCCGGCCCCCGTCGCCCCACCACTTCCACTACTCCGCTACTCCACGAACAGCCCCCGGGCCGCTGCCCCCGCATCGAACTCCTCCAGCCGGGCCTGGGCGTCCGGGAGGGCGTCGCACATCGCCTCCAGCAGCACGCGCCCCAGGAGCATGGGGGCACAGGCCGTGTCGAAGGCCAGGCCGGTGCCGACCGGGGCCGGGAGCAGGAGGTCGGTGTGGTGGGCGACGGGGGCGAAGGCGCTGTCGGCGACGGTGACGACGGTCAGGCCGGCGGTGCGGGCGTACTCCAGTGCGTCGACGACCTCACGGGGGTGGCGGGGCAGGGCGAAGCAGAGGAGGGCGCTCGCGCCGGCGCGTACCGCGGCGTCGACGCGGTCGGTGAGCATGGTGCCGCCCTCGTCCAGCAGCCGGACGTCGGGGTGGACCTTACGGGCGAAGTAGCTGAAACCGGCGGCCTGGGCGGTGGCGGCGCGCAGGCCGAGGACGGGGAGCGGCCGGGAGGCGGCGAAGAGGCGGCCGGCCTCGACCACCGGCGCCGGGTCGGCGAGGGCGGCGGCGAGCCGGTGGAGGTTGTCGATCTCCGCCTGGACGGCCTGCTGGTACTCGTTGTAGGAGCCGGTGTCACCCGGCTTGTCCATAGGGGCGACCTCGCGCAGATGGCGGCGCAGCGCCGGGTAGCCGTCGAAGCCGAGGGCGACGGCGAAGCGGGTGACGGACGGCTGGCTCACCCCGGCCAGTTCGGCCAGTTCGACACTGGAGAGGAAGGGGGCGTCGGCGGCCCGGCGCACCATGCAGTGGGCGATCCGCCGCTGGGTGGGGGTCAGCCGGTGGCCCTCGAAGAGCTTCTGGAGTCGGGCGGCCGTACCGGTGTCCGCGGCGGAGACGCCGGCCCCGTTGCCGGTGGCGCGCGCCCCGGAGACGCCGGTCTCCACGGCGGTGGCGTCCGTGCCGGTGGTGTCCCTGCCGGTGGCGTCCGCCCCGGTGTTCGCACCTGCGCCCGCGGCCGCACCCGTGCGCGTGCCCGTCCCGGCACCCGCCCCGGTCCCCGCCCCCGTCCCGGTGTCCGTGGTGGCCGGTACGCCGGGCGTCCGGTCGGCCTTGCCCCGCGGCCCGTCGCCGGTCGCGCCACCGATGCCGCCGCCGTTGTCCCCGCCGCCGTTGTCCCCGTCCCCGCTCATCGCCTCTGCTTCCCGGCCCGGTCGGGGGCCTTGTCCTGTCCTGTGTCGACCGACTGTACGGAATTCCTGACCCGGTCCGGTCCGCGATACGCGCCGCGATCCGGCCGTAAGAGCACCCCCGACCCCACACCACCACTCTGACCCCACACACCACCCCGGCCCCCTCACCGCCACGGGCCCCTCACCTCACCCCGGCCCCTCACCCAACCCGCTCACCGCATCCCCGCCCCCCGCCCCCCGCCCCCCTACAGCTCCGCCAGCCCGTCCAGCAGCCCCGCCGCGACCGCCACGTCATCGGTCAGCGGCCGGTCCTCCATCCGCGGGTCAAGGGCGTCGGCGGCGAAGGCATAGGCGGCGGCGAGCGGAATGTCCGGGTCGGGCTCCAGGGAGCGCATCCGCAAGGCCCGTACGGTGGCGACCAGTTCACAGGCGAGGACCTGGCGGTAGTGCGTACAGGCGCGCAGGCTCTGGCGCGCGCCCAGGGAGGCGAAGCTCGCCTGCTCCTCGACGCCGCGGGAGAGGACGGCATGGCCGAGCGAGGCCGGGTGGGAGACCGCGCGCATCTCGCCGAGCGCGGCGCCGGCCGCGTATTCGAGGATCATCACGCCGGAGCTGGCCGGTGCCGCATCCCCCAGGAACGGCCGCAGCCGGGTGAAGTCGGGCTCGGAGAGCGCGGCGAGCCGGGCGGTGGACAGCTGGGCGGTCTGCAGCACGGCCAGCCGGAGGGCGTCCAGGGCGAGCGCGGCATGGGCGGCGTAGAAGTTGCCGTGGTGGTAGGCGGCCTGGTCCTCGATGCTGATCAGGGGGTTCTCGGCGGCGGCGTTCACCTCGACCCTCAGCACCTCGTCCAGGGTGTCGGCGGCGTCCAGCGCCGGGCCGTGGATCTGCGGGATGCACCGGAAGCCGTACGGGTCCTGGATGCGGCCGAGGGGCGGGGCAGGGCGGGGCGGGACGCCGGAGAGGGTACGCAGCCGGGTGGCGGCGGCGGCGGAGCCGGGGTGCGGGCGGGCGAGCATGACCGGCTCGGCGAAGGGCTCGTACGAGCCGCCCACCGCGAGCAGGGAGAGGGCGGCGACGGGGAGAGAAGCGGCCAGGAGCCGGCGCAGTTCGTCGAGGGCGAGCGCGGACTGACCGAGGGTGAGGGCGTTGCTGCTGATCAGGGCGAGCGCGTCGTTGTTGTCGAGGGCGATGGGGGCGGGTGCCCGGCCGCCGGACGCGCAGTGCCAGGGGTGTTCGCCGGCCAGCGCGAGTCCGGTCTGGGCGAGCGCGGCCAGGTCGCCGGTGCCGACGCCGCCGTGTTCGTTGACGACGGGGTGCGCGCCGGTGCCCAGGGCGGTGAGCAGGGAGGTGATGACGGCGGGGTTCAGGCCGGCGCCGCCCGCCAGCAGCTGGTTGGCGCGTACGGCGAGCATGGCGCGGACCTCACGGCCGGGCAGCGGGTCGCCGACCGCGCCGGCGTGGCTGCGCAGCAGCCGCAGTCCGTGCTCGGCATCCGCGGCCCCGACGTCCTCCGTGCGGTTGGCGCCGACGCCGGTGCTGCGCCCGTAGACCCGGCCGGTGGCGGCGAGGCGGCGTGCGGTCTCCCAGGATTCCTCGGCGCGGGCGAAGGCCTTGGGGTCGGGCGCCGCGGGGTGTGCGGTGCGCTCCGCGAGGGCGGCGACGTCGGCGCTGTGCAGGCCGGTGCCGTCGAGTGTGATGCGCCGGCCGACACGGGGGCCATTGTCCAGCATGTGAGAAACCAAGGGGCTCAACTCCCTCTTATAACGCGCTTTGTGGACGGAAGTCCGACACCTCTCTCCGTACGGTGAGCCGAAGTAACAGGTGGGGCAGCAGGCGATTCACTCCCGCCTATTGACTTCTATTCACGTGCCTATGACTCTGCATGACACTATGCAGGCCGGGCAAGGGGCAGCGGATGATCAAGTTCGACGCAGTCAGCAAGCGATACCCGAATGGCACCACCGCCGTGGACGAGCTGTCCCTGGACCTCCCCGAGGGCGGGGTCACCGTCCTCGTCGGCTCGTCGGGCTGCGGCAAGACCACCACCCTGCGGATGGTCAACCGGATGGTCGAGCCGACCTCCGGCAGGATCAGCGTCGGCGGCCGCGACATCCTGGAGGCGGACGCCGCCGAGCTGCGCCGCGGCATCGGCTATGTCATCCAGCAGTCCGGTCTCTTCCCTCACCGTACGATCCTGGACAACATCGCGACGGTCCCGCTGCTGCTGGGTTGGGGCAAGCGCAAGGCCCGCGCCCGCGCCGCCGAGCTGCTGGAGCTGGTCGGCCTGCCCGCCGACGCCGCCAAGCGCTATCCGCACCAGCTCTCCGGCGGCCAGCAGCAGCGCGTCGGCGTCGCCCGTGCGCTCGCCGCCGACCCGCCCGTCCTGCTGATGGACGAGCCCTTCGGCGCCGTCGACCCGGTCGTGCGCACCCAGCTGCAGAACGAGCTGCTGCGGCTCCAGGAGGAGCTGCGCAAGACCGTCGTCTTCGTGACCCACGACATCGACGAGGCGGTCCGGCTGGGCGACCGGATCGCGGTCTTCCGCACCGGCGGCCGGCTCGTCCAGTGCGCCGAGCCCGCCGAGCTGCTGGCCCGGCCCGCCGATGACTTCGTCGCCGGCTTCCTGGGCGCCGAGCGCGGGCTCAAGCTGCTCTCGCTCACCACCCTCGCGGACGTTCCGTACGCACCCGGCCGGGCGATACGCGCCGACGAGCCGGTCGGCGGGATATCCCGCGACGGCGGCCGCTGGCGCGTGGTGACCTCGCCGCGCGGGGAACCGCTGGGGTGGCTGGACACCGACGCGCTGCCCGCCGGCCGGACGGCCGGGGAGGCCCCGCTGGAGGCCGTGCGGCCGCTGCGCGACAGCGACTCGCTGCTCTCGGCGCTCAACGAGGCGGTCTCCTCGCCCGCCGCCGCCGTCGTCCGGGTCTCCGACGACGGGGTGCTGACCGGCCTCACCTCCCGCGACGCCATCCACGACCGGGCGGGCCGCAGCCACGCGGAGGCGGGCCGGGCGGCGACCGCCGGTCCCACCGCCCCCGAGACACCCGCCTCCGCGACGCCCGCCTCCGAAGGGCGCGCCCCCGAGACACCCGCCCCAGAGGACGCCCCCGGAGACGCCCCCGGAGACGCCGAGCCCCCCAAGGCCCCCTCCGCCACGGAGCGCCCCGTATGACCATCGAGTGGGGCTGGTTCCCCGACCACGCCGACGAGATGGCCCGCCTGACCGCCGACCACCTCGCCACCGCCGTGCCCGCCGTCCTCCTCGGCCTGCTGATCGCGCTGCCGCTGGCGGTCCTCGCCCACCGGATACGGCCGCTGCGCGGCTTCATCCTGGGCGCCTCCAACATCCTCTACACCATCCCCTCCCTCGCCTTCTTCGTCCTCCTCCTGCCGGTCACCGGCCTCACCCGCACCACCGCGATCGTGGGTCTGACCGCGTACACCCTGGTCGTCCTCGTACGGAACACCGTCGAGGGGCTGGACGCGGTCCCGGTCAAGGTCCGTGAGGCGTCGACGGCGATGGGGACCGGGCCGCTGCGCACCCTGCTCACCGTCGAGCTGCCGCTCGCCCTCCCCGTGATCATGGCGGGCGTCCGGGTCGCCACCGTCATGTCCATCTCCCTGGTCAGCGTGGCGAGCTACATCGGCTACGGCGGCCTCGGCCAGCTCTTCACCGACGGCTTCCAGCGCAACTTCCCCACCCCGGTCATCGCCGGTGTGGCCTTGACCCTGCTGCTCGCCCTGGTCGCCGACGCGCTGCTGGTGACCGTCCAGTGGCTGTGCACCCCCTGGCGGCGCGGCACCTCCCGGCAGCGCACCTCTCTGTGGCGGAAGGCAGCGTGACGCGCCGATGCTCGAACTCCTGAAGAACCTCGCTTCCTGGCTGACCAGTCCGGCCCAGTGGTCGGGCCCCGAGGGCATCGCCGCCCGCATCCTGGAGCACCTGGAGTACTCGGTGCTCGCCACCCTCGCCGCGGCCGTGATCGCGCTGCCCATCGGCCTGCTCATCGGGCACACCGGCCGGGGCGCCTTCCTGGCCGTCAACCTCTCCTCCTTCGGCCGGGCGCTGCCCACCGTCGGCCTGGTCACCCTGGTCTTCCTCGCGGGCGGGCTGAGCGTGTGGCCGGTGTATGTGTCGCTGGTCGCGCTCGCCGTGCCGGTGATCATCACCAATACGTACGCGGGGATGGCCGCCGTGGACCCCGAGCTCAAGGACGCCGCCAAGGGCGTGGGGCTGCGCGGCCGCCAGGTCCTGTGGCAGGTCGAACTCCCGCTCGCGCTCCCGCTGATCATGACCGGCGTACGGCTGGCGACCGTGCAGGTCGTCGCCACCGCCACCATCGCCGCCTATGTCAGCTTCGGCGGGCTGGGCCGCTATGTCTTCGACGGGCTGGCGCAGCGCGACCTGGTGCAGGTCCTCGGCGGTGCGGCCCTGGTCGCCGTGCTCGCCGTCGTCGCCGACCTGGCGCTGGGCGGGCTGACCCGGCTGCTGTTCCGCGGCCGCCCGGCCACCGCGCGCTGACCGCCTGCCGCCCGGCCACCGCACGCTGAGCACCCGTCGCCCGCCCCCTTACGTACGCACCGAGGAGCCCGCCCATGAACCGTCGTACCGCCCTGACCGCTCTCCTCGCCGGCGCCTCGGCCCCGCTGCTGGCCGCCTGTTCCTCCGGCATCACCTCCCTCAAGGGGGACGGCGCCGGCGGCGACAGCGGCAGCAGTACCGGCGGGCTGGTCATCGGCACCGCCAACTTCACCGAGAACCAGATCCTCGGCTACCTCTACGCGGGCGTGCTGACCGCCGCCGGGGTCAAGGCCACCGTCAAGCCCAACCTCGGCTCCCGCGAGATCGTGGTCCCCGCGCTGCGCTCCGGCGACATCGACCTGCTCCCCGAGTACCAGGGCAGTCTGCTGCTCTACCTCGACAAGAAGGCCACCGAGACCGAGGCGGGCGCCATGCAGAACGCGCTGGCCACCGTGCTCCCCGACGGCCTCGAAATCCTGCCCTACGCCGCCGCCGAGGACCGCGACAGCTTCGCGGTGACCCGCGCGACCGCCGACCGCTACGGCCTCAAGACACTCGCCGACCTGCGCAGGGCCAACGGCAAGCTGGTGTTCGGCGCGGCCGCCGAGATGAAGAAGCGGGTCGTCGGGCTCGTCGGCCTCAAGGACCGGTACGGGGTGGAATTCAAGGAGTTCAAGGCGCTGGACTCCTCCGGGCCGCTGGTCAAGGGCGCGCTGAAGAAGGGCGACATCGACATCGCCAATGTCTTCACCACGGACGTCGACACCGCGGAGAACGGCTGGGTCCTGCTCGCGGACCCCCAGCACCTCATCCCCGCCCAGCACATCGTCCCGCTGATCGCCGCCCGCAAGGCCGACTCCAAGGTCCGCAAGGCCCTGGCCCGGCTGGGCAACACCCTCACCACCGCCCACCTCACCGAGCTCAACCGCCTGGTCGACAAGGAGAAGCAGGACCCGGACCGGGTGGCCGACGCCTGGCTGAAGAAGCACAAGGTGAGCTGAGCCCCGGCGGCGGCGCGGGCCTCACGCGGGCGGCGGGCCTCACGCGGGCGGCGGGCCGCCGTGGCGGAGCGGCAGGCCGAACAGCGGGAACAGCCGCTCGGTGTCCAGGAAGCACTGCAGCGCGGTGATCCGGCCGTCCGTCGTCTCGATGACCTGGATCGCCCAGGGCACGCCGTCCGCGCGGTACTGCCCGAACGCCGGCCGGCCGTTCGCCGCGACCGGCACCAGCTGCGACCCCGCGCAGCCACAGCCCGGCCCCAGCATCCACTTCACGATGTCGTCGCGGCCGCGCAGCCACAGCTCGAACGGCGGCATGGACAGCGTGGAGTCCTCGTGCAGCACTGCCGTCAGGGCGTCCATGTCGAACCGTTCGAAAGCGTCGACATAGCGCCGCAGCAGCGCCTGCTGGGCGTCGTCCAGCGGCTGCTGCGCCACGTCGGCGGCGGTGTCACCGGAGGCGGCGAGGGTCGCGCGGGCCCGCTGCAGGGCGCTGTTGACCGAGGCGACCGAGCTTCCCAGCAGCTCGGCGACCTCACTCGCCGACCAGCTGAGCACCTCCCGGAGGATCAGCACCGCCCGCTGCCGGGGCGCCAGCCGCTGCAGCGCGGCGATGAACGCCAGGCGGACCGACTCCCGGGCGACGGCGGTCTCCGCCGGGTCCGCCGCGGACGGCAGCACCCGCTGGTCCGGTACGGGCCCGATCCAGGTCGCCTCGGGCAGGCCGGCGCCGACCGGGGTGTCCACGCTCGACGGGGAGGCGAGATCCATCGGCCGGGCGCGGCGCTGACCGCCCTTGAGCAGGTCCAGGCACACATTCGTGGCGATCCGGTAGAGCCAGGACCGCAGGGATGCCCGCCCCTCGAACCGGTCGTAGCCCCGCCAGGCCCGCACCATCGTCTCCTGCACGGCGTCCTCGGCCTCGAAGGCCGAGCCCAGCATCCGGTAGCAGTAGCCGGTCAGCTCGGTGCGGTGGGCCTCCAGGCGGTCCGCGGGCTCCTTCCGGGGCGCGGATCCCGCGCCGCCGTCCGCCGGCACGGCGCCGCCGGCCGCCGTGGTGTCACTCGTCGAGGACCGTTTCATCGAGGACCCGCCCATCCGCCCGTCGGCCGACCACCGGCATACGCGCCCGACGCTACCGGAGCATCCAGCACCAGTCTGCTCCTCGGCACGGGGCTCCGCAGCCGGGGCCCGGAGGCGGGAGAGAACCCGGGCACGTGACGCGGGAGACCCGAGGACCGGACGCCGGAGACCCGGGACCGGACGCCGGAGACCCCGGGACCGGACGCCGGAGACCCCGGGACCGGACGCGGGAGAACAGCGCAAGGGCGGGCCGGGCACCACGGCCCGGCCCGCCCCGCGTCTCAGGTCATCTGCGCAGCTGCCCGCCGCGCAGCACCCCTCCGACGACCGCTCCGGCCACGATGCTCAGCCCGAGCCGGGCAGGTTCCGTCAATCCGGAGAACACGGTGTGCGTGAGCGCGAAAACGACCACGACCGCGAGAACTCCGGCGATCAGCGCCTTCCTCATTCCTTGCCTATTTTCTTTCCCGTTTCCTTGCCCGTCATCAGCAATCGGAAAGCGAAAGCACCGCGCCGGAGACCAGGCCTCCGAAAGCCCCCGCCGTGGCGCCCGCGGCACACCCGGTCTCGGCGCCTGCTATACAGCCGCCTATCCCACCGGACACCACGTAATCCTTGATCTTGTCGTTGGCGCACCGGGAGTAGCTCTCGGCCGCCACGCTCCGCGCGGAGACGCCGAGATCCCGGAAGCTGCGGGTCGCCCGCACGGTTACCGTGGCGCCCTTGGCGCGGTAGCTGACGTGCGCCGTCTTGCCGTTCTTCAGTTTGATGGCGGTGCCCAGCCGGCCCACCGTCCGATGGCCGGGGCCGACCAGCTCCAGCTTCTCGCCGGCCACGGTGAAGTGGTAGCCGGCGGGCATGGAAAGGGTGGCCGTCAGCGTTTTGCCGTCCGGCGACCTGAGCGACTTCAGCTTGAATCCCTTCGCGTCGCTCACCGATTTCGCGGAATGCACCGCAGTGTGCGCGGAGGCGGGACCTGCCATCCCCGCAAAGGTCAGTGCGGTGAGCGCGGTCGCAGCGGTCTTACGGAACCTCATATATCCCCGTTTCCCCGTGTGGATCGATTCCTTGATCAGCCTATGGGTGACGTCGCAAATGCAAGATCCATGGAGGGTAATTTCCCAGCAAACGCGGCCGTTCACGGGGCAGTTCGACGACCGCACGGCTGACGGGGCGCCACCGGCAGGGCACGGGGCGGCTCTTGTGGCACCGGCTACCGCTCTTCGGGCACCGGCTACCGCTCTTCGGGCGCCGGCTACCGCCGCGCCGCCACCGCCGACCCCCGTTCCGAGAGGCGCGGGGCGCACAGGATGCGCTTGCGGCGGACCCGGCGGCCCTCGATGGCGGCGACCGCGAGGCGGGCGGCTTCCTTGGCGATCTCGCTCAGGCCCCAGTCGACGGTGGTCAGGGGCGGGGTGAGGACCCGGGAGACGGGGTGGTCGTCGAAGCCGACGACCGAGAGGTCACGGCCGACGGTGAGAGAGGCCTCGGCGGCGGCCGCGTAGACGCCGTAGGCGATGGAGTCGGAGAAGCAGAAGACGGCGGTGACCGGGAGGGGACCGGCCGGCCGGCGGTCGGCCGGGCTGTTGGCCAGGACCCGGCGGGCCATCGCGGTCGCCTCACCCAACTCCTGCGGACAGGGCAGGACTTCGACCTCGATGCCGAGGCGGTCGGCGGCCTCGCGCACATAGACGTCGGCGGGGCGGTCGGGGGTGGAGGGGCCGGTGGGGGTCAGCACGGTGACCCTGCGGTGGCCCAGCCCCCGGAGGTAGTCCAGGACGGCATCGATGCCGGCCCGGTTGTCGAAGAGCACCTCGCCCGCCGTACGGGCCCGGCTCAGGGCGTCGCCGATGGAGACCACCGGCACGGCGTCGGCGATCGCCGACCAGCCCTCGGCGGACGGGTCGACGGGCGAGACCAGCAGGCCGTCCACCCGCTGGTCGCGCAGCTGCTTGGCGAGGGACAGCTCCCGCCCGGGGTCGCCGCCCGCGTCGAGGATCAGCGCATAGCGGTCGCCGGCCAGCAGCTCACGCCCTATCGCCGCCATCAGCTGCTGCTGCCACAGGTCCTGCAGATCGCCGGCGAGCACACCGACCGTGCTCGTACGGCCGCTGGCGAGGGCGCGGGCAATGGGGTCGGCCTCGTAGCCGAGCTCGGCGGCGGCCTTGCGCACCCGCTCCTCGGTTTCCTTGGAGACATGCTTGCCGCGCAACGCGTAGGAGACGGCCGCGGTGGAGAGGCCGGTGGCCTCGGCCACCTCGCGGAGGGTGGTGCGCTTATTGGGCCTGGCCATGTGCGGAAGCCTACCCAAGGAGGGCGCGGCAGCCGGTCACGATGCGGCGCCCGCCGGGCGGCCCCCCGGGGACGGCAGCGGCCTGCCGGGGAGGGCAGCGACCTGCCGGATCCGGCGCGGCCTTGACAGCACTCGCGGTTAAGCGCTTCACTTAAACGGTTAAGTTAAACGGTTAAGTGAAGCGCTTGAGCAAGCGGCCCAGGGCGTGGACCACGACGCGTGCGACGCCCCGCCCCTCCGCCCGCACCACCGCCCCGCTCCGCCGCCCGCACCCCGAGGGAGGCTCGTGCCCACCGACGTCCACCAGCACCTCTGGCCGCCCGAGTTCCTCGCGCTGCTGCGGTCCCGCAGTGCGCCGCCGCGGCTGGACGGCTGGACGCTGCACCTGCCGGGCGAGCCTCCGTACGCCGTCGATCCCGCCGACCACGACATCGCGGCCCGCGCCCGGCTCGCCCGTGCCGACGGCCTCGATCTGGCCCTGGTGTCGCTCTCCAGCCCGCTCGGCATCGAATATCTGCCGCCTGCCGAGGCCGCCCCCCTGCTCGCCGCCTTCCACGACGGCGCGCTGGACCTGCCCGCCCCCTTCGGCGTCTGGGCCTCGGCCTGCCTGTCCGCACCCGAGCCGGACCCCGACGCGCTGCGGCGCGAGCTGGCCCGCGGCTGCGTGGGGCTGCAACTGCCCGCCACCGCCCTGCTCGACGCCGCCGGGTGGGCCCGCTGCGCACCACTGCTGGACGCCGCCGCCGAGCGGGACGCGCCGCTGTTCGTCCACCCCGGCCCGGCCCCGCCCGCGGACCGGGACGCGCCCGCCTGGTGGCCCGCCCTGGTCCCCTACCTCCAGCAGCTGCACGCCTCGTGGTTCGCGTTCCGCGCCTTCGGCCGGCCGCGCCACCCGGACCTGCGGGTCTGCTTCGCGGCCCTGGCCGGCCTGGCCCCGTTGCACGGCGAACGGCTGGTCGCCCGTGGCGGCGGCCGGGACCGCGGCCGGGTGGACTGCAAGGCGTTCTACGAGACGTCCTCGTACGGGACCCGGGCGGTCGACGCGCTGGTCCGGGCCGCGGGCATCGATGTCGTCGTCAGCGGCAGCGACCGCCCCTATGCCGAACCCGTCCTCCCCGACCTCGGCGCACAGGCCGCCGTCCATGCCCTGCGCACCGCCAACCCGGCCCGCCTGCTGGGCCCGACGAAAGGAGCCCGCCCATGACGAACCGCACCTCCCTGGCCGCCACCGCCCGCGAGGTCCCCGACGGCGAGGAGCCGTTCACCGCACTGCCCGAGCGCAACCTCGACAAGCGCGAGCTGCAGGACCTGGTCGAGGAGCTCGCCACCCGCCCGGACCTGTGGCGCGAACAGGTCGCCTTCTCGGACACCGAGCGCCACTACGCCTCCCTGCACCGCGATGAGTTCGTCGATGTCTGGCTGCTGTGCTGGACCCGGCAGAACGACACCGGCTGGCACGACCACGACCTCTCCTCCGGGGCGGTCCGTGTCGTCCAGGGCGTACTGACCGAGTCCAACCCCCGGATCGGTGGCGAGCACCTGGCCACCGCGGTCGGCGCGGGCTCCTCCTTCTCCTTCGGCCCGGACCACATCCACCGGCTCACCGGGGCGAGTGACGATGCGGTGTCGGTGCACGCCTACTCGCCACCGCTGTGGCGGCTGGGCCAGTACGACATCACCGAGGACGGGCTGATGCGACGGGTCTCGGTCTCCTACGCGGACGAGCTGCGGCCGACCGACGGGGTGACCGCGGCCTGACCGACCGGGCGGCCCGGCGGCCCGACCGCCGGGGGGCGGCCGGGCCGCCCGGCCGCACCACGTCCGTCACCACGAATCACCCCCCACCTATTGACCTTCCATTCATCGCAACCGATCCTGCATGAATCCATACAGGCGCGACGCGAGGCGGACTCATGGCAGGTGTGGTCGAACGGCGCTCCATCGACGTCGTTCCCGACGACGAACGGCACGGCAGCGCGGTCAGCCAGTTCACGCTCTGGCTGGGCGCCAACCTCCAGATCACCGCCGTCATCACCGGCGCACTGGCCGTCGTCTTCGGGGCGAACGCCTTCTGGTCGCTGATCGGGCTGCTGCTCGGCAACCTCCTGGGCGGTGCGGTGATGGCGCTGCACTCCGCCCAGGGACCGCGGCTCGGACTGCCGCAGATGATCACCTCGCGGGCCCAGTTCGGGGTGCGCGGCGCGGTGGTCCCGCTGGCGCTGGTCATCGTGATGTACATCGGATTCTTCGCCAGCGGCAGCGTGCTGGCCGGGCAGGCCGTCGGCGAGCTGACGCACCTCGGCGAGACCCCCGGGATCGTCCTCTTCGCCGCGGTCACCGCCGTGGCCGCGGCCGTCGGCTACCGCCTGATCCACACCCTCGGCAAGATCGCCGGCCTGGTCTGCGCGCTGGCCTTCGTCTACCTCGGCATCCGGCTGCTGCAGCGCACCGACCTCGGCACGCTCCTCGCCGACCACCGCTTCGCGCTGCCGGTCTCCCTGCTCGCCGTCTCCCTCTCGGCCTCCTGGCAGCTGGCGTTCGGCCCGTACGTCGCGGACTACTCGCGCTACTTGCCGCGGCACACCTCGGCGCGCGCCACGTTCTGGTGGACGCTGTCCGGCTCGGTGCTCGGCTCGCAGTGGTCGATGACGTTCGGCGCGCTGGCCGCCGCCGCGGCGCCCGCGTCCTTCGTGGGGCATGAGGTCAGCTACATCGTCGGCCTGGGCGGCGCGGGTCTGATCGCCTCGCTCCTCTACTTCGTCATCGCGCTCGGCAAGCTCACCATCAACATCCTCAACACCTATGGCGGGTTCATGTCGCTGGTCACCAGCGTCAGCGGCTTCCGAGGACAGCGGACCCTCACGCCGCGCGGCCGCTCCGCCTACATCGCCGGGATCATGGTGGCCGGCACCACCGTCGCCCTCCTGGGCAAGGACTCGTTCCTGACGTCCTTCAAGGACTTCCTGCTCTTCCTGCTGACCTTCTTCACGCCCTGGTCCGCGATCAACCTCGTCGACTACTACCTGATCTCCAAGGAGCGCTACGACATCCCGGCGCTCAGCGACCCCGCGGGACGCTACGGTGCCTGGAACGTGCGGGCGCTGACGGTCTACGTCCTCGGGGTGCTCGCCCAGCTCCCGTTCCTGGCCACGCACTTCTACACCGGCCCGCTGGTGGCACCGCTCGGCGGCGCCGATGTCTCCTGGCTCGTCGGGCTCGCCGTACCGGCCGTCCTGTACTGGCTGACCGCCCGCCGCGACACCGCCCGCACGGCACAGCCCGCGGCACCCCAGGACCACCAAAGTGCCGCCGGATCGGGGGGCTAGCCCTACCGCGCCGCCCCGCCGGCGTCCGTATTCTCACGGCATGGCGACACACGACCCCGAGCTGCGCAAGGAACTCGACGCGACCCTCCAGACGCGCAAGGAACTGGGTCCGGAGTACGAGTCGGAGCTCCTGGAGTCCTTCCTGGAGAAGCTGGAGCGGAGCGTCGACCAGCGGGTGCGGCGGCAACTCGCCGAGCAGCAGGTCCAGGTGGCCCGCGGCGCCCGGCCGCCGCGTCCCCCGGGCAGCGGCCGGGACTTCTGGGAACGGTTCGGGTTCGCCGCGCTCTCGCTGGTGCTGGCCGTGCCGCTGTCCGCGATCGCCGCGAGCCTGGCGGGGCAACCGGGACTGCTGATGTGCTGGGCCGGGATCGTCGGCGTCAACGCCGTACAGGGCAGCGGCCTGCCCGGGCTGGTGCGCTCACGCACGGACCGCCGCGACGACGCAGGCGGCTGAGGACGGCACGGATCCGACGACTGCGGGAGCCCGAAGGCCGCGAGCCCGAAGGCCGCGGGAGCCTGAAGCCCGCAGCGGACTGAAGACTTCGGCGGGAGCCGGAGGGTGCGGGGACCGCCGCACCCCGGCACTGCCGGGGGCGGGACGACGGCGGTCCCCGCACGGGACGCGTTCCGGGGTAATGCCGGTCGTCGCATCCGGTGGCGACGGTGGAGGTCCGGGAGCCGCTCCGGAGGTCCTTGTCGCCGTGACATCAATCTGCCCGACGCGTGTTAAGCCCGTGCTGCGAGAACATGACGCATACGTACACCTTGCGGCGACGCCCCGTTTCCTGACGTCCACTTGACGCCGTGACAGGTGTGGAACGGGACGGCGGCCGGGGCGCGGGACGGTCACCGCCCCGTGCCCCGGCCGCCGGGTCCCGCTGCTACTTGCCGGCCTCGCGCGCCAGATAGGCCAGCAGGTCCTGCCGGCTCACCACGCCCTTCGGCTTGCCCTCGACGAGGACGATCGCCGCGTCCGCGCTCTCCAGGACCGCCATCAGATCGGCGACCGGCTCGCCGGAGCCGACCTGCGGCAGCGGCGGGCACATGTGCTTCTCCAGCGGGTCGGTCAGCGAGGCGCGCTGGGTGAACAGCGCATCGAGCAGTTCGCGCTCGACGACCGAGCCGACGACCTCGGCGGCCATCACGTCCGGGTGCCCGGCGCCCGGCTTGACGATCGGCATCTGCGAGACGCCGTACTCGCGCAGCACCTCGATCGCCTCGCCGACGGTCTCCTCCGGGTGCATGTGCACCAGCGAGGGCAGCGCGCCCTCCTTGTGCTGGAGCACCTCGCCGACCCGCGCCGCGGGGCCGCCCTCCTCCAGGAAGCCGTAGTCGGCCATCCACTCGTCGTTGAAGATCTTGGAGAGGTAGCCGCGGCCGCTGTCCGGCAGCAGCACGACCACCACGTCGTCCGGGCCGAGCTTGGCGGCGACCTCCAGCGCACCCACCACGGCCATCCCGCAGGAGCCGCCGACCAGCAGGCCCTCCTCCTTGGCGAGCCGCCGGGTCATCTGGAAGGCGTCCTTGTCCGAGACCGCCACGATCTCGTCCGCGACGGTGCGGTCGTAGGCGGTCGGCCAGAAGTCCTCGCCGACGCCCTCGATCAGATACGGCCGCCCGGAGCCGCCGCTGTAGACGGAGCCCTCCGGGTCGGCGCCGATCACCTTGACCTTGCCGTCACTGGCGTCCTTCAGGTAGCGGCCGGTGCCGCTGATCGTGCCGCCGGTGCCGACACCCGCCACGAAGTGGGTGATCCGCCCCGCGGTCTGCTCCCACAGCTCGGGACCGGTGCTCTCGTAGTGGGAGCGCGGGTTGTTCGGGTTGCTGTACTGGTCCGGCTTCCAGGCACCGGGCGTCTCGCGCACCAGCCGGTCCGAGACGTTGTAGTACGAGTCCGGGTGCTCGGGGTCGACGGCGGTCGGGCAGACCACCACCTCGGCACCGTAGGCCCGCAACACATTGATCTTGTCCGTGGACACCTTGTCCGGGCAGACGAAGATGCACTTGTAACCCTTTTGCTGGGCGACGATCGCCAGGCCCACACCGGTGTTGCCGGATGTCGGCTCGACGATGGTGCCGCCGGGCTGCAGCTCACCCGACTGCTCGGCGGCCTCGATCATCCGTACGGCGATCCGGTCCTTGACCGACCCGCCGGGGTTGAAGTACTCGACCTTCGCCAGGACGGTGGCCTGGATCCCTCGAGTGACGTTGTTGAGCCGCACGAGCGGGGTGTTGCCGACCAGCTCAATCATCGAATCGTAAAACTGCACGGTGGTCTCCGCGGTCAGGGGCACGCTCTCCTGCGCCCGTACGGCCAGCCTATTGCCCGGGTCCGTTAGAGGAGGGGTGCGTTGCGTTCCGTGCAGGAACGGGCAACACCCTGTTGTAGGAGTTCTTGCCGATTCAAGAGCGCGTCCGGCCCCGGAGCCAGGGCGCGCCCGCACTGCGCGGGGAGGTGCCCGGCCCATGCCGATGACGATGTCCAGGGCCAGAGTGGCCCGGCGGATCGCGACCGCCGCCGCTTTCGGCGGCGGCGGGATCGGGCTGCTCGGGGTGGCCACCGTCGGGGTGCTGCTGACCGAGGTCCGGCTGGCGCGCCGTACGGTCGGCGGCTCCAGCGACATTCCGCCGTGCGCCGACGGCCGTTACGGCGCCGCCTTCGACCACCGCACCGACCGCGCGCCGCTGCGGCTCGGCTTCCTCGGCGACTCCACCGCCGCGGGCCAGGGCGTCCACCGCGCCCGCCAGACGCCCGGCGCGCTGCTCGCCTCCGGCCTGGCCGCGCTCTCCGAGCTGCCCGTCGACTTCCGCAATGTGGCGCTGCCCGGCGCGCAGTCGGACGACCTGGCGCGCCAGGTGGAGCTGATGCTGGCGGACGGCACCAAGACCCCGGACGTCTGCGTCATCATGATCGGCGCGAACGACGTCACCCACCGGATGCCGCCCGCGCAGTCCGTCCGCCATCTCTCCGAGGCGGTGCGCGCACTGCGTGCGGCAGGCTGCCAGGTGGTCGTCGGCACCTGCCCGGACCTGGGCACCATCGAGCCGGTCTACCAGCCGCTGCGCTGGGTGGCCCGGCGGCTCTCCCGGCAGCTCGCCGCGGCCCAGACCATCGGGGTGATCGAGAGCGGCGGCCGTACGGTCTCGCTCGGCGATCTGCTCGGCCCCGAATTCGAGGCGCGCCCACGGGAGCTGTTCGGGCCGGACAACTACCACCCGTCGGCCGAGGGCTATGCCACCGCCGCGATGGCCGTGCTGCCGACGCTGTGTGCCTCGCTCGGCCTGTGGCCGGAGAAGGAGCAGCCGGAGCCCGCACGCGGCGAGGGGCTGCTCCCGGTCGAGCAGGCGGCCGCCGAGGCGGCCTCCGAGGGCGGCACGGAGGTCACCGCCTCCCGCGCGCCCTGGGCGCTGCTCAAGCACCGCAGGCGCCGCCAGCTGCCGGCGCCGGAGCCGACGGACCCGTCCTCGGTCACCCCGTGACGGGGCGGCCGCCCCGTCACGCCCCGGGCAGCGGCCGGCGGTAGGCGGTGGGGAGGGAGGCACCCTCCGGGCAGGGGCCGCGGGGGAATACCCCGCGGCCTCTCCTCGTTCACATAAGCGCCCGCTTAGAAAAGAGGCCCGCATCACAGCGCGGACCCCGTGACCTCAGCACTACGTGCAGGTAACTTCCCTCACAGTCCGCCCAATTCCTGCGCACTTGGAGCCGTGTGATGCCCGAAGCCGTGATCGTCTCAGCCGCCCGCTCCCCGATCGGCCGCGCCTTCAAGGGTTCGCTCAAGGATCTGCGGCCGGATGACCTGACCGCGAAGATCATCGAGACCGCCCTCGCCAAGGTCCCCGAGCTGGACCCCAAGGACATCGACGACCTGATGCTCGGCTGCGGCCTCCCCGGCGGCGAGCAGGGCCACAACCTCGGCCGCATCGTGGCCGTCCAGATGGGGATGGACCACCTCCCGGGCTGCACCGTCACCCGCTACTGTTCCTCCTCGCTCCAGACGACCCGCATGGCCCTGCACGCCATCAAGGCCGGCGAGGGCGACGTCTTCATCTCGGCCGGCGTCGAGACCGTCTCGCGCAGCGTCAAGGGCAGCTCCGACGGCCTGCCCGACACCCACAACCCGCTCTTCGCCGACGCCGAGGCCCGTACCGCGGCGCGCGCCGAGCAGGAGGGCGCCGACTGGCACGACCCGCGCGAGGACGGCCTGATCCCGGACGCCTACATCTCGATGGGCCAGACCGCGGAGAACCTCGCCCGCCTCAAGGGCGTCACCCGCCAGGACATGGACGAGTTCGGCGTGCGTTCCCAGAACCTCGCCGAGAAGGCGATCAACGACGGTTTCTGGCAGCGGGAGATCACCCCGGTCACGCTGCCCGACGGCACGGTCGTCGCCAAGGACGACGGCCCGCGCGCCGGCGTCACCGCCGAGGGCGTCTCCGGCCTCAAGCCGGTCTTCCGCCCCGACGGCCTGGTGACCGCGGGCAACTGCTGCCCGCTGAACGACGGCGCCGCGGCGCTGGTCATCATGTCCGACACCAAGGCGCGCGAGCTGGGCCTGACGCCGCTGGCCCGGATCGTCTCCACCGGCGTCTCCGGCCTCTCCCCCGAGATCATGGGTTACGGCCCGGTCGAGGCCAGCAAGCAGGCGCTGCGGCGGGCCGGCCTCTCGGTCTCCGACATCGACCTGGTCGAGATCAACGAGGCGTTCGCCGCCCAGGTGATCCCGTCCTACCGCGACTTGGGCATCGACCTGGACCGCCTGAACGTCAACGGCGGCGCGATCGCCGTCGGCCACCCCTTCGGCATGACCGGCGCCCGCATCACCACCACCCTCATCAACTCCCTCCAGTGGCACGACAAGCAGTTCGGCCTGGAGACGATGTGCGTCGGCGGCGGCCAGGGCATGGCGATGGTCATCGAGCGGCTGAGCTGAGCTGCAGCGGAGGGTAGGGGTCGGGCGCGAGGAACGAGTGCCCGGCACCTGCCCGCAGCGGAGGCGAAGCTCAGCGCGACCACAAGCACGCGCGGCTGAGCTGAGCTGCAGCAGGCGCGGCCGGCCGGAGTCGTAGCAGAGGGTGGCGGCCGGGCCCGCGCGCGGGCGCATGCGCCCGCCCTCGCGCCGCCCGCAAGGGAGCGCGACAAAACGGACCAACTACCGCCCGGCGCACACCCATCGCTGTCGTCCGGATACGGGCGGCGACATGGCGTGACCTGCGCCACTCGTTAACGAGATCGCGACCCAATCTCCCCCAGGATTGTGACCAACGCCCTGGGGGAGAGGCGTTCTTGCAGGTCAAGCGGGGTCCGCCCGGGCGAACGAGCCCCCGGCTCCCCTCCTTTTCGGGACATAGTGCACCCGGAGCGGTCGCCGACCACCGGCAGCCTGATGTAGGAAGTCGGAGAACATTCTGCTAACGGGAGTACGCCGGTGAGTGAGGCGCTACCAGGAGTGATCCCGTGAGTGAGCGCATCAAGGGGGTCACCCCGGCCGAAGGCCGGGTGAAGTCCACGTACCGATGCGCGGCCCGTGCGAAGAGGTGAGGGCCGCCGAGCGAAGTGGGGAGGACGCATGAGCGAGCGTCACCCGGGGGACCCCTCGGCCACCGGCCGGGGGCGCATCCCCGAGGGGTGCGCGTCTCGCCCGTGCGGGACCGAACGAAGAGAGGTTTCGGCATGAGCGTCACCACCCTCGTCCTGCTGCTGGCCGCGGCCGTCGCCGTGGCGCTGGGCGCCGCCGCCCTGCACACCGCCCGCGCCCTGCGCCGCCAGCTCGCCGAGCTGCACGCCGAGCTCAGCGCGGCCCGGCAGGACGCTGTCGCGGGCACCGGGACGGTGCACCCGGCCGCGGTGGCCATCCCCGCCGCCCGCGCCACCCCGGCCGCCGAGACCCCGCTCGCCGACATACGCGCCGCCGTCGCCGATGCCCTGGCCGAGGAGCGGGAACGCGAACTGGCCGAGGCCCGCGCCTTCTGGGCCGCGCAGGAGGCCAGGGACGCCGCCGACGCCCCGTCGCTGCTGGGCGGTCTAGCCGGCCTCGGCGACGAACTCCTCGACGGCCGCGCCGACCAGCGCGAGCTGCCCGAGCGCCAGGATGCCGACCGGTTCGACATCCAGCCGTTCCTGCCCCGCCAGGCGGATCTGGCCGGGCTGGAGCCGCTGCTGGGCCCGGACGCCCTGGAAGCGATGGACGCGCTGGAGTCCATGGACGCCCTGGACGCGCCGGAGTTGGAGCCGGTCGAGGAGACCGAGTCCGCCGAGCTGGCCGCCGCGCGCCGGCGCCACCCCTCGCACCCCGACTTCTCCCCGTCCCCGGTGATCAGTGATCACGAGCGCACCGTCGCGCGCCTGGAGGAACTGGCGCAGCTGGCGACCCCGCTCGCGGACGTCCGCCCCGGCCCGCTGGGCACCCTGGACGTCTACGTCTTCACCGACGGCACCACGCTCTGCCTGACCCCCGGGCAGCGCGAGACCGCGGAGCGCGTCGCCGGCGCACTGCAGGCGGGGCACACGCCCGTACTGCTGGGCGGCTCCGGTATCTCCGGTGCCTACGCGCTGACCTTCTCCTGGGGCGAGAGCCGCGAGGAGAGCGTCTACATCCTCGCCGACCGCGTCATCGCCTCGCTCTGACCCGGCGCGGCGGTCCGCGTCAGCAGCGTTCCGCCGCCGCCCGGACGCATCGCACGGCCTCCGCCAGTTCGTCGGCGGGGGCCCTTTTCGCGTCAGAATCCCCCGCTGCGCCGGCCATCCGCACCGCCGCGGCGCGCAGCGCCTCGACAAGATCGTGGCCGGCCACCGCCAGCTGGTCGCCGGCCGCGAACACCCCGGCGTCCGGCAGCTCCCGCGGAGGCTCACCCGGCCGCTCGATCAGCTGCGCGCGGGTCGCCAACTGCCGTGCCAGCGCCAGACCTTCCGCCGCGGCCCCCTGGTGGAGCCTGCTCTGCGGCAGCGATCGGAGCCGGTCGGCGAGGGCGTCCACGGCGGTCTGCAAGGGGGTCACGTCAAGCACGACGTGAGCCTATGCGCCACCCCGGGGTGGTTGCCAACGCCCGAACGCTCAGGCACGGTGGGCTGAAGAACCAGCATCGACCGCGTCCGGAGGCGCCGATGTCTCAGCTCTTCTCAGAAGAGACCCACCGGAACATGCTCTCCCGTATCCCGCACTGCACCGGCCGGGAAATCTCCGACTGGCTCCGCACCGTTGAGGAAGGCCCCGCTCTCTTCCGCTTCGACGAAAAGGTCAGCTGGCTCCGTGGCGAGCACAATCTCGCCTACGGCCACGCCAAGGCAATTGTCCATGAACACGACCTCAGGCGCGCCGCGCGCAAGTTCTGATCCGCGGTGACGGGGCCCCGCCCCGGTCCGGCTCAGGACACTCCTCCTTCACCACGCCGAAGGGCCCGCGGGCATGATGCCCGCGGGCCCTTCGTACGGCGTACAGGCCGCGTACGGCGCCTTGCGCGCCCGGCCTCGTGCGGGGTCAGTCGCCCCGGAGGATGGAGATCAGCCGGAGCATCTCCACGTAGATCCACACCAGGGTCGTGGTCAGGCCGAACGCCGCCAGCCAGGACTCCTCGCGCGGCGCACCGTAGGCGACACCGTCCTCGACCTGCTTGAAGTCCAGCGCCAGGAAGAGCGCGCCGAGGACCACGCCCACGATGCCGAAGGCGATGCCCATGCCGCCGCTGCGGAAGCCGAGGCCGTCATTCCCGCTGAACACCATGAACAGGACGTTGACCATCGACAGCAGGAAGAAGCCCAGGGCAGCGATGATCACGAAGCGGGTGAACCGGGCGGTGACCCGGATGATCCGCGTCTTGTAGGCGACCAGCATGGCGACGAACACCGCCATCGTGCCCAGCACCGCCTGCATGGGGGCGCCGTGCAGCTGCGGCAGGTCGTTGATGAAGCCGCTGAGCGCCCCGAGGAAGAGGCCCTCCAGCGCCGCGTACCCGAGGATCAGGGCGGGCGACGGCGTGCGCTTGAAGGACTGGATGACGCCCAGCACCATCGCGACCAGGCCCGCGCCGAACGCGAAGCCGAGGCTCCCGGTCAGGAACAGCCAGCCGACGGTGGCGCCCACGACGAGCGTGCCGAGCGTCATGCCTGTGCGCATGACGACGTCGTCCATCGTCATCGGGCGGGTCTGCGGGCTGTACTGCGGCGGTGCCTGGGTTACCTGCTGCTGGTCCTGGGCGTAGGGGTTGCCGCCCTGCGCGTAGGGGTTGGCTCCGGCGTACGGGTTCGCGGCGGCCCCGGCCTGCGGCGGTGCGTTGAAGCCCGCGTAGCCGGTGGCGCGGCTGAACCCCCGTCGCGAGAAGACCGGGTTGCTGCTCCTCATCTCACTCCTCCATGGCCGCCCTGCGCGGCCTCGACGGCAAGCGTAATGGCTTGGCAAAGGGGCGTCGCTAGTTCTCGAGCAGGATCTTTCCCCGAACCCGCCCGGACACCTCCTCCGTGAGGAGGACGTTCGAGAGGACGGAGAGGTGCCCGCAGGGCCGCCCGGACAGGCGGCACGCGACGGGCAGGGCGCCCCTGCCGCTACACCGTCTCCCCGCCCCCGTACTCGTCATTCGGGATATTCGATCTCTTGCTGTGCTCTTGCCGTGCTCTCGCCGTGTCCCCTCACGCTCTTGCCGCTCTCTTGCCGCTCTCTTGTTGCCCTCTTGTTGCCCTCTTGTTGCCGTCCGTTGTCGTCGCGGGAAGCCGCCGTGCTCGAACTGCCATTTCCGTCCGCCGCCCCGGGGACCCCTTCCCCGGACCACTTCGCACGGAATCCGATAAATGTCTGATCGCAACGGACGTCACATGACACGGCAGGCAACCGATTCGCGGGGGGACCCGTCTTCCCTGGCGGCCGGTCCTGCCCCGGCGGGTGGATCTGCAGGGCTGACGCATGGTCAAGATCCGAACGCCGGAGTACCCCTCACCGCTCTCCCCCGACTCACCGTCCGTAGCGCTATGGATGCGACCGGTTGTTATCCGGGGGTACAGATAGGGCTATTCTGGCGGGAAACAGTAGCGAAAGAGGGTTGAGGTGCCTGTGCCTGACGTCTCAGTAGTCGTCATCGTCTACAACGACGCCGACCGGTTGCCGACCGCGGTTCAGTCCGTGCTGGATCAAACGCTCCGGGACGTCGAGGTGGTGATCGTCGACGACTGCAGCACCGACCGTTCTTTCGAAGTGGCGCAGCGACTCGCCGCTGATCACCCAGGGCGGGCCAGGGCCTTCCAGCTGCCGGAGAACAGCGGTGGATGCGGCGAGCCGCGCAACGCCGGCATCCAGCACACCCAGGGCCGCTACGTCATGTTCCTGGACAGCGATGACGTCCTGGAACCCAATGCGTGCCGGAATATGCTGGAGGCCGCCGAGAAAACCGGCTCCGACATCGTTTCCGGTCAGTGCGTACGACTGCACGTGGACACCCGCAATCAGAAGCGGGACGAGTGGTATTCCTGGCTGTATTCCACCACCCGGACCATCGATTCCGTAACGGAATTTCCGGACCTGTTCGTGTGGGACACCCTCTCCACCAACAAGTGCTATCGGCGCGAATTCCTCATCGAACACAATCTCCACTTCGCCAAGGGATTGTTCTACGAGGACCTGCTGTTTATCGCGGATGCCTACCTCGCCGCGGAACGCATCACCCTGATCCCCAATCAGGTCTATTTCTGGAATGTCTACACGCAGGGCGCCGTGAAGTCGGTGACAAACCGCCGGCACGAGATGAGGAATTACGTCCACCGGCTGGAGGTCCACAAGCGGATCGATGCCATGCTGGCGGAGCGCGGGCTCACCGAGATGAAGCTCGCCAAGGACATCAAATTCCTCAAGCACGACCTGGTGCTGCATCTGCGGGATCTGCCGTTCCGGGACGAGGCCTACCGCCGGGAGTTCGCCGAGCTCTCCCGGGAATACCTCGCCGGCGTGGCTCCCGAGGCGTACGAGCACGTCCAGCCGATACAGGCCATCTGTGCGTATCTGCTCCAGCAGGGTGACTGGGACAACCTGATCCCGGCGGTCGACACGCTCATCAACCGCAACAAGCTCTCCTCGCCGCTCACCGAGCACGACGGCCGGATCTACTGGTGCGGCGGTCACCTCGACGACGCGTTCGGGCGCGGCGTGCTGGACGTGACCGACATCGGCTACCACGAGAAGCCGGTCAACCAGCTTTTCCTGCGCAATCAGCTCACCGGCTTCAGCGAGTCAGGCCGGGCCGTCTCGCTGACCGGCAGGGTCACCAACCCGCTCGGCGTCATCCCGCCCGGTGCGCGGCTCAAGGGCCGGCTGGAGTTCAGTGCCCGGCGGCGCAGTCTGCAGACCTTCCACTTCCCGGTGCAGGAGCTGCGCCACGACGGGGACGCCATCCACTGGGAGGCCGTCGCCGACCTCACCGCGAAGCTGCGCCCGCTGGGCATCGTCGACACCATCTGGGACGTACGGCTGCGCCTGGAGGTGGACGGCGTGCGCACCACGAGCCGGCTCACCGTCGCCGACACCGCGCTGTCCGGGGCGCTGCCGGTGCGGCCGCGGCTGACCCGGATGGTCGCCGACCACCTCGAACCGCATGTCTCGGCCAAGGGCCATCTGGCCTTCCGCCTGGTCAGCGAGGGCGACAAGGCCGAGCGCGTACAGGAACTGATCACCCGCGGGGTGCACGGCAAGCCGGGGACGCTGGCCAAGACCGGCTACCGCAAGGCGAAGGCGCTGCGCGGCAAGGTCCTCTCGGGCGACAACAAGATCCGCGCCTATCACGAGGTGTTCAGCCGGCTGCCGGTCAAGAAGCGCACGGTGGTCTTCGAAAGCCACCTGGGCAAGCAGTACAGCGACAGTCCGCGCGCCCTCTACGAGGAGATGCGCCGGCAGGGCCTGAAGTTCGAGGCCATCTGGTCGTACGCGGGCTCCCCCAAGGGCTTCCCCAAGGACGCCACGCTCGTCAAGCGCTGGTCGCTGCCCTACCTCAAGGCGCTGGCACAGGCCGAGTTCTGGGTGGACAACCAGAGCTACCCGCTCAAGCTCACCAAGCGCCCGGAGACCACCTACCTCCAGACCTGGCACGGCTCGGCGCTGAAGAACATGGGCTTCGACCAGCCGGCGCTGAAGGCGCAGACCCGGCAGCAGCAGGCGGAGCAGCAGCGTTCGCTGGACCGCTTCGACCGGTTCCTGATCCGCTCCGAGCACGATGTGCACACCCTCGCCAGGGCCTTCCGGCTCAAGGAGAAGACCCTGCTGCGGGTGGGGTACCCGCGCAACGACGCGCTGGTGCGCGCCCGGCAGCGGGAGGCGGACCTGGGCGTGCGCGAACGCGGGCCGCTGGCAGCGACGTTGGGCATTCCCGACGACAAGACCGTGCTGCTTTACGCGCCGACCTTCCGTAAGGCCGGCGGCCGGCACGGGCGCTTCGAATTGCCCTTCGACGTGGAGCGTTTCGCCGATCGGTTCGGCGACCGCTATGTCCTCCTGGTGCGTTCGCACTACCTCAATCATGTGGTGCTGCCGCCGACCGTGCAGGGCCGGGTCATCGACGTATCGGCGCACCACGATGTGACCCCGGTGCTGGAGCTGGCCGACGGTCTGATCACCGACTATTCCTCGGTGATGTTCGACTATGCGCTGCTCGACCGGCCACTGGTGTTCTTCACCTACGACTACGACGAGTATGTGCACGAGGACCGTGGCACCTACTTCGATCTGCTGGAGCACGCACCGGGCCCGGTGGTCCACACCGAGGACGATTTCCACCAGGCGATCAAGACCTTCGAGTCGCAGTCCTCGGAATACGCGAAGAGCCGCAAGGAATTCGTCGCCAAGTTCGGGGAATACGACCAGGGCAACGCCGCCCAGAGCATCGTCGATCAGTTTTTCGCGCAGTGGAGCCGTTGATGACCGAGTCGTACGCAGCCGAGCCGCGGGACATCTTCTTCGTCTCCAACAGCGTCAACGAGGTGGGTGGCGTCACCAGTTGGTCGCACCAGATGGCGCGCCTGTTCAGCGAGCGGGGCCACCGGGTGCACATCGTCGGCGTGGTGCCGCCCCCCGAGGAGCGGGTCCACGAGCTGGCGGCCGGCCTGCCGTTCAAGACCACCACGCTCTACTCCCAGCACCCGCCGTCCGTCCGTCCCCTCAGGGGCCTCAAGGGCAAGCTCAACCTCGTCGAGCAGCGCCGCCGCGCCGCCCGCGAGGCGGGTATGCAGGAGCAGGCGGCCAAGATGAGCGCGCTGTTCCGGGCGGCGAAGCCGGGCGGCGTCGTGATCGTCACGCAGGTGTGGGCGATGGAGTGGGTGGCTCTGGCCGACACCGCCGGTCTGAGCGTGATCGGTATGAGCCATGAATCCTTCGAAACCTGCCGTAGGTCGTCCCGCTTCGGCCGGGTCAAGCGGTTTTACGCGGATGTCGACCGGATGCTGACGCTCACCCGGGAGGACGCCGACCGCTGGATCCGGCAGCGGATGGACAATGTCGGCTTCATGCCGAACCCGCTGCCGTTCTTCCCGGAGGTCCCCTCGGACCGCTCCTGCAAGAATGTGGTCAGCATCGGCCGGCTCCACGAGGAGAAGGGCGTGGACCTGCTGCTGGAGGCCTGGGCCAAGGTCGCGCCGCAGCACCCCGACTGGACGCTGCGGATCTACGGCTCCGGCGAGGAAGAGGAGACGCTGCGCAAGCAGGCCGCCGACCTGGGGATCGCGGACACGGTCGCCTGGATGGGCCGGACGGCCGATGTGCCGGGCGCACTGCGACAGAGCGCGGTTTTCGCCCTCAGCTCGCGGGGCGAGGGCTTCCCGCTGGCCCCCATGGAGGCCATGGCGACGGCCGTGCCGTGTGTGGCGTTCGACGTGGCACCGGGCGTCCACGAGATCATCTCGGACGGCGTGGACGGCCTCCTCGCTCCCCCGGGCAACATCACCGAATTCGCCCGGCATCTCGACACCCTGATGTCCGACAAGGACCTCCGCGACACCATGGGCGAAGCGGCCAGGGAGAACATCCAGCGCTTCTCCACGGACGAGGTCGTCGGCCGCTGGGAGGCCCTGTTCACGCTGGTGGAGCGCTGAGCGCGGGCGCTGCCGCCGCAGGGCGCTGACGCCCGCGCGGCGCTGAGCCGGCAACTGCACACGGGGAGGGGCCGCCACGTCATCCGTGGCGGCCCCTCCCCGTGGGGTCACTTGGTGAAGAGCAGGCTCACGTTGTGACCGCCGAAGCCGAAGGAGTTGGCGAGTGCGGCGTTCCAGCGGCCGGTCCGGTTCCCGCCCTGCACCACGTCCAGGTCGATCCTCGGGTCGAGGGTGTCGAGGTTGCGGACGGCCGGCGCCACGCCGTCCCTGAGCGCCAGCAGCGCCGCCATCGCGCCCACCGCGCCGGAGGCACCCAGCATGTGGCCGGTCATGGACTTCGTGGCGGTGACGGAGGCATGGGTGCCCACGGCACGGCCGATCGCCTCGGCCTCGGCCAGGTCGCCGGACTCGGTGGAGGTGGCATGGGCGTGCACATGGCCGATGTCCCGCGGGGACAGGTCCGCATCGCGCAGGGCCAGTTCGATGGCGTGGACCTGGCCCGCCGCGTCGGAGGCCGTGATGTGGTTCGCGCTGGAGCTGACGGCGCTGCCGGCCAGCGTGCCGTACGCCGTGGCGCCGCGGGCCCGGGCGAACCCGGCGCGCTCCAGGACCATGATTCCCGCGCCCTCGCCCATGACGAAGCCGCTGCGGGCCGCATCGAACGGGCGGGACACCGACTCCGGGTCCGCGGACTGCGGGGAGAGCGCCTTCATCTGGGCGAAGGCGGCGAGGGTGAACGGGTGCAGACAGGCCTCGACGCCGCCCGCGACCACCACGTCCACCCGCCCGGCGCGGAGCAGGTCGAGGCCCATCGCCAGCGCCTCGGCGCCGGACGCACAGGCGCTGACGGGCGTCCTGGCCCCGCCCTTGGCGCCCAGGTCCATGCTCACCCAGGCGGCCGGTCCGTTGGGCATCAGCATGGGAACCGCGAAGGGCGAGAGCCGGCGTGCCCCGGACTTCTCGAAGAGGTCGTCCTGGCCGAGGGTGGTGAGCACACCGCCGGTGCCGGTACCGATGACCACGGCCAGCCGTTCGGGCTCGACCTCGGGTGCACCGGCGTCCTGCCAGGCCTCGCGCGAGGTGAGTATCGCCAACTGCTCGCTGCGGTCCAGCTTCCGGGCCTCCGTACGCGGCAGCGCGGCGGCCGGATCCTCGGTGAGTCCGGCCGCGACGCTCACCGGGAGGTCCGTGGCCCACTCCTCCTCCAGCGCGCGCACGCCGGACTTTCCCGCCAGCAGCCCCGACCAGGACGATGACGCATCGGCGCCGACCGGAGTCATCGCTCCGATACCCGTCACCAGCACCTGACCGTTCTCGGTCATCTTCGTCTCCTCTGATCTCATAGAAACCGCACAAAGCCCATGGCGGGCCCGTAGAGATCATCGCAGCGTTGAGCTCGCCAAACAGGGGGCAAGCAGACCGATTTCGGCGACGGTACATTGTGACTCTCCCACAACAACGCGCACGCTCTCCGCGCCGGCACAATCCACCGCGATCCGCCCGCCCGCTCCGCCCGCCCATTCCGCTCCTCCATTCCGCTCGCCCATTCCGGGCCGGGCCGGGCCGGGCCGCGGCAGGCATACAGCACGTCCGTTTCGGAACCGCCGGCCGTCCTCGAACGCCGGAGCGGGCCGCCCGTCCTCGCGCGCGGCCGCCACATCGCACCGCATCGCACCGCACCGCACCGCATCCGAAGGCGATTGGGTGCCATTTCTTTTCACGCCGCAAAACTCCCGAAATCCCGGCGATCGCCTCGGCGTCCGGCGCGTTCGCCGTCCACACCCCGGCGCGAAGAAGGCAAAAGCGAGCCCGGACAACACAAGTGGCATGACACTTTCCGGATCGGGACGGACCGGCCGGCCGGATGGCACCGGAGAGGAAGTGCGCGGTGCCGGGTATCGCACTCACCGGGGCAGGAAAAATCCAATATTCAAGTTACCGCGGGTATGCGCCAGGAGTGCGCCCCTCGTTGCCCGTTCGGGGCGAGCACCGCGCCATGAAGGCGGAGAACCCACACGTCCGCCGGTCACCTCGTCGGCGGGCCTTGCCCGCCACGGCCGGCCGACGCTCCCGAAGCTCGCCTCGGATCAGTCCAGTTGACGGCTTCTCAGCAGATCACGGGCGGCCCCGTCCGCAGGGACACGGCAGGAACGGGGTGCGCTCAGGGCAGGCCGCAGAGGCGTTTGCCCGATACCGTCATGGCGGCACTTCACTTGGTAACCCGGGATATTTCCGGCACGCTTTTCCGCGCACGACTCCCGTCGTCCACACCGTCAAAGTCCCTGTGTTGCCGGCGTGTTCCGGTGAGCGGCAGGGGCCTTGGATCTATATGGTTGTTTGTTCAAGGTCTCAAGGCTGCGGCTGAGCGGTGCCCGGAGCCGGACTTGAACCGGCACGGCCCGTAGGCCAGCGAGGTTTAAGCTCGCCGTGTCTGCATTCCACCATCCGGGCCTGGGCTCCCCCATGCCACCCCTAAAGAGGCAGCACGAGCGTAGCCCGCAGCGCACGACACAAGTCGGCCGCTCTTCCCGAGGTTGTCTTATTTTATTGGCAACTGAGGGAGCATCAGCGCCGGGTACAGGCCTTGGGCACATGCCTGAGGCCCGCCTTCGCCATGAGACCCCGCAACGTAATTTCTTGTCCGAATTGACGGAAACTCGACGCCCTCTCCGTGCCCCCGCGCCGCCGCGGCGCCGGCCGTCCGACCCCTCCGGGCGCAGTAGCGCCCGTCAGGGTTCCGCTCCTCCCCAGGGATGACACGCGCTCCACGGCTACCTCCCAGGTGTGGCCCAGGACGGGCACAAGGGTTGACGTCCGCGCCCCTCGCCCTGTCCCACGATGGAGAGGTCCGCTTCCGTCCGCGGTAGCTGCCCTCATGGCCGTCGCGGATGCGATGGTCCTTCGTCCCGACAGGAGCCCCGTCCCGTGACCACCACCCACACCGGCGTCGCCACCGCCCCCCGCGCCACCGCGGCGGCCGCCCGCGCCACGGACCTCAGCAAGGTCTACGGACAGGGCGAGACCCAGGTGGTCGCCCTGGACGCGGTCTCCGTCGAATTCCGGCAGGCCCAGTTCACCGCGATCATGGGCCCCTCCGGGTCCGGCAAGTCGACCCTGATGCACTGCATGGCAGGGCTGGACTCGATCTCCGGCGGCTCCGCCAGGATCGGCGACACCGAACTGACCGGGCTGAAGGACAAGAAGCTCACCCAGCTCCGGCGCGACAAGATCGGCTTCATCTTCCAGGCGTTCAACCTGCTGCCGACCCTGAACGCCCTGGAGAACATCACCCTGCCCATGGACATAGCGGGCCGGAAGCCCGACCGGGCCTGGCTGGACCGCGTCGTGGAGACCGTCGGCCTGGCCGGCCGGCTCAAGCACCGCCCCAGCCAGCTCTCCGGCGGCCAGCAGCAGCGCGTCGCGGTCGCCCGTGCGCTGGCCTCCCGGCCCGAGATCATCTTCGCCGACGAGCCGACCGGGAACCTCGACTCGCGCTCCGGCTCCGAAGTGCTCGGCTTCCTGCGCAACTCCGTGCGCGAACTGGGCCAGACCGTGGTGATGGTGACCCACGACCCGGTCGCCGCCTCCTACGCGGACCGTGTGGTCTTCCTCGCCGACGGCCGGATCGTCGACGACCTCCCCGACCCGACCGCCGACATGGTGCTGGAACGCATGAAGGGCTTCGACGCCCGGCCTCGTACGACCTGATCAGCAGCCGCCGCCAGAACTCCGGACCTCTTCTCCAGGACCCACCATGTTCCGTACCGCCTTGCGCAACGTGCTTGCGCACAAGGCCCGGCTGCTGATGACCGTCCTCGCCGTGATGCTCGGCGTGGCCTTTGTCTCCGGCACCCTGGTCTTCACCTCGACCATCTCCGACGCCTTCCGCACCAGCTCCCGGAAGAGCTTCGACAACGTCGATGTCGCCGTGATGCCGGCGTCGCCCGACGGGCCCGCCGGCACCACTGCCAAGGACCCCCGCCTGGACGGCAAGGCGCTCGGCGCCCTGGCCCGGCTCCCCGGCGCCGCCTCCGTCACCGGCACCGCCAACGGCTTCACCGGGATCAGCGACAAGGACGGCAAGCTGATCGCGTCCGGCCAGAACAGCCGCGGCAGCAACTACTTCCCCGGCAAGGACGGCAAGGACGCCCGCTATCCGCTGAAGCAGGGCACGGCCCCCACCGGCGCGGACCAGTTCGCGCTGGACGCGGGCACCGCGGCGAAGGGCGGCTACCACGTCGGCGACACCGTCCGGATATCCGCCGACGGACCGGTCCGGCAGCAGAAGCTGACCGGCATCTTCACCACCGACGACGGCCGGGTCGCGGCCGGCGGCTCACTTGCCCTGTTCGACACCGGGACCGCGCAGAAGCTGTTCGGACTGTCCGGCGGATACACCGAGATCGACGTCAAGGCCGCGGCCGGGACGTCCCAGTCCGCACTGCGGCAGGCGATCGACAAGGCGCTGCCCCAAGGCAGCGCCACCACCGCCACCGGCAAGGAACTCGCCGACGCCGAAGCCAAGGCGATCGACGACAACATGCAGGGCATGAGGACCGCGCTGCTGGCCTTCGCCGCCGTCGCGCTCTTCGTCGGCATCTTCCTCATCGCCAACACCTTCACCATGCTGGTCGCCCAGCGCACCAAGGAACTGGCGCTGCTGCGGGCGGTCGGCGCGAGCCGGCGCCAGGTCACCCGCTCGGTGCTGATCGAGGCGTTCCTGGTCGGTGCGATCGCCGGTGTCTCGGGCCTGGCGGCCGGAATCGGCCTCGCCGCACTGCTGCGGGAGGTGCTGAACGGCTTCGTCGCGAAGTTCCCCGAGGGGCCGCTGGTGGTCTCGCCCTCCACGGCCGTCGCCGCCCTGGGCATCGGCACCGTCATCACGGTGCTGGCCGCCTGGCTGCCCGCCCGGCGCGGCGCGAAGGTCCCGCCGGTCGCCGCGATGAACAGCGTGCACGCCGTCGCCACCACCAAGTCGCTGCTGGTCCGCAACACCCTCGGTGCGCTCGTCGCGGGCGCCGGTACGGCCGCGGTGATAGCCGCCACTTCCATGTACGACGGCGACGACACCAGCAAGATGATGCTGGGCGGTGGCGGGATGCTGCTACTGATCGGCGTGTTCATCCTGACGCCGCTGCTGTCCCGTCCACTGATCGCGCTGGCCACCCCCGTCCTGCGTGCCTTCGGCACCTCCGGCCGCCTCGCCCGGCAGAACGCGCTGCGCAATCCGCGCCGTACCGCCACCACCGCCTCCGCGCTGATGATCGGGCTGACCCTGATCACCGGCATGACGGTGATCGCGGGCGGTACGCAGCAGGCCATCGACAAGCTGGCCGTCGATGCGCTGAAGGCCGACTACACCATCTCCATGGAGGGCCACACCCAACTGCCCACCACCTCGGAGAAGAAGGTCCGCGAGGTGGCCGGCGTCACCGCCGTCACCCCGCTGCGCGAGGGCATGGCGGCGATCGGCACCGGCGACGCCGGCCGGCGGCCGACCCCACTGACCGGCGTCGACGGCGCACAGTTCGGCTCGCTCGTCCGGCTCGACATCAGCGAGGGGGCGTCCGGCACCCTGCGCGGCGACCGCGTCCTGGTGGACCGGGACACCGCCACCCGCAACGGCTGGCGGGCCGGCTCGCGGCTCCCCGTGACGTTCCAGGACGGCAAGAAGTCCACGCTGACGGTCGGGGGCGTCTACCGGGGCAACGACATGTTCCGCGGCGTCTACCTGGACAACCGCACCCTGGCTCCGCACCAGAAGGACATCAGCGACAGCCGGCTCCTGGTGAAGATGTCCGGCGGCGCCACCGACGCGCACAAGAACAACCTGGTCAAGGCGCTCGGCAAGAACCCGGCGGTCACCGTCGCGGACAAGAAGGACGTCTCGAACGCCATCGCCTCGATGTTCACCCTGCTGCTGAACATGCTCTACGGCCTGCTGGCCATGGCCGTGATCGTCGCGGTGCTCGGGGTCGTCAACACCCTGGCGATGTCGGTCTTCGAGCGCTCGCAGGAGATCGGCATGCTGCGGGCGATCGGCCTGGACCGGCGCGGCATCAAGCGGATGGTGCGACTGGAGTCGCTGGTCATCTCGCTGTTCGGCGGGGTGCTCGGCATCGGGCTCGGCGTGTTCATGGGCTGGGCCGTCGGTGAGCTGATCGGCGCCCACCTGCCGACCTACGAACTGGTGCTGCCGTGGGCCCGGATGGGCATCTTCCTCGGGCTGGCCGCGCTCGTCGGCGTACTGGCCGCCCTGTGGCCGGCGTTCCGGGCGGCGAGGCTGAACATGCTGGCCGCCATCAAGGCCGAATAGCGCCCCGGCGCCGGCCCCGTTGCCCGCCCGCCCGCTCCTTCACGGCAGCGGGCGGGCGGGTGTCGTTCAGCCGCGGTGGGCGGCGTCGTTCAGCCGCGGTGGGTGTCGGTGCGCCACTCACGCGCCCGCAACGGCATGTGCGAGGCCCCGGGCTCCGGTGTACGGACGGCCAGCACCTGGTTGACTCCTATCCGGTTGCGCTCGAAGGACAGCGCGGACGCGGCCATGTACAGCCGCCACACCCGGGCCCGGCCCACGGAGGTGAGCCGCGCCGCCTCGTCCCAGTGCTCCTCCAGGTTGGTGACCCAGCGCCGCAGCGTCAGGGCGTAGTGCTCCCGGATCGCCTCCACGTCCCGCACCTCGAATCCGGCCTCCTCCAGCTGGCCGACGGTGCGGCCGAGCGGCGCCAGTTCGCCGTCCGGGAACACATAGCGGTCGATGAACTCGTCGACGTGGTACGCCTCCTCGTCCGGGACCGGCCGCCGGGCGATCTGGTGGTTGAGCAGCCGCCCGCCGGGCTTGAGCCGCGCGTACAGGGCGTCGGCGTACTCCGCGTACTGGGTGCGGCCGACGTGCTCGGCCATCCCGACCGAGGAGATCGCGTCGAACGGCTCGTCATGGATCTCGCGGTAGTCCTGCACCCGGATCTCGACGCGGTCGGCCAGCCCGGCTTCGGCGATGCGCTTACGGGCGAAGGTGGCCTGCTCCTCGGAGAGGGTGATGCCGACCGCCCGAACGCCGTACTCGCGGGCCGCGTGCAGCACCATCGAGCCCCAGCCGCAGCCGACGTCCAGCAGCCGCAGGCCGGTTCGGAGACCGAGCTTGCGGCAGATCAGGTCCAGCTTGTCGCGCTGGGCGTCCTCCAGGGTGGCGACGCCGTCCTCGGCGGTCCCCCAGTATGCGCAGGAGTAGACCATGGACGGGCCGAGCACCAGGGCGTAGAAGTCGTTGCCGACGTCGTAGTGGTGGCTGATGGCTTCCTTGTCGCGCCGCAGGGTGTGCAGCGGTCCGCGGCGGCGTCTGACCTCCTCCGCGGGCGGCGCCGGCGGGACGGGGGCGCCGGCCAGGGTCAGCAGTTCCCGGGCGGCGGCGCGGATCTCGGGGCGGGCCAGGGCGCGCAGCGCGGGGGCGCGGTGCGGCGTGGGGGCGTCGCTGCGCTCCCAGATCAGTCCGGCGAGCCGGTCGAGCGCTTCGTAGAGATCGCCCTCGATGTCGAGGTCGCCGGCCACCCAGGCGCGGGCCAGGCCCAGCTCGCCCGGCCTGAACATCATCCGGCGCAGCGCCCGGCGATGGCGGATGACGAGTGTGGGGGCCCCCGGCGGACCCGACTCGCTGCGGTCCCAGGCTCGGATGCGCACCGGGAGCGGAACTCCCAGCACCTCCTCGGCGAGCTTGGTGAGCCGTCCAGCGGCGTCGGCCATGTCGCACACCTCCGTGTTGACGAGTCGGGCAAAGAAGATTCACCCACCACGTAAACGCCAATGGGGCGCCCGGATAGTCCCGTTCACACGCAAGAGAACCGCACACCGGCCGGTTTTCGCCAGAGCGGACACGCCAAAGGGCGCCCGCCCCACGGATGGCGGACGCCCTTCGGGCTGGTCGGAGTACCCGACCGGGGATTCAGGAAGCCTTGGCCTTGGTCTTGTCCCCGGCCTCGGCGGCGGTCGGCGGGGCCGGCGCCGGCTTGGCTGCCTCGTAGAACTCCTCGCGGGGGTTCTCCATGGCGCCGAGCGAGACGACCTCGCGCTTGAGGAACATGGCCAGCGTCCAGTCCGCGAAGACCCGGATCTTGCGGTTGAACGTCGGCATCGCCATGCCGTGGTACGCGCGGTGCATGTACCAGGCGAGACGGCCCTTGAGCTTGATCTTCACCTTGCCCATGACGATCATCGCGACGCCCTTGTGCAGGCCCAGACCGGCGACCGCACCCTTGTTGGCGTGGCTGTACTCCTTCTGCGGGAAGCCCCGCATGCCGGAGAGCACGTTGTCGCCGAGGACCTTGGCCTGCCGCAGCGCGTGCTGCGCGTTCGGCGGGCACCAGGCGTTCTCGTTGCCGTTCTTGCGGCCGACCACGTCCGGAACCTGGGCGTTGTCGCCGGCCGCCCAGATGTAGTCGGTGCCCTGCACCTGGAGGGTGGTGCCGGTGTCGACGTGGCCACGCGGGCCGAGCGGCAGACCGAAGCGGGCCAGCGCCGGGTTCGGCTTGACGCCGGCGGTCCACACGATGGTGTTGGAGTCGACCTCGAGGCCGTTGTTGAGCTTCACGTGGCCGTCGACGCAGGAGTCCATGCCGGTCTTGAGGTAGACCTCGACGCCGCGGCTCTCGAGGTGCTCCTTGCCGTAGGCACCGAGCTTGGGGCCGACCTCGGGGAGGATCTTGTCGGCGACGTCGACCAGCAGGAAGCGCATGTCCTCGCGCTTCACGTTGTTGTAGTACTTGGCGGCGTCGCGGGCCATGTCCTCGACCTCACCGACGGTCTCCGCACCCGCGAAGCCACCGCCCACGAAGACGAAGGTCAGCGCCTTGCGGCGGACGTCCTCGTCGGTCGTGGAGTCGGCCTTGTCCAGCTGCTCCAGCACGTGGTTGCGCAGGCCGATGGCCTCTTCCACGCCCTTCATGCCGATGCCGTTCTCGGCCAGGCCGGGGATCGGGAAGGTACGGGAGACCGCGCCCATCGCGATGACCAGGTAGTCGAAGGGCAGCTCGTACGCCTCGCCGACCAGCGGGGCGATCGTGGCGACCTTGCGGTCCTGATCGATGGTGGTGACCCGGCCGGTGAGAACCTCCGCCTTGGGCAGCACACGTCGTAGCGGCACCACGACATGGCGGGGGGAGATGCTGCCGGCTGCAGCTTCAGGGAGGAAGGGCTGGTACGTCATGTACGAGCGCGGGTCGACGACCGTGACGGTCGCCTCGCCGTACCGCATCTGCTTGAGGATGCGACGTGCCGCGTACAGGCCTACGTACCCACCGCCTACAACGAGGATCCTGGGACGCTCCGTGGTGCTCATGCAATCGAGTATCCACCCCCACATGGGGGGTCGCTCGTGAGCCCCTTCACAAGCAACCGAAAGGCATCTGCTACACTCCGCCGCCTTCGTGACCGACGCCATAGTCCAAACCGGAACCACCGTATGACACGAGGCGTTGGAGACCCCTGTTGATCAGGGATTGTCGTCCGCCGGGCGGGTGAACCACCGCCTCCGCGAGCGCGTCGCCCGCGCACCGGCCGCCGCGCATTTTCCGGGTCGAGAGGCCCTGGAGCCTTCGAATGAGGGTCGGACGATCAGATTGTTCGCCCAACGGGAGGGATTTTCATGTGAAGGATTTCACGAACTTTCTCCGCTGCCCCCTCCGCGGAGCCTTCCCGAGCCCCCCGAAGCGCGCTCAGACGGGCATCACACCCGCTCAAAAGGCTCCTCGGCAGAGGCCGTTGCCGGCCTCTGCCGCTTCTCGCGCACCCCTCAGCCGGCGAGGCTCCAGGCGATGCCGTCGAGGATGTCGTGCTCACTGGCGATGACCTGCTCGGCGCCCGTCCGCTCCATGACCGACAGCAGCACCAGCGCCCCCGCGCCGATCACATCGACCCGGCCCGGGTGGATCACGGGGATGGCGGCACGCTCGGCATGGGTGGAGGACAGCAGGCGCTCGGTGATCTCGCGGACCTCGGCCAGGGAGATCACCGAGTGGTGGATGGCCCCGGAGTCGTACCCCTCCAGGCCCCGCGCGATCGCGGCGATCGTGGTCACGGAGCCGGCCAGGCCCACGAGGGTGGCGGCCTCGTCCAGCGGGACCGTCTCCCCGGCCCGGTCCAGCGCCGCGGCGATATCGGCCTTCATGGCGCTGATCTGCCCCGGGGTCGGCGGGTCGCTGATCTCACCGCCGTGCACCAGATGCCGTTCGGTCATCCGGACGCAGCCGACGTCGACCGAGCGGGCGGCCCGGACGGAGTCGGCACCGAGCACGAACTCGGTCGAGCCGCCGCCGATGTCGACCATCAGGAAGGGACGCGCCAGATCCGCGCGGCCGGTGAGCTCCTTGGTGGCGCCGATGAAGGAGAACTCCGCCTCCTGGTCGCCGGTGATCACCTCGGGCTCCACGCCCAGGATGTCCCGCACACCGCGGACGAAGTCCTCGCGGTTCTCCGCGTCCCGGGAGGCGGAGGTCGCCACGAAGCGGACCTGCTCGGCGCCCAGGCCCTTGATCACCGCGGCGTACTCGCGGCAGACCGCGAAGGTGCGCTCCAGCGCCTCGGGCGCCAGCCGCCCGGTGCGGTCCACGTCCTGTCCCAGCCGGACGATCTCCATCCGGCGTTCGAGGTCCTTGAGCTCTCCCGCCGCCCCGGGCCCGGAGGTGTCCTCGGGCACGGTGACGTCCGCGACCAGCAGCCGGAGGGAGTTCGTACCGCAGTCGATGGCGGCGACCCGCTTCATTTGGCATCTCCTTCGGCAGCGTCCTGGGCTCCGGGGGCGTCCTGGCCGCCGGAGGTGTCCTGGCAGGGGGTCACGCACGGCCCCTTCTTCCACCACTCCGGCAGCATCGCCAGAGCCTCGTCGCCGAGCGGGTTGACGCCCGGCCCGGCGGCCAGCGAATGGCCGACGAGGACATGCAGGCACTTGACCCGGTCCGGCATACCGCCCGCGCTCGGGAAGCCCTGCAGCACCTCGATGGCGTCCCGCCGCCGGATGTAGTCCTCGTGGGCGGCCCGGTAGGCGGCAGCCAGCTCAGGGTCGGTCGCCAGCCGCTCGGTCATCTCCTTCATCACGCCGTTGGCCTCCAGCGTGCCGATCGCGGAGGCCGCGCGCGGGCAGGTGAGGTAGTAGAGCGTGGGGAAGGGCGTGCCGTCCTCCAGGCGCGGCGCCGTCTCGACGACATCCGGCTGCCCGCAGGGGCAGCGGTGCGCGATGGCGCGCAGGCCGCGCGGCGGGCGGCCGAGCTGTTCCCGGAAGGCGGCGATGTCCGCGTCGGTGGGCTCGGTGGGCTCGGTCTGGGGCGGGGGGGTGTCCATGTGCGCTTTCGGTGAGGTGAGTGGTGAGGTGGCGGCGGGGCGGGCCGTCCGGCCCCGACACTACGGGCCGGCGCCCGGCGGCGGTACGGGCAGCCGGGGGCTACCGCTTGTCGGCCGCGTCGACGGTGTCCCACAGATTCTCGTACCAGGGGCGCTGCGCCGCTTGCGGCCCCTTGGGGGCGGAGCCGGCGGCGGAGCCGTCCTGGACGATATAGCCGGTCTCGCCCGGCAGGAGGTAGTGCAGATGCCGCCGGGCCTGCTGGCGTACGAAGTCGGGGTCCTGCCAGCGGGCCTTCTGCTCGCGCAGCCGGTCGAGGGCGGCGCCCGCTTCCTGGGCCTTGCGACGCTGGTCGGCGATGTCGGAGCGCTGGGAGACGTACTGCCTTATCGGGTACGCCAGGGCGACCACCAGGGAGCACATCACCAGCGCCAGCAGGGCGGCGCGGCCGGTGAG
The DNA here is from genome assembly GCF_043199875.1 of Streptomyces sp. NPDC048516. NCBI lineage: Bacteria > Bacillati > Actinomycetota > Actinomycetes > Kitasatosporales > Streptomycetaceae > Streptomyces > Streptomyces sp. NPDC048516. The sequence continues at coordinate 34,232 of NZ_JBICWS010000017.1, read as the reverse complement.
GCGGTTGCGTCGGGGCGGGCGGGCGCGGTAGACGCGGGCGGCGGCCTGCTCGCCGAGCGCCTTGAGTCGGGTCGCGGTCGAGAACCGGTCCGCGGGCACGTCGCCTCCCCTTCACTGACGGACGCCTGACTGCTTCAAGCAGCTACGTCCCCGGCAACGGTACGGGACCGTCGCCGGGGACGTACGGGGTGCCGGGCGGTTGCCTCGCCCGATCGGCCCTCTGCCCCGGTCGGGCGGGCAGCGAGCCGTCTGCGGTCAGCTGCCGTGGCGGAACCGCGGGAAGGCGGAGCGGCCGGCGTAGACCGCGGCGTCGTCGAGGATCTCCTCGATGCGCAGCAGCTGGTTGTACTTGGCGACGCGCTCGGAGCGGGCCGGGGCGCCGGTCTTGATCTGGCCGCAGTTGGTGGCGACGGCGAGGTCGGCGATGGTGACGTCCTCGGTCTCACCGGAGCGGTGCGACATCATGCACTTGAAGCCGTTGCGCTGGGCCAGCTCGACGGCGTCCAGGGTCTCGGTCAGCGAGCCGATCTGGTTGACCTTCACCAGCAGCGCGTTGGCGGAGCCCTCCTCGATGCCGCGGGCCAGGCGCTCGGGGTTGGTGACGAACAGGTCGTCGCCGACGAGCTGGACCTTGGCACCGAGCTTGTCGGTGATGACCTTCCAGCCGGCCCAGTCGTCCTCGAACAGCGGGTCCTCGATGGAGACGAGCGGGTAGGCGTCCACCAGCTCCTCGTAGTACTCGGTCATCTCGGCGGCCGAGCGGTCCTTGCCCTCGAACTGGTACTTGCCGTCCTTGTAGAACTCGGAGGCGGCGACGTCCAGCGCGAGCGCGATGTCCTGGCCGGGGGCGTAACCGGCCTGCTTGACGGCCTCCAGGATGAGGTCCAGGGCCTCGCGGTTGGAGCCCAGGTTCGGGGCGAAGCCGCCCTCGTCACCGAGGCCGGTGGACAGCCCGCGCTCCTTCAGGACCTTCTTGAGGGTGTGGTAGACCTCGGCGCCCCAGCGCAGCGCCTCGGAGAAGGACTCCGCGCCGATCGGGGCGATCATGAACTCCTGGATGTCCACGTTGGAGTCGGCGTGCGAGCCGCCGTTCAGGATGTTCATCATCGGGACGGGCAGGACGTGCGCGTTCGGGCCGCCGAGGTAGCGGAACAGCGGGAGGTCGCTGGCCTCGGAGGCGGCGTGCGCGACGGCGAGGGAGACGCCGAGGATGGCGTTGGCGCCGAGCGAGCCCTTGTTGTCGGTGGCGTCCAGGTCGAACATGGCCTGGTCGATCAGCCGCTGCTCGGTGGCGTCGTAGCCGACGAGCTCCGGGCCGATCTGCTCGATGACGGCCAGGACGGCCTTCTCCACGCCCTTGCCCAGGTAGCGGTTCGGGTCGCCGTCACGAAGCTCGATGGCCTCGAAGGCGCCGGTGGAGGCGCCGGACGGCACGGCGGCACGGCCGGTGCTGCCGTCGTCGAGGCCGACCTCGACCTCGACCGTGGGATTACCTCGCGAGTCGAGAATTTCGCGGGCTACGACGACGTCGATCGACGGCACGTTGTCTCCTTCGTGGGTGTCTGGCGTTCTGCGCATGAGCCTAACGGCCCCGGGTGCGTCAGCCTGCCCTTGGCCCGCTCCGTGGGACGGAACGACCCGGAAAACTTCCCAAAGGCCCAGTTCGCTGGACATTTGAGGGCATTGTTCGCTGAACGGGAAAAACCTGGAACGGCGCCGGTCACCGGCGTGCGGCCACCTCGGCTGCGGCGGCCCGGTCACGGCGCCGGATGAGAGAAGCCCCGCCGCGGCGCGCTGGAGCAAGCGCGCGCCGGGCGGGGCTGTCACACCGGAAGCTGTCTCACAGCGGTCTCACACAGGAAGGGGGCCCGCCGCTCGAGCCCACCTGGTCCCGGTGAGAGGAGACTCAGACGTTGAGCTTCTGACCCGGGAAGATCAGGTTCGGGTTGCCGCCGATGACCGACTTGTTGGCCTTGTAGACGGACTTCCAGTCGCTGCCGTGCGCCTTGGCGATCTTGGCGAGGGTGTCGCCCGCCTTGACGGTGTAGTTGCCGTGGCCCATGGACTTGCGCTCGGTCGAGCGCGAGGCGTGCTGCTCGGGAGCGGCCGGGGCCTTCTTCGTCTCGGCCTTGGCGGAGCCCTGGTCCTGCTGGGGCGCGGACTTGGTCTGCGCGGAGCCGGAGGTGTCGACGTCGGCCGCGGGGCCGCCGGAGGTCAGGTTGCCGGCGCCGGCGCAGGACCAGGCGCCCGGGCCCTGGATGGCGAGGAGCTTCTCGGCGGCGGCGATCTGCTGGGACTTGCTGGCCAGGTCGGCGCGCGCGGCGTACTTGGTGCCACCGGCCGCGGCCCAGCTGGAGTTGGAGAACTGCAGGCCACCGTAGTAGCCGTTACCGGTGTTGATCGACCAGTTGCCGCCGGACTCGCACTGGGCGACCTTGTCCCAGGTGGAGACGGAGGCGGCGGAGGCGGAGGTGGCACCCATCAGCGGGACGGCCACGGCAGCTCCGGCGATGCCGGCGAGGGTGGCGACGCGGACGGCCTTGGACGGACGACGGTGCTTGCCCTTGATGATCAGCATGGTTGGTTCGTTTCCTCACCGACGCCTACGAGGTGAGCTGTCGGGTTCGGGCTGTGAGAATCGCCCGGCCGTGTGCGCGTGGCGCACGTGGCTTCACCCCAAGCCGGTTGACCCGCTTTCACGGGCGGGGCCGGCACTTACCTTGGTTCCCCCGCTCCTGCCTTCGGCGCTTGCGCGTCAAGTGCCTCCGATCACCGGCAGGACTCGGCGTGTGATCAAAGGGCCCGCTTTGGCGAGCGGTCCTGACGTTAAGCAGTAATGGGCTTGGGGTTCAAACCCCACCATCTGAACCAAGTTGACCGCTTTTGATCACGAGTGGGTCACATACTCGCAGGTGAACCCCGGTTTGCCGAGGCGGCACACACCGGGGTTCGCCTGAGTCAACGAGACCCTTGTCTCACTTTCCCAAAAGCGGTCGAACGGCGGCGAATTACCCCGCGGAGTGCCCGAGATCGAGCAGTTGGCCCGGCTTGATCAGGTCCGCGTCGGAGCCGATGACGTCCTCGTTGCGGTCGTAGAGGGCGGTCCAGCCGCCGGACAGCCGGTGGGCCGAGGCGATGGCTGACAGCGTGTCACCGGGGCGCACGGTGTAGTCGCCGTCGGCCGCCGGGCCGGTGCGCTCGGCGTCACCACGCGAGGCGTGCCGGCCGCCGGAGGACCTGCCGCCGCCGTCGGCACCCTCGTCGCCCGTGCCGCCGCGGTGCTTGCCCTTCGCGGGCGTCTCCCGCGGCGTGCCGGTGGTGTCCGTACGGCTGCCGCCGTCGGACGGGCCGCCGGAGGGCTCGTCGGAGGGTTCGCCGGACCGCGACGGGTCGTCGGACGGGTCGGCTGACGGGTCGGCGGACCGCGACGGGTCGTCGGCCCGGTCGCCCGGCGTCGCCGGGTCGGAGGCCCCGTCGCCGGGCTCGTGCGTCCCGGCTGAGTCCGAGGCGTCGGGCGACGGCGTCGGATCGGACGACTCGTCGCCGGGCCGGTCGTGCGTCCCGGTGGAGTCCGAGGCGTCAGGGGTGCCGGACGAGTCCCAGGGGTCCGGGGAGCCGCCGTCGTCCGACGGGTCGGGCGAGGGAGTGGCGGTGCTGCCCGGGTCGACCTCCGGCGCCTGGCCGTCCTTGGTCAGACCGGCGCTCACCGCACAGCTCGACCAGACGTCCGGGCCGCGGTGGTCGAGGATCGACTCGGCCACCGCGATCTGCTGGGAGCGGCTGGCGAGGTCGGGGCGCGAGGCGTAGGACGAGCCGCCGTAGCTGTCCCACAGCTCCTGGGTGAGCTGCAGCCCGCCGTAGTAGCTGTTGCCCGAAGCCGCGCTCCAGACGCCGCCGGTCTCACACTGGGCGACCTTGTCCCAGGTCGCGGTGTCGGCGGCGTGAGCGCCACTCGCGGCGAGCAGTGGCAGGGCGAAACCGGCGCCGGTCACTCCCGCCGTGACAAAGATGGCCGGTGCCTGGCGGGGTCGACGGTGTCGGCCGTTCCCGGAACGCATGCGGATGCCTTTCGCGCGGCGGTTGAGTTGTACGACGAGCTCTGCGAGCTGCTCGACGGGTTACCAGCCCGGCCGACGCGCACGAGGCGCACCGTTACACCGGTCCCCCACATCACCGCTTCGGCCGATCGGGCCAAGCCCGTCGATCGTCGGTGGAAAGGTAGCCGGGGTCACGGGTAGTCACAAGTCGGTGTAGTGCAGATCACGCGAAGGTCACGCGCCTGACTCTCTGTCACTTTTGACCTTGTTGCTGGTCAGGGCGTTCGGGCGGGAACTCCACCGGCAGCGACCGCAGTCCGCGCATGATGAGCCCGCCACGCCAGCGCAAGGCGTCCGGCTCCACGGCGAGCCGGAGGTCCGGGAGCCGGGTCAGCAGCGTCGCCAGAGCGGCCTGTCCTTCGAGCCGGGCGAGCGGCGCACCCAGGCAGTAGTGGATGCCGTGCCCGTACCCCAGGTGCTGGTTGTCACGACGGGTCAGATCCAGGACATCCGGCTCGGCGAAGCGCGCCGGATCGCGGTCGGCGGCGGCCAGCACCACCAGGACCGGGTCGCCCTTCGCGATCCGCTGCCCGCCCAGGGTCAGCTCCTGCGTCGCGAACCGCCAGGTCGCCAGCTCCACGGGGCCGTCGTAACGGAGCAGTTCCTCGATGCCGGTGGTGAGCAGATCGGTGTCGCCCGCCGTGATCGACTTCTGCAGCAGCTCGCGCTGGGCCGGGTGGCGCAGCAGGGCGTAGATGCCGTTACCGATCAAGTTCACGGTCGTCTCAAAACCGGCGAACAGCAAGATGAAGGCCATCGCGGCGGCCTCGTTCTCGGTGAGGTGCTCACCGTGGTCCGAGGCGCGGATCAGGCCGGAGATCAGATCCTCGTCCGCCTCCGCGGTGTCCCCCAGCGACTCGCGCTTACGGTGGATCAGCTCGGCGAGATAGCCGCGCATCTTCTTCACGGACCGGGCGACACCGCCGCGCGGCCCCCCGCCGTGCCGGATCATCATGCCCGCCCAGTCGCGGAAGTCGTCCTGGTCCTCGCGCGGCACCCCCAGCAGATCGCAGATCGCGTAGATGGGGAGCGGGAAGGCGAACTCATGGATGAGGTCGGCCTCGCCCTTCGCCGCGAACTGGTCGATGAGGTGGTCGGTCAGCTCCTGGACGCGCGGGGCGAAGGCGGCCACCCGGCGCGGGGTGAAGGCCTTCGAGACCAGCCGGCGCAGCCGGGTGTGGTCCGGTGGGTCGATGTTGAGCAGATGCGTCATCAGGTTGGCGCTGCGCTCACCGGGGATGCCGACCTTGCCCTTGCCGTGCGCGGCCTCGCTGTGGTGCACCGGGTTCTTCGACAGCCGGCCGTCGGCGAGCGCCTGCCGCGCCTCGGTGTAACGGGTCACCAGCCAGGCCTCGACGCCGCTGGGCAGCTCGGTCCGGTGCACCGGCGCATGCTCCCGCAGCCAGGCGTACGCGGGGTAGGGGTCGGCGGCGAACTCCCAGGTGAACAGCTCGGGGGCGGGCGCGGCGGGGCAGCCCGCGGGGGCGTCGGCGGCAGGGGATGGACGGCCCGCGGGGGCGTCGGAGGCGGGGCAGCCGGCGGAGGCGGGGACGTCCGGGCCAGGGCGGTCCGCGGAGTCGTCGGGGGCGGGGTGGCCCACGACGGCATCGGGGGCGGGGTGGCCCGCGGCGGCGTCCGCATCGGGGTGGACCGCGGAGGCGTCGGCATCGGGGTGGACCGCGGAGGCGTCGGCATCGGGGGCGTCGGGCTTGTCGTGCACCTTCCGACCGTAACCGTTGGGCACACCGTGGTGCGCCCGCGCGCTGTCCGGCGCCCGCCGCACCCCCTCGCACCCCCAGCGCTACGCCGGATCCACCCCCAGCCCCGTCAGGAACGCCACGGCCGCCGGCGAGGGGCCGAGACCGCTCCACACCACCCGCTCGGTGCGCTCGGGCGCCGGCCGCACCCGCACGATGTGCAGCCCACCCAGCTCGGAAGCGATGGCCTCCGGCACCATCCCGACACCCAGGCCCGCCCGCACCAGCTTCGCCAGGAACTCGACGGTGGTCACCTCGAACGCCACCTCCGACGTCAGCCCCGCCGCACGGAACGCCTCATCGCGCTGCCTGCGGGCCGCGGACCCCGCCGTGAAGTCGACGAACGTCTCCCGCGCCATCCGCGACAGCGTGGTCCACTCCCGCTCCGCCAGCGGATGCCCCGGCGGCACCACGGCGACCAGTTCACCGCGCGCCAGCTCCTTCTCCCGTACGCCGACGGTGCGGGCGCCGGGCACCAGCCCGACGAAGGCGACGTCCAGGGCGCCCTGCCGCACCTGTTCGAGGAGCCGGTCACTCATCTCCATCTGCAGACTGATCCGCACCCCGGGACAGCGCGTCCGGAAAGCGCCCAGCTCACGGGCCAGATCCACGGCCGCGACGGTGGAGATCGCACCGACGGCCAGCCGCCCGCGCACCTCCCCGGTCGCCGCCGCCACCTCGGCGCGGGCCCGTTCGGCGGCCTCCAGCGCCTGCCGCGCCACCGGAACGAAGGCCTCACCGGCGGTCGTCAGCCGGACCCTGCGGCTGGTCCGGTCGAAGAGCCGGGCCCCGAGCTCCTTCTCCAGCCGGGCGATCTGATGACTGAGCGCGGACTGCACCACATGGCAGCGCTCGGCGGCCCGGGTGAACCCACCGGCCTCGGCCACCGCGACCACATAGCGCATCTGCTGGAGCTCCATGCCACCGATCCTAGGAGCAGCCATCTCCTTTCACGATGGATGAGATGACAACAATGTGTTGGACTCATCGATGGCCCGGGCCCAGGCTGGGAGACGCCCGCCGCCACGGTGGCCGTGGGCACCGCACGGGAGGGCATCTGATGGAGACCGAGCGCATGACCGGGCGCATACCGGAGGCGGCCGCCGGGGGCCCGGCGGACCCGCGGCCGGGCCTGGGGCGCGGCACGCTGCTGCTGATGGCGGTCGCCACCGGACTGTCCGTCGCGGGCAACTACTTCGCCCAGCCGCTGCTGGACGTCATCGGCCGCGATCTGCACTTGTCCGCGTCCACCTCCGCGCTGGTCGTCACCGTCGCCCAGGTCGGCTACGGCCTCGGCCTGCTGCTGCTCGTCCCGCTCGGCGATCTGCTGGAGCGGCGCCGGCTCGCCGTCACCCTGACCACGGCGACCGCGGCCTTCCTCACCGTCACCGCGAGCGCGCCGAACGCCGCCCTCCTGCTGACCGGCACCGCACTGACCGGACTGGCCTCGGTCGCCGCCCAGGTCGTGGTGCCCTACGCGGCGACCCTCGCGGCGCCCGCCGAACGCGGCCGGACCGTCGGCACCGTCATGACCGGGCTGCTGCTGGGCATCCTGCTGGCCCGTACGGCGGCCGGTCTCCTCGCCGAGCTGGGCGGCTGGCGCACCGTGTATTGGGTCAACGCGGCGCTGATGCTGCTGATGGCGGTGCTGCTGCGGCTCCGGCTGCCCGCACTGCGCACCCCCGCCGGGCTGCGCTATCCGGCGCTGCTGCGCTCCACGCTGGCGCTGTTCGCCCAGGAGCCGGTGCTGCGGTGGCGCGGTGCGCTGGGCGCCCTGACCTTCGCGGGCTTCAGCGTGCTGTGGACCGCGCTGGCGTTCTTGATGTCCGGCCCGGCCTACGGCTGGCAGGAGTCGGCCATCGGTCTGCTGGGGCTGGTGGGCGCGGCCGGTTCGCTGTCCGCCTCGGTGGCCGGACGGCTGGCGGACCGCGGTCTGGCGCACCGTGTCACCGGCGCCGCGGCCTTCCTGCTCCTGGGGTCCTGGGGCCTGCTCGCGGCCGGCGGGGCGGGCGGAGCCTGGTCGCTGGCGGCGCTGCTGGCCGGGGTGATCGTGCTGGACCTGTCCGCGCAGGCGGTGCACATCAGCAACCAGAACCTGGTCTACGCGGTACGCCCCGAGGCCCGCAACCGCCTCAACTCGGCCTATATGACCAGCTACTTCGTGGGCGGGGCGGTCGGTTCGGCGCTGACGTCGGTGGTGTGGGGCGTCGGCGGCTGGGGCGGGGTGTGCGCGCTGGGCGCCGCACTGGCGGTGACGGTCGCGGCGCTCTGGCTCGCCGACCGGCTACGGCACCGTCGCAGGACGGCGAGCTGCTCCGCGGAGCGGGAAGCGTCGGCCACCGGCGAAACGGCAGCTCCGCTCACGTCATGACGGGGGCGGCGGCTCGGGTCACGTCGTGACAGGGCGGCGCCCCCGGCCTGAGACGACTCCGGACTCGGACAGTCTCCGGCCTCGGACGGCCCTGGTCTTCGACGGCCCCGGTCTCCGACAGCCCTGGTCTCAGACGGCCCCGGTCCCGGCCTCGCCCTCGGCAGCCACCACCGCATCCCGGTAGGCCCGTGCCGCCGCGCGCAGTGCCGCCTCCGGGTCCACCCCCTCCGCCTCGGCCCGCATCGCCAGCGCCAGGAGCTCGTACCCGATGCCCTGGCCGGCCGGGGGTGCCACCTCGAGCCCTGCCGTACGGGCGCGCGCGGCGAGCTTCGCCGCCAGCGCCAGGCCGGGCTGGGCCAGCGGAACGCCCTCGGTCACCGAATCGCGCTGCTTCTCCTCCGCCTTCACCCGCAGCCACTGCGCCCTGACGTCCTCCGGGGTCGCCGCGTCCGCCTCCCCGAAGACATGGGGATGGCGGCGGATCAGCTTCTCGACGATCCCGCCCGCGACATCGTCGAGGGAGAACGGCTCATCGGGGTCGTCCTGGGCGATCCGGGCATGGAAGACGACCTGGAGGAGGACATCGCCCAACTCCTCGCGCAGCGCCTCGCGATCGTCCTCCTCAATGGCCTCGACCAGCTCGTACGCCTCCTCGATGCCGTACTTGGCGAGGTCGCGGTGCGTACGGATGCTGCTCCAGGGGCAGGCGGCGCGGATCTGGTCCATGACCTGGACGAGGTCGAGCAGCCGGGCGCCGGGCAGGTCGTAGGAGCCGGGCAGCAGCTCCAGGTCCGGCATGGTCTCGCGGCCGGAACCGGCCAGCCGGGCCAGGCCGTCGGTCAGCGCGCTCTCGCCGTCCGCGGAGGTCAGGACGACGGCCGTACGGTCGCCCGGCACGCAGTAGTCGACGAGTTCGCGGGCGGCGGGGGCGGCCGTCTCCACCTCGATGCCGGCTTCCCGCAGATAGGGCAGCTGCGGATGGTCCGGGTCGGTGCTCAGCACCCGGTCCGCCCCGCGCAGGATCTGCCAGGCGGGCCAGGACAGGAGTCCGGGGGCGACCCGGTGGCTGGTGGTGAGCAGGACCAGGCGTCCGGTGCCGGTGCCCTCGGGGCGGGCTTCGGCGCCGGTGTCGGCGGCGGAGGCGTCAGCGTTCACGCCTCGAACGTAACGCACCGCACCGACAACGCCCGGAGCCGGTGGGCGGCGGGCGGCATGGACGGCCGGCGGCAGTGGGCAGCCGGCTGCAGTGGGCGGATACCGCCGGCCACCCGCAGACAGCCGGGCTCAGGCCTGCTGCTTCACCGGCTCCCTGGTGATCCACGGGTCCTTGGTCTCGCCGAGGATGACCTGGTGGTCGTCCCACTTGCCGAACCGGGGATTGACGTCGATCCCCATGGACCGGGAGGTCTTGGCCAGTGCCTGGGCGAGCTTCTGCTGGCCCTGCGGCTTGCCGCGGTCCGCGCCGAGCCGCTGGGCGACGCCGTCGAGCAGCAGCTGATTGCGGACCATGGCGTCGATCTCGTCGGGGGCGATGCCCTGCTGGAGCCACATCTCCTTCAGCCGGTCGGCGCCGCCGGCCTGCTTCTCCGCCTGGGCCCGCCACCGCTGGACGTCGCGCCGGGTGACCGTCACCCCGGCATCGTGCGCGCCGCGGGCCAGCACCTCGTCGAAGATCATGCCGTTGAGGGTGGCCAGGCTCAGCCGGCCGGTGTTCATGATGAGCTGGTCGCCCTGCGGCGACCTGGCCTGCGCGGCGCGGACATCCTTCACCTTCGCCTGCAACTGCGAGACGGTGATCCGCTTCCCGTCCACGAGGGCCGCGGCCCCGGGATGGGCCTCGCTGCCACAGGCCGCGAGCAACGGGGCCGCGGCCAGCAGGCCGGCGGTGGCGGATACGGAGAGCGCTGTCCTACGGCGGAACACATGGCCTCCCGGCAGATCGTGCGACGGAGTCTCGACCTTGGTGGATCGATGCTATGGAGTCGGCGTGGCCCAGGCCACTGCTTCGGCCAACGATCTGGGGCGGGGACGGTTCCGCTCCCGGGCGCCGGTTCGCCGCGCGCGCAAGCGGCCTGCGCGCAAGCGGCCCTGCGCGCAAGCGGGCCCGCGGGCAAGCAGCCCTGCACGTAAGCGGGCCGCGCGTAAGCCGGCCTGCGCGTCAGCAGTCAGCTCCCCGCCGTGGCCGCCGCCTCAGCGGTGGTGATGGTCTGCCGCAGGATCTTCCGGGCCGTGGCGATCTCGGCAGAGCGCTGATCCAGCGTCCGCAGCTGGGTGCGCAGCGCGTCCAGAATCCCGGGGCACGGCAGCACCGTTGCCCCGGCGGTGGTGCAGGGGAGCACCTGACGGATGACCCGGGTCGGCAGTCCCGCCGCGAGCAGGGCCCGGATCCGCTGCACCTCTTCCTCGGCTCCCTCGTCGTACCTGCGGTATCCGTTGGGCAGGCGCCCGGGCCGCAGCAGCCCCACCCGCTCGTAATGGCGCAGCAGACGTTCGCTGGTCCCGGTCCGTTCGGCCAGTTCCCCGATGAGCACCGTCCACCCGCCCTCTCCGTAGTTGACCTTCACACGGTGTCAAGGAGCAACAGTGAGCCGCCCGGTCGCATTCCGGATGCCGGACCGCCTCGGAGAAATCGGAGAATCTTGTGATCATCGATGCCCACAGCCATGTCCACGACCCGGTGGAGCACCATCTCGCCGGCCTTGACGACGCCGGGGTGGACCGCACGGTGCTCTTTGCGACGCGCCCGCACCCGGAACGGGCCGTCGATCTTGCCTCGCTGCGTCACGAGATGAGCGCCCTCGACAACGCCCTGGCAGGCCGGGGAAACGATGCCGACGGCTACCGCACCGCCCGGCGGGAGCTGGACGAGGCCCTGGCCGCGCACCCGGACCGGTTCATCGGGTTCGGCGCCGTTCCTCTCGACCTGCCCGAGGAGCGCATCGCGGCCGTGGTCGAGCGCGACGTGGTGGGGCGGGGACTGCGCGGTATCGGCGAGCTCACTCCTCCGGCAGGTCAGGCCGCTCGCATCGAGCCCGTGCTGCGGGCCGCGCACGACCATGGCGGGCTACCCGTCGTGGTGCACGGTTTTGCCCCCACCACCGCCGAAGACCTGCGTACCCTCTCCCGGCTCGCCACTCGGTACCGGGCGGTCCCGCTGGTGATCAGCCAGCTCGGCGGGATGCACTGGATGGAGGCCATCGAACTGGTGCGGGACACCCCGAGCATGTACCTGGAACTGTCCACGGCCAATCTGATCTTCGCGGTGCGGATGGCGGTCCAGGAGATCCCCGAGCGCACGCTGTTCGGCTCGGACGCCCCCTATGGCGATCCCCTGCTGGCCCGTACCACGGTCGAACGTGTCACCTCTCCCGGTGAGGTCCGTGACAGGGTGCTCGGAGGGACGGTGGGAGCGCTCCTGGGTCTTGGCTGACGGCCACCGAAGCGTCCGCGCCCGGTGGTTCGGAGCGGTGGGCCGGGCCGTCCTTGCCCACCGCTCGCCCGCCCCGCCCTGGAACGGACGCCCCGGCGCGCGCGTCTGACCCACTGCCACCCTCTTGCCGACCCCTTGCCGCCCACTGCCACCCCCGCCATCACCGTCGCAGCGGTCGCCGGGCCGGCCGGGACTCCGCTTCGAGTATCTTTTCGACAGTTGAGAGTGAGGATCCGCATGGACACGGCCGCAGTAACGGCTGGGGGCGCCCCCGGACGGATTCTTGGGGAGGACGTCGGCGCTGTGCCGCCGCCCCGGACCGCTGCCCCGGCCGGGTCCGTACCGGCGCCCCGGTCCGCCCCGCCGCCGGCCGGCCACGAGGCCACGGCCGCCGGTGCGCCGCCACCGGAGGAGCCCGGCCGGCTGCGGCGCACCGCGCACCGGCTGCGCGCCCGGACCGCCCCCCTGCGGGCCCCTCGCTTCGACCCGTACTGGACGGCGGGGTTCTTCTTCGTCGCGTTCGCGCTGCTGGCGCTCTACCATTTCCGCACCCTGTCCGCGTCCTCCTGGGACCTGGGCATCTTCGAGCAGGCCATACGGGGCTACGCCCACTTCCGGGCGCCGATCGTCGACCTCAAGGGCCCCGGCACCAACATCCTCGGTGACCACTTCAGTCCCGTACTGATCGTGCTCGCCCCGTTCTACCGGCTGTTCCCCTCCCCGCTGACCCTGCTGATCGCGCAGGCCGCGCTCTTCGCGCTGTCCGCGATACCGGTCACCCGCGCCGCCGCCCGCACGCTGGGCCGCGTCCCGGGCCTGGCGATCGGCGTCGCCTACGGCACGTCCTGGGGTGTGCAGAAGGCCGTCGACTTCGACTTCCACGAGATCGCCTTCGCGCTGCCGCTGATCGCCTTCGCGCTCGAAGCGGTGCTGCGCGGGCGGTGGACCGCGGTGGTGTGCTGGGCCGCGCCGCTGGTGCTGGTCAAGGAGGATCTGGGGGTGACCGCGGCCGTCATCGGTGCGCTCGCCCTGATCCGTACCCGGCGGGCCAGTCCGCTGGCCATCGGCCTGGTCGCCTTCGGCCTCAGCGCCACCGCCGTGACCCTCGGTGTGCTCATACCGGGGTTCAACGGCTCCGGCTCGTACGACTACTGGAGCAAGTTCGGCGCCGACGGCGGCGGCCTCACCATCCCGCTCGTCACGGCCGTGCGCACCACCCTGTGGGTGCTGCTGCCCACCACCGGCCTGCTCGCGCTGCGTTCCCCGCTGCTGCTGGTCGCGCTGCCCACGCTGGGCTGGCGTTTCCTGTCGCACGAGCCGCACTACTGGGGCATCGACTGGCACTACAACGCCGTCCTGATGCCGGTGGTCTTCCTCGCCCTGATCGACGCCCTGCCCGGGGCCCGGGTCTCCGCCCGGCCCTGGCTGCGCTCGTACGCCCACCATCTGCCGGCCGCCGTGGTGGCCGTGGCGCTCGCGCTGACCACCACGCTTCCGCTGGCCCGCCTCACCGAAGGCGCCACCTACCGCACCCCGCCGGACGTCACCGCCGCCGAGAAGCTGCTGGCACGGATACCCGACGGTGCGAGCGTGGAGTCCGACATCCGGCCGCTGAGCCGCCTGGCCGGCCGCACCCGGGTCTTCTGGATCGGCGACACCGGCGGTCTGTCACCGGAGTACGTCGCCGTGCAACTCCGCGACCACCGCACCCCGCGGCAGGCGCTGGCGGATGCCGCCGCCCGCCACCCCAAGTCCACCTACGTCATCCTGGGAGGCGCCGGGGACCTGCTCGTATTTCACCGGACATCCGCCCGCTGAACGCGTACGGTACCGCGATGACCACCGATGTGATCGTCCTGAACGGCGGCTCCAGCGCGGGCACTTCCACCCTCGCCCGGGCCCTGCAGGAGACCCTGCCCCGCCCCTGGCTGACCTTCGGCGTCGACACCTTTATCGCCGCCCTGCCGCCCGCCCTGATGACCTCCCCGGACGGGCTGGTCCTCGCGCCCGACGGCACGGTCTCGGTCGGGCCCGCGTTCCGCGCGCTGCAGACCGGCTGGCTGCACGGCATCGCGGCGATGGCCCGGGCCGGCACCGGCATCATCCTCGACGAGGTCTTCCTCGACGGCGGCGCGGGCCAGGACCGCTGGTGCCGGGCGCTGGACGGCCTGACGGTGCTGTGGGTCGGCGTCCACTGTGATCCCGGCACCGCCACCGCCCGCGAACTCGCCCGCGGGGACCGGGTGGCAGGCATGGCCGCCACCCAGGCCGCGCTGGTGCACCGGGGCGTCCGCTACGACATCGAGGTCGACACCACCGACACCGATCCGGGCGTCTGCGCCCGGGGGATCGCCGCCCACGTTGCCGGGTGACCCGCCGTTCCTCTTGCCGTTGTTCTTTCCCGCCTTCGGCGGGAGCGGGGTGGGTGGTGTGGTGGGGCCCCGGTAGCTGAGTGGTGGCCGGCGGGGCCCACCCGGCAACGTGGGAAGCAGGGCTACGTGCCCCAACCGGCTACGAGCCCAAGATGGTGGCCAAGAACTCCCCCACCCACGACAGCAGTTCGCGTCCGACCAGCGGCTTGCCGCCGATCTTGCCGGTGGCCGGGCGCGGCACCAGGATCTGACGGGTGGCCGGCTTGAGGACCGTACGGGGGTGGAGCCGCTTGAGCCGCAGCTCCTGCGATTCGCGCAACTCCACCGGCCCGAAGCGGATGTTGGAGCCCTGCAGGGTGATGTCCGTGACGCCGCAGGAGCGGGCGAGCATCCGCAGACCGGCCACCAGCAGCAGATTCTCGACGGGCTCGGGCAGTTTGCCGTAGCGGTCGGTCAGCTCCTCGCGGACGGCCGCGATGTCCTCCTCCGAGGAGGCGGAGGCGATGGCGCGGTAGGCCTGCAGGCGCAGCCGCTCGCCGGGCGCGTAGTCGTGCGGGACATGGGCGTCGACGGGGAGCTCGATCTTGACCTCGAGCGGGGGCTCCTCCTCCACGCCGCCTTCCAGGGAGGCCCGGTAGTCGGCGACCGCCTCGCCCACCATCCGTACGTAGAGGTCGAAGCCGACGCCCGCGATATGGCCGGACTGCTCGCCGCCGAGGAGGTTGCCCGCGCCGCGGATCTCCAGGTCCTTCATGGCGACGTACATGCCCGCGCCCATCTCGGTGTGCTGGGCGATGGTCGCCAGCCGCTCGTGGGCGGTCTCGGTGAGCGGCTTCTCCGGCGGGTAGAGGAAGTAGGAGTAACCGCGCTCGCGGCCGCGGCCCACCCGGCCGCGCAGCTGGTGGAGCTGGGAGAGGCCGAAGTTGTCGCCGCGCTCGACGATCAGGGTGTTGGCGTTGGAGATGTCGATGCCCGATTCGACGATCGTCGTCGAGACCAGGACGTCGAACTTCTTCTCCCAGAAGTCGACGACGACCTGCTCCAGCTGCGACTCGCCCATCTGCCCGTGGGCGGTCCGGATCCGGGCCTCGGGGACGATCTCGCGGAGCCGGGCGGCGGCGCGGTCGATCGACTCGACGCGGTTGTGGATGTAGAAGACCTGGCCCTCGCGCAGGAGTTCACGGCGGATGGCGGCGCCGATCTGCTTCTGCTCGTAGGGGCCGACGAAGGTGAGGACCGGGTGGCGCTCCTCGGGCGGGGTGGTGATCGTGGACATCTCGCGGATGCCCGTGACCGCCATCTCCAGGGTGCGCGGGATGGGCGTGGCGGACATGGTCAGGACGTCGACGTTGGCGCGGAGCTTCTTCAGCTGTTCCTTGTGCTCGACGCCGAACCGCTGCTCCTCGTCGACGATGACCAGGCCCAGGTCCTTGAACTTGGTCTCGGAGGAGAACAGCCGGTGGGTGCCGATGACGAGGTCGACGGTGCCGTCGCGCAGCCCTTCGAGGACGGCCTTGGCCTCGGTGTCGGTCTGGAAGCGGGACAGCGCCCGGACGTTGACCGGGAACTGGCCGTAGCGCTCGGTGAAGGTGCCGAGGTGCTGCTGGACGAGGAGCGTGGTCGGTACCAGGACCGCCACCTGCTTGCCGTCCTGGACGGCCTTGAAGGCGGCGCGGACCGCGATCTCCGTCTTGCCGTAGCCGACGTCGCCGCAGATCAGCCGGTCCATGGGGACCGACTTCTCCATGTCCTCCTTGACCTCGGCGATGGTGGAGAGCTGGTCGGGCGTCTCCGCGTAGGGGAAGGCGTCCTCCAGCTCGCGCTGCCAGGGGGTGTCCGGTCCGAAGGTGTGGCCGGGCGCCGCCATCCGGGCGGAGTACAGCTTGATGAGGTCGGCGGCGATCTCCTTGACGGCCTTCTTGGCGCGCGCCTTGGTCTTGGTCCAGTCGGCGCCGCCGAGCCGGTGCAGGGTGGGGGCCTCGCCGCCCACGTACTTGGTGACCTGCTCCAGCTGGTCGGTGGGAATGTAGAGGCGGTCGCCGGGCTGGCCGCGCTTGGCGGGCGCGTACTCGACGAGGAGGTATTCGCGGGTGGCGCCCTGGACCGTGCGCTGCACCATCTCGATGTAGCGGCCGACACCGTGCTGCTCGTGGACGATGAAGTCGCCGGCTTCCAGGGTCAGCGGGTCGATGGTCTTGCGGCGGCGGGCCGGCATCCGGGCGCCGTCCTTGCCGGCCGCCTTCTGGCCGGAGAGGTCGGTCTCGGTGAGGACCGCGATCCGCAGGCCGGGGTCGATGAAGCCGTTGTCGAGGGTGCTGCAGGAGACATGGACGAGGGAGGGGGAGAGCGTGGCGAGGTCGGCGTCCAGGCGGGCCGGGATGCCCTCGCCGCCCAGGACCTCGACCGTACGGGCCGCCGGGCCGTGTCCCTCGGTGAGGAACAGCGTGCGCCAGCCGTCCGCCAGCCACTGCTTGGTGTCGGCCAGCGCCCGCTGGGTGTCTCCGCGGTAGGTGTCGGGGGCGTGCATGCCCAGCTTGAGGGTGTCGCCGTCGCCCTCCAGCTCCTCGCCGGACGCGAAGGGGCTGACCGACCACCACATCATCCCCAGCTCGCGCGCCCGGTCCCGGACGTCCGCGAGGCCCCACAGGGAGGCCGCGCCCACATCGATCGGCGCCTCTCCGCCGCCGGCGCTGGCCGCCCAGGACGCCTGCAGGAACTCCTGGCTGGTCGCCACCAGGTCGGCGGCCCGGGTACGGACCCGCTCCGGGTCGCACACCAGCGTCATGCTCCCGGCCGGCAGCACGTCCAGCAGCAGCTCCATGTCGTCCACCAGGACCGGGGCCAGCGACTCCATGCCGTCGACGGCGATCCCCTCGGCGATCTTGCCGAGCAGTTCGCCCAGTTCGGGATGCTTCTCGGCGAGCGCCGCCGCCCGCTCCCTGACGGTGTCGGTCAGCAGCAGCTCACGGCACGGCGGCGCCCACACGCCGTGCTCGGCGACCTCCAGGGACCGCTGGTCGGCGACCTTGAAGTAGCGGATCTCCTCGACGTCGTCGCCCCAGAACTCCACCCGCAGCGGGTGCTCCTCGGTCGGCGGGAAGACGTCCAGGATCCCGCCGCGGACCGCGAACTCACCGCGCTTCTCGACCAGCTCGACACGGGCGTACGCAGCCGCCGCCAGGCCGTCGACGATCTCTTCGAGGTCGGCGCTCTGCCCGGTGCGCAGGCTCACGGGCTCCAGGTCGCCCAGGCCCTTGACCTGCGGCTGGAGCACGGAGCGGATGGGCGCGACGACGACGGAGACGGGGCCGGCCGTCGGGTCGTCGGTGCGCGGGTGGGCGAGCCGGCGCAGCACCGCCAGGCGCCGGCCGACGGTGTCGGAGCGCGGCGAGAGCCGCTCGTGCGGCAGCGTCTCCCAGGACGGGAACTCCACGACGGAGTTGTCCTCGCCGGCCGGCATCAGGCTGCGCAGCGTGGCGGCGAGATCCTCCGCCTCCCGGCCGGTGGCGGTCACCGCGAGCACCGGGCGGCCGGCCTGCCGGGCCAGCGCGGCGACCGCGAGGGGGCGGGCGGCGGGCGGCCCCACCAGGTCCAGATGCGGCCGGTTCCCGTCGGCCGCGGCCTGCAGCGCTTCGGCGAGCGCCGGGTCCCGTACGACGGCGTCGAGCAGACCAGTCAGGCTCATCAGAAGATTCCGTCCCAGCGAGGCGAACAACGCAGCAGCCCGACACGTCTCACGGGCCGGGGTTGCCAAGCGTACGCCCGCCCGCGACCCGGGCGGGCCGCAAGCCCGGGAGGGCCCCGGCGCGCCGGACAGCACGCGCCGGGGACGCGCTCCCGGCCGCGGCGCGAGCCGCCGGCCCGGAGCGGCGCAGATCAGCCAGGAGCGGCAGATCAGCCGGCGACCCTGACCGCGGCGTAGTACTTGTCCGCGGTCTTGAGGCAGGCGGACTTCATTTTCTTCCGCATCGCCGGGGTGAGCGGGTCGGCCCAGGGCTTGTACTGGCAGGCCTTGCGCATGTCCTGCAGGAATACGTCGTCGATGCGCTTCTTGTGGTCCCGGCGCCAGGCCGGCTTGCCCACAATGGTTTTGTAGTTGCGGTAACCGAAGTCGTGGCGGTGGCAGGAGTAGGTGAAGTCGTAGCCGCCCGGCAGCTTCTCGGGCGAGCTGTTGCAGCCGTTGGTGCTCCAGTTGAAACGGAAGTAATTCGAGCCCGAGCGGTACAGCCCGAGGTACTTGAACCAGGCGTCCTGGGACGCCTGCCCCTTGCTGGTCAGCGACTTGAGCTTCTTCAGCCGGTACGCCCCGCCGACCGCGGGACCGGCCACGTCCGCCGCGGAGATCTGCCGCGCCACGGTGGACGGTCCGGTCGTGACCGCCTCCTTTGCCGGCGCCGCGGCGAGCGCGGGTGCCGCCGTCCCCAGAGCGAGGACGCCGGCCAGTACGACACCTCCGAAAGAGGTCCGCATCGTGTTCACTTGTTTCCTTCCCCGATTTCATGCTGCAGAGGAGCCGTATACGAAATCGGCCCCGGGGAGGAAAATAGCGTGGTGGCGCGGTTTCACAGGGGGAATTAACGGAAATGCCCGGGCGCCCTCACGGGAACCCTGCATTCCGCAAGGCCGGACATGGCGGCCCAGGAGACAACTTGATCACTATGTCCGAATGCGTCCGGTGCACAAAAGGGGCTCCATGCACGCAAACCCCTGACGCGCGCGGATCATTGTGATCCGGGACACCCTCGCGCCGCGGCCCCCCGGCATGCCGTACACCGGGGCCTGCCGTGTCGCGCCGGGCCGGATGCGCGCCGGCACCCCGGCGCCCTCACCGCCCATGCCACCGGCTACCTCCGCGGGCGGGCGGCAGGCCGGGCGGGGCGGGCGGTGCGGTCAGGCTCCCGGGCCGCCGCGCCGACGGGGCAGCTGCGTCTCCAGGGTGTCGTCCTCGTCGGAGCCGGGACCGGAACCGGAACCGGAACCGGCGGCGGTGACGGCTGCGGTGGCGGTGCCGGTGGCCTCGTGCCGTCCGCCGTCCTCCACGCTCCCGGCGCCCTCGTCGCCCCCCTCCGCCACCGGCGCCTTCCCGGTGAGCACCGCCAGGCTGTTGCGGACATGGGTCATATGGACGCGTACCTCTTCGCGCTCCGCGTCGTGTTCGCGCAGGATCCGCTCCGTGGTCCGCTCGGCGCGTTCCTCCTCCGCCCGGGCCTGGGCCAGGAGTCCGGCGGCGCGGTCCTCGCCGTCCTCCTGACGGTGCCGGGCGGCTTCCTCCGCCTCCGCGTACAGCCGCCGGGCATCGGCGCGGAGGGCCTTCCCGCGGGCGTCCAGCTCCGCGACGTGCCGGTCCGTCTCCGCCTCCAGCGCCACGAGCTCCCGCCCGGCCGCGTCCCACTCGTCCGTCTGCCGCTTCTCCTGATCGCTGAGCAACTGCGCGGTGCGCCGGCGCACCTCCGCCAGCCCCTCGGCCGCCTCACTGCGCAGCCGCTCGGCGTCCTCGGCCGCCTCGGCCGCCAGTTCCGCGGCCTCCCCGCGCGCCGCCCGGTCCGTGCGCCGGGCCCGGGTATCCGCCTCGGCCCGCAGCGCGTAGGCCGCCCGCTCGGCCGCGTCCCGGACGTCGTCCGCGTGGGCGGCGGCCTCCCCGCGCGTCCGCTCGGCCGCCTGCTCCGCCTCGGCCCGCAGCCGTGCCGCCTCGGACTCCGCGGTCGTCAGGATCAGCCGGGCGTCGCTGCCGAGCGATTCATACGTCTGCGGCGGCTGCTGCGCCAGATAGGCACGCAGCTCCGCGAGTTCGGCCTCCATCTGCTTGGACAGGACGGTGAGCCGTGCGGCGCGCTCCCAGCAGGAGTCGCGGTCCACCGAGAGCCCCGTGACCCGGCGGTCCACGTCCTCCGGCCGGTAGCCACGTCCTCGTACGGCCTCGAACCCGTGAGGCGAAACCGATGCACTCATCCCTCAAGCCCCTCTCCGCCGCGCACAGCAGTCGCGCGACCCGCAGCGTTCCGCTTCATCTCGCATGATTCCGTGCAGCACCGTGCAGTGACCCGCACTTCCCGCGGATCGCACCGAAAGCCGCAACCTCGCGGCACTCCGTCCAATCCACCCACCAGGATGCGTTATTTATCGCCAGAAGTCGGAATCCGATCATCTGCGCGCAGCGCCTGGAACAACCGCCTCGCCCCGGTTTCGTCCCACTGCAGCACCGCCCCGACGCCGCTCACCATCACCCCGGGCCGCACCACCGGAACCGTCGTCGCCGTCCCGCCGCCCCCGGCGATCTGCTTCATCGACCAGCCCATATCCAGCACCCGCGCCATGTCGGCGCCCCGGTCCACGGTCAGCGCCGCCAGCGAGGTGTGCAGCACCCGCTGCAGCCGGGACGGATCGAGCAGGACGTCCGGGGAGGCCATCTCGTCGGCAACCGCACCGAGCAATTGCCGCTGGCGCTTCACCCGTCCGAGGTCACCGTCGGGGTCGGCATACCGGGCCCGTACGTACGCCAGCGCCTGGGCGCCGTTCATCCGCCGGCAGCCCGCCGCGAAGTCCGCCCCCGACTTCTCGTCCCGCAGCGGCTTGTCCAGACACAGCCGCACACCGTCCAGGGCGTCCACGACCTGCACGAAGCCCAGGAAGTCCACCTCGGCATAGCGGTCCATCCGCAGCCCGGTCGCCTGCTCCACCGTTCGGGTGAGCAGCTGGGGCCCGCCGTCCGCATAGGCCTCGTTGATCTTGCGGCTGCCGTGGCCCGGTATCGGGACATAGCTGTCGCGCGGCAGGCTGACCAGCGCCGGTCCGTGATCGCCGTAGTGCAGCACCATGATCGTGTCGGTGTTCTGCACCTCGTTGTTGCCGACGTGCAGGTCCTTGCGCTGCCGCGGGGTCAGCGCACCGCGGCTGTCCGAGCCGACCAGCAGCCAGTTCGTGCCCTTGCCCGCGGGCGGCCGCCCCGGATAGTCGGCCAGCGCGTCCCGGTGCCGCAGCTGCCGCCCCGCCGAGACGTACAGCCAGGCCCCGATCGCGACCACCACCACGGCCAGCACCAGCAGCGTCACCAGGAGCCAGACGAGCCACGCCCACCGGCGCCGGGGCGGGCCCGGCCCGCGCAGTGACCTGGCCGTCCGCCGCCGGTGCCACCAGCGCGGCCGCCCCGCCCGGTACAGCGTCGCCGGCGTCGACGACGACGGCTGCGACAACGGGGGTATCGGACGGCCCATATAGGCATGGTCAGGGCACCCGACCCGTACCGCTCGTCGAACGCCCTGACCATGCCGCTACCGCGGAGTCCGCCGCCGCCCCCGGTGGAGCGCCGCCACCGTCCCTACAGCAGCCCGTCCCACATCTGCTCCAGCAGCACCGACCACCAGGTCTCCGGCGACCCCAGCGCCGGCGGGTCCAGCGCGACCAGCTGCGCCTGGAAGTCCACGGTCCAGCGGCCCGCCTGCTCGGGCGTCAGCCCGTACCGCAGTCGCCACATCCGCCCCAGCATCGCCAGACACCGCGCGAACTCCGGCAGACCGGAGTTCACGAACTGCGGTGTCGCGGGCGCACCGCCGGGACCGGCCTCCATCGGCACCGCCACGATGTGCGCGGTCCCGTACTGCACACACAACTGACGGCCGAAGTCATTGCCCATCACCAGATACGACCCGGCATCCGAGGCGGGCTGCACCATCCGCTCCGCCGCCAGCTCCGCCAGCGTCGGCACCGGCCGGTGCGGCTGCGCCTGCGCCCAGAAGAACGGCCCGAAGTCGACCGGCAGCCCGGACCACACCAGCGTCTGCGCCACCACCTCGGGCACGCCGTGCCGGGAGACCGCCCGCTGATCGAAACGGAAGATCCCCTGCGGTCCGAACGCCTGCTCCAGCTCCTGTCCGATCGCCTGCGGCGGCACCGGGGGCACCGGCTGCACCTGCGACGGATGCGGCAACGGCACCCGCACCGGCGCCGGCCGCGCCGGACCGTCCGCGACCTGGTGCAACTCGCCCTGATGCTCGACGAGATGCCGTACGCCCTGCTGGCGGGAGGCATGGTCCCTGCCGTACGCGGCGGTATGGCTGATCCGCACCTGCGGCCAGGTGTCCCGGATCATCCGGGCGCAGTAGCCGCCCGGCAGATCGCAGCACTCCAGCTCCGTGTGCAGCTCCAGCACCTGCTGCGGGGGAACGTTCATCCCGCGCAGCTCGTGCAGCAGCTGCCACTCCGGATGCGGCGTACCGGGCGCCGAACGACGCACGATCTTCTGCTCGGAGCCGTCCGGCGCGCGGTAGCTGAGCACGGCCATATAGCCCGGACCGACGGTCGGCTGACCGCTGGGCGCCTGCGGATAGCCGTACGCGCCGCTGCCGCCGGCGGGCGGGGCACCGGGACCCTGCTGCGCTCCGGGCTGTCCCTGCGGAGGCGCGGGCTGGGCGGGCTGACCGGGCGGGGCCTGGGGCGGGGCCTGGGGCGGGGCGACGGGGCCGGCCGGCGGCGGCATACCGGGGCCGCCGGTACCGCCGCCGGGCCCGTGGGCACCGGGACCATTGGCACCCGGCCCGTTGGCACCCGCGAGACCGGCCTGCAGCGACGCACCATCGGCCAGCATCGTCGCCGCGGCATGCACCCCACCACCGGCGCCACCCGCGGCGGGCGGGGCGGGTGGCGCGGCGGGCGGAGGCGGAGGCGGACCGTCCGGACTGCCGGAGCCGGAAGCGCCGGGCCCCTCGGGACCACCGGTCGCACCCGGCCCGTCCGTCCCGCCCGGTCCGTCCACCGCACTGAGATCCAGCTCCGCCGCATCCAGCTGCGAGACCATCTGCGTCGGTACGTAGCCACCGGCCGGGGCTCCGGACGCGCCGGGACCGGACGCCGCGGGCCCGCCGGACGGGCCCGCACCGGCGGGACCGGGCACACCGGGAGGCGGCGGAGCCGCGGCGGCGTTACCGGGCAGCGACGAACCATCGGCCAGCATCGTCGCCGCGGCATGCACCCCGGCATCCCCACCGCCCGCGGGCGGCGCGGGCGGCGTCCCGGGACCGGGCGCAGGGGCACCCGGCGGGGGCGGTACGTCGGCGACCGGCGGGCCGGACGGCGGCGGCAGATCCGGCAGCCCCGCAGCGGCGGGCGGCGCGGCAGGCATCGGCGGCGGTACGGGGACGCCGCCCGGCCCGCCGGCCGGGCGCACCTGACCGGCCCCGGGACCGGCCCCGGGGCCCGCACCGGGACCGGCCTCGTGCGGCAGGTCCAGCGCGGGCGCCACCTGCGTACGCGGCAACTGACTGCCGCCGTGCAGCAGTTCGGTCTTCGCCTCCGGCCGGGCGCGGGGCACCTGCGGGGTGTCGTCCTCCTCGTCGAAACCGGCCAGCGGCGGCGCGAAGACCGTCGCGGGCAGCCCCACCGAGCGGTCGTCGCCCCCCGCACCGGCGGTCGTGTCCGTCCCGGCCCACGGCGTCGGCGCACCGGCCGCGCCGGGGGCCGCGGCCGCCTCCTCACCTGCGTGGGCGGCCGCACCCTCGGTGCCGTTCACGTTCACCCCCGCCCAGGCGTCCGAGGCCGGCGGCTCGGCAGCGGACGCGGGCGCAGCGGGCGCAGGCCCAGCGGACGCGGGCGCAGCGGACGGAGAAGCCCCGGGCGAAGCCGCCGGCGCCGGGCCCGCAGCTCCCGTCGCACCCGTGCTCCCGGCACCCCGCCGGCCCGGCCCGCCGATCGTGTCCGCCACCTCCTGCAGCCACTCCGGCGGCGTCAGCAGAAACGACGTGGCCTCCAGGTCGATCCGCTGCGGCGGCACCTCGGGCGCGCCGTACCCGCCGTCCGCGGGAGCGCCGTACGTCTCCTCGTAACGCCGGATCACCTCACCCACCGGCAGCCCCGGCCACAGCGTCGTCTCCCCGCTGTCCCGCGCGATCACCATCCGGGCCCGGCCGCCGTCCGTCGACGGACCACCCTCCCGGTCCTCGGCCCAGGCCACGAAGCCCAGATCGAACTCCCGCACCCGCACCTCACGATGCAGCGGCGCCGGGACGTCGCCGTTCACCCACAGCTCCGCGCGCTCCTGCGCCTGCGCGAACGTCACCACCGTGCTCAGCCCCCCACCGCAACCGCGTACGCAAAACCGCCGTCGACCATCAGGTTCGCCACGGTGTCCAGCTCCGGCGGATTGCCCACCAGCCGCTGCAGAAAGTCATCGAAATCCGCGCCGCACGGCAACAGCAGCCGCTCCACCCGCTCCTGCACCGTCCAGCCGTCCTGGTCCCGCGCGTCGTCGTACGGGCAGAACCACACCGAACCGAGCGCCTCGCCGCGCACCTTCACCGCGACCACACCGCCCTGGACGAACGCCACGCCCAGGTAGTCCTTGGTGAAGTGGTCCCGCAGGCACTTGTTCACATAGATCAAGTCGTTGACCGCCGCGTCGTCGCGCACCGTGAAGAACGGCTGGTCGAGCAGCAGCCCCAACTCCGCGTCCAGCGCCGCGCCCACCGGAGCGCAGCCGCCCGCGGCCTTCAGGAACGACCGGTAGGCACCCGGCAGCCGGTAGCCCAGCGCCTCCTCGGCCTGCGCCACCTGCTCCTCACCCACCGACAGATCGCGGTGCGGCAGCCCGAAATGCACCGGCCGGGTCTCCTGCAGCGGCCGGGTACCACGCCGGTCGTGTGCCACCGCGGCCGTCGCCAGCCCGCCGTGATGGCGCAACAGCGCCTTCACCTCGACCGGGATCAGCTCCATCCGCCGGGTACCGGCCACGTGATGCCAGGTCCAGCCGTGCGGCGTCGCCACGGCCGGTACATCTATCCACAGCTCGTGCCCCTGCGCGTGCAGGGCCGCATTCGCCGACACATAGTCCGTCAGCCGCAGCTCGTCGACGCCGAAACCCTCCGGCGGCTCGGCGATCTCCGCCGCGGCGCGCGCATACGGCGAGAACTCCGGGAAGCCGCGGGCGTCCATCCGCACCCCGGCGGGGTACCGCGTGGCCCGGACCGGATCCGGAAAATGCACGACCTGTCCGGCATAGGCCGCATTCGGTGGGACGGTACCCCCCACCACCTGGGGGCCGGGGTGTGCCCCCAGCCCTTGCCGACCTGTCGTCATCGCGGTTGCCCCCTGGCTGAAAGCTGGCTTTGGGGCACAGCCTATGCCGTACCGCAACACCCGCCCCCGCCCGCCTGCCCCACACGTCAGCCCCGCGACACACCGGCGTCACCCACCGGCACACCACCCCCGAGCCCCCCGCGCACCACCCCGCCCACCAGCCGCGTTCCACCGCGCCCGACGCCCCGTCAGCTCGCCGTGACATCGCCGACAGGCCGCCCGACTACCGCAACACCCAGCACATTTGGCAGGCTGACCCTCCCCCACCATTGGCGGGGAGACCCCCAGCACCACGGGGATTCGGGGAGGGAAAGCACCACCATGAGCACCACCGCACGCCACCACAACTCAGCCGCCGGCGATCCCCGCACCGCCGCCGGCGACCCACGCATCGGCTGGAGCGGCACCACAGACGCCCATAGCGCGCCCGCCCTCCACCACCGCCGCGACGGCATCCTCCCCACCATCGGCGCCGCCCTGTCCGTACGCGGACAAACCCTCACCTGCACCGCGAGCAAGGCCGAACAGCCCCCCGCGCTGCACCCGCTGGTCCAGGATTTCCTCGACACCCTCGCCACCGCACAGCGCGAACGTTTCACCGGACGCTGCCCCGAAGCCGTCCTGCTCTCCCGCCACCTCACGGCCGTCGAGGGCAACCGCGGCAAACGCGCCTCCCGCAAACCCCTCACCAATGGCGAAGCCCGCCGCTCCCTGAAACACTCCAAGATCACCGCACGCCACATCCGCGAGGACGGCGACCCCCAGCACGGCAGCTACGCCCCGCCCTGTCGCTCCTGCGACGCACTCCTCGCCCACTTCGGCGTCATGCCCATCAGCGGCACCACGCCCACAGGAAGCTGACCGCCACCATGCCGCCCACCACCCCCGGCCCCCGCACCCCGGCCCACGACCGCGTCGACTCGACCCGCTTCCCCGCCGCCGTCGACGTCGCCCTCCAGGAAGCCGGCTGGCAGCCCGGCCGCTGGGACATACAGCAGGCCGAACACTGGGCCGACACCCTCCGCGCCCACACCTCCCCCGCCGGCCACCGCCACACCGTCTTCCCCGCGGCCGTCGAGGCCTGGGCCGAATTCGGCGACCTGCACATCACCGGCCCCGGCCCCGGGCGCCACATCGCCCCCACCCCGTTCGCCATCAACCCCCTGCACGGACTCCACCTCGCCCGCACCCTCGGCGACCTCGGCCGCGCACTGCAAACCGACGTGGCCCCCCTCGGCCGCGAAGAACTCACCACCGACGGCACCACCTACGGCCAGGCCACCCTCGCCATCGACACCGAAGGCCGCGTCTACAGCCTCGACCACACCGGCGACTGGTACCTGGGCCCCGACCTCGACAGCGCCCTCGGAACACTGGTGCTGGGCACGAGGCCGGGCCGGCTCGGCTTCGCGACTTACGGCTGACGCCGTAGGCGTCGGCCGGGCCGCTTGCTGTTCGTGGTGGGTGCCGGTGGCGGGCCTCCGGGGGTGGAGCCCACAACGGACAGGAGGGGGCGGGAAAGAACCACAGAAGGAAAAACGGCGGATCACCCGGCACCGTGGGAAGTCACGGCCGGGGCGGCACGGCCACGTGGGAAGTCACGGCCGTCGCGGCACGGCCACGTGGGAAGTCACGGCCGTGGCGGCACGGCCACGTCGGAGGCCGGAACAACCGCCGACACCCGGAACCCACCCGCCTCCGTCGGCCCCGAGACGAAAACGCCCCCCAGCGCCGTCACCCGCTCCCGCATCCCCACCAGGCCGTTGCCGCCGCTCGGCAACCCCGCATCGGCCGCGCCGCCCTCACAGGGCCCGTTCTCCACCTGCACGGCGAGCTCGCCGTCGCGATGCGCCAGCCGCACCCGCGCCCGCGCACCCGGCGCATGCTTGTGCACATTCGTGAGCGCTTCCTGCACCACGCGGTACACGGTCCGCTCCACCCGCGCCGCATACCGGCGCCCGGCCACGGCAGGCGTCCCCTCCCCCGCGGACCCGCCCTCCGCGGCCCCGTCCTCCGCAGACCCGTCTTCCGCAGCCCCGTCCACCATCAGCTCGACCGCCATCCCGGCCGCCCGGGACTGGCCCACCAGATCCGCCAGCTCCCTCAGACACGGTCCCTCGCCATCCGCGTCCCCCGCCCCGGACACCGGCGACGCCGCCGCCCCGGGACCGGAACCACCGGTCGCCGCGGACGAGGCCGATGCCCCGCCCGCGGACGGCTCGGACGCCCGCGCCTGCACCGTCGCCTTCGCGCCCGCCTGCGACGCCACCGCCGCCAGCCGCTCCGGCGCGCCCGACGCCGCGCCGCCGCGCCCCGCCGCCTCGGCCGTACGCAACACCCCCAGCATCTCCCGCAGCTCGGTCAGCGCCTGGCGCCCCATGTCGCCCACCAGCCCCGCGTTCTTCGAGGCCTTCTCCGGATCCTTCAGTGCCACCGCCTGCAGCGCGGCCGCGTGCACCACCATCAGACTCACCCGGTGCGCGACCACATCGTGCATCTCCCGCGCGATCCGGGTCCGCTCCTCGTTACGGGCCCACTCGGCCCGCTCCTCGGCCCGGTCCGCCAGCAGCGACAGCTCGCGCTCCAGACCGTCCGCCCGCTCCCGCAAGCTCTCCACCAGCCGCCGCCGGGCCGCGATATACATCCCCCACAGCACCGGCGGCGCCGTCAGCACCAGCCCCACCGCCAGCGCCATCAAAGGCACGAACCACATCGGCGGATGGAAGTCCTGCTGCGCCGCGACATCCTCCCGCAGGCTGAGGAACGTCGTCACCAACGTCCCCGTCACCGTCATGCCCGCCAGCAGGGCCGTGATCCGGCGCGGCACATCCGACGCGGCCAGCGTGTACAGCCCCACCACGCTCAGCAGCCCGCCCATCTCCGCGGGCATCACCGCGATCGAGACCAGCACCACCACCACAGGCCACCGCCGGCGCACCAGCAGCACCGGCCCCGCCAGCAGGCCGAGCACGATCCCCAGCAGCTCGGGCACCTGCGCCTCATGCGCGAAATCGATGCCCTCCCACATACACTCCGCCGCGGAAGCCACCGCCAGAAACACATCCAGCGCCGCACTCCGCCGCCGGGCCCACCACCACGGCCCCGTCACCGGCGCACCCCGCGCGCCCACACCTTCACTTGCCCCCGTCGCGGTCATACCGCCCAGCCTACGGGCGCCCGCCCCCGATTCCCCGCCCCGTTACCGGTCATAGACCAGGCCCATTACCAGCCCTTACCACCGGTTATCGCTCGAACTGTTGAATCGCCCACATTTTCGCCCCTTCCGCACGCCTGGTCACGGCACCCTGTTCCCATGCCGAACACCCATCGGAGCCGCCCGGACTACGACGCGTTACGCACCCAGGCCGTCGCCCTGCGCCGCGCCGGCCTCAGCCGCCGCCAGATCCGCGACCGCCTCCACGTCCACAACAACGACATCCTCAACCGCCTCCTCGAAGGCGTCCCCGCCCCCGACTGGACCCGCCGCCCGAACGCCAAGGACGGCCTGCGCGACCGCGCCCGCGCACTGCGGAAGCAGGGCCGGACCTACGACGAGATCCAGGTGGAACTGGGCTGCTCGAAGAGTTCGATCTCGCTGTGGGTACGGGACCTGCCGAAGCCGCCACCCCGCACCCCCGAAGAGGCCTCGGCCATCGCCCGGCGCGGCTGGGAGGCAACCCTCAAGCGGCGCGACGAGGAGCGGCAGCGGACCAAGGCCTACGCCACGCAGGAAATCGGCGCACTCTCGGACCGCGAGCTCTTCATCGCCGGTGTAGCCCTCTACTGGGCGGAAGGCACGAAGGACAAGCCGCATGCCCGACGGGAGGGCGTCACCTTCGTCAACAGCGACCCGAACGTGATCCAGCTCTACCTGGCCTGGTTGAGCCTGCTCGGCGTGGAAGCGGAACGAATCGGCTACCGGGTAATGATCCACCGCACCGCCGACGTGGCGGGTGCCGAGCACTACTGGGCCGATCTCGTCGGAGTCGATGTGGCCGCACTCCAGAAGACCACCATCAAGAAGCACAACCCCAAGACCGTCCGCAAGAACGCCGGGAAGGCGTACCACGGCTGCCTGGTGATCCGCGTCCTGCAAAGCGCCGACCTATACCGTCGCATTGAAGGCTGGTGGTACGGCATAGTGTTGGGTGCCAAGCGGTCGACGTAGCGAAATGCCGACCGCTTGACAATGCCCTCCCCCATGGTGTAAGGGCAGCACAACGTCTTTTGGTGTCGTCGGTCGAGGTTCGAATCCTCGTGGGGGAGCAACTGCTACGGGCAAGCAAATTTCGGGTCCTGACTACCAAGTCAGGACCCGCCCGCGTTTCGGCTGCTATACGCACCGGTATCCTTCGGGTGACCACCACCCGAAGTAGCCAAGAAGCCGAAGGGCATCCCCGTGAGCGCCAACCGCCCGGCAGCCGTCGTCGTTCTCGCAGCGGGTGAGGGCACCCGTATGAAGTCGGCGACCCCCAAGGTCCTGCACGCACTCTGCGGCCGCTCCCTCGTCGGACATGTCGTCGCCGCCTCCCGAGAGCTGGATCCCGAGCATCTCGTCGTGGTCGTCGGCCATGCCCGTGAGCAGGTGCAGGCGCATCTGGCCGAGGTCGACCCCGCCGCCCGCACCGCCGTGCAGCACGAGCAGAAGGGCACCGGCCACGCGGTCCGCACCGCCCTGGAAGAGCTGAGCAACAGCGGTGTCGCCCTCGACGGCACCGTCATCGTCGTCTGCGGCGACACCCCGCTGCTGACCGGCGAGACCCTGCGGCTGCTCAGCGAGACGCACGCGGCGGACGGCAATGCCGTGACCGTCCTGTCCGCCGAGGTCCCGGACTCCACGGGCTACGGGCGCATCGTGCGCGAGGCGGGTACCGGCGCGGTGACCGCGATCGTCGAGCACAAGGACGCCACCGCGGGCCAGCGCGCGATCCGGGAGATCAACTCGGGTGTCTTCGCCTTTGACGCGCAGCTCCTGGTGGATGCGCTCGGCAAGGTCCGTACGGACAACAGCCAGGGCGAGGAGTACCTGACCGACGTGCTGGGGATCGTGCGGGAGGCCGGGCACCGGGTCGGTGCGGCGGTCTCCCCCGACCACCGGGAGACCCTGGGGATCAACAACCGCGTGCAGTTGGCGCAGGCGCGGCGGCTGCTGAACGACCGGCTGCTGGAGCGGGCGATGCTGGCCGGTGTGACGGTGGTGGATCCGGCGTCGACGTGGGTGGATGTGTCGGTGACGTTCGAGCCGGACGCGACGGTCCACCCGGGTACGGAGCTGCGGGGTGCCACGCATATCGCCACCGGTGCCGAGGTGGGTCCGCAATCCCGGCTGACGGACACGTCGGTGGGTGCGGGCGCGGTGGCGTCGTTCACGGTGGCCGAGGGTGCGCGGATCGGTGAGGGTGCGCAGGTCGGCCCGTATGCCTATCTGCGGCCGGGGACGGATCTGGGTCCCAAGGCGAAGGCCGGCACGTATGTGGAGATGAAGAACGCGTCGATCGGCGAGGGCACGAAGGTGCCGCATCTTTCGTATGTGGGAGATGCCACGATCGGTGACTTCACCAATATCGGTGCGGCGAGTGTTTTTGTGAACTACGACGGTGAGGCGAAACACCACACGACGGTCGGGTCGCATTGCAAGACGGGGTCGGACAACATGTTTGTGGCTCCGGTCACGGTCGGGGACGGCGCTTATACGGCGGCGGGCTCGGTCATCACCAAGGATGTGCCCCCGGGTTCGCTGGCGGTCGCGCGTGGCCAGCAGCGGAATATCGAGGGTTGGGTCGCGCGGAAGCGGCCCGGAAGCGCCGCCGCGCAGGCGGCTTCGGCCGCTCGCCAGGATGCCGAGGGCGAGCGGTGACCGTGCAAGGGGTGCGTCGTGCGGGGCGTACCGTGATGAACGCACGCAAACTGTGATTCGAGGAGATTTGCTGTGACCGGGATCAAGACGACCGGCGAGAAGAAGCTGATGCTCTTCTCCGGCCGCGCCCACCCCGAGCTTGCCGAGGAGGTCGCGCACCAGCTGGGTGTGGGCCTGGTCCCGACGAAGGCATTCGACTTCGCCAATGGCGAGATCTATGTCCGCTATCAGGAGTCGGCGCGTGGCGCGGACTGCTTTTTGATTCAGAGCCACACGGCTCCGATCAATAAGTGGATCATGGAACAGTTGATCATGATTGATGCGCTGAAGCGGGCTTCGGCCCGGAGCATCACGGTGGTCGTGCCGTTCTACGGTTATGCGCGGCAGGACAAGAAGCACCGTGGCCGTGAGCCGATTTCGGCGCGGCTGATCGCGGATCTGATGAAGACCGCGGGTGCGGACCGTGTGGTGACCGTGGATCTGCACACGGACCAGATCATGGGCTTCTTCGACGGTCCGGTGGATCATCTTTTCGCGCTGCCGGTCCTCGCGGACTACGTGGGCGCGAAGGTGGACCGCGACAAGCTGACGGTGGTGTCGCCGGACGCCGGCCGGGTGCGGGTCGCGGACCGCTGGTGCGACCGCCTCGGTGCGCCGCTGGCGATCGTCCACAAGCGGCGTGACAAGGACGTGGCGAACCAGGTCACCGTGCACGAGGTCGTCGGCGATGTGAAGGACCGGGTGTGTGTCCTGGTCGACGACATGATCGACACCGGTGGCACGATCTGTGCGGCGGCGGACGCGCTGTTCGCGAATGGCGCGTCGGATGTGATCGTGACGGCGACGCACGGCGTGCTGTCGGGTCCGGCGGCGGACCGGCTGAAGAATTCGAAGGTGAGCGAGTTCGTGTTCACGAATACGCTGCCGACGCCTTCGGAGCTGGAGCTTGACAAGATCACGGTGCTGTCGATGGCACCGACGATCGCCCGCGCGCTCCGTGAGGTGTTCGAGGACGGCTCGGTGACGAGCCTCTTCGAGGAGCAGTGAGCGACGGCTCCGGGCGGCCTGTGAGGTAGTCCGGGGCTGATCGACTTTGGGGCGGCCTTCCGGCCGGGTAGACTCATCGAGTTGCTCGGCGAGGGAGGCCGCCCTTTTGTGGTGGCTGTCCGTTATCGACGCGCTCTTCGTAGCAGGTCTGTCGTGGGCCGGGTGACGCCCACCAGATGTTTTCTGCGATACGAGGAGTGCCGTTATGGCTGAGGTCAAGCTCGCCGCCCAGGTTCGTACCGACTTCGGTAAGGGTGCCGCGCGTCGTGCGCGCCGCGCCGACCTGGTTCCGGCTGTCATCTACGGCCACGGTGCCGAGCCGCAGCACGTGGCGATCAACAACCACGCGCTGATGATGGCGCTGAAGACGCCGAACGCCCTGATCCGTCTGGACTTCGAGGGCAAGACCGAGCTGGTCATCCCCAAGGCCGTGCAGCGTGAGGCGATCCGCCAGTTCCTGGTGCACGTGGACTTCCTGGCCGTGAAGAAGGGCGAGAAGGTCTCCGTCGAGATTCCGATCCACGTCGAGGGCGACCTGGCGCCGGGCCAGCACGTTCTGGAGCACGTCCTGAACGCGCTGCCGATCGAGGCCGAGGCCACCCACATCCCGGAGTCGGTCACGATTTCCGTCCAGGGTCTGGACGCGGGCGCTTCGGTGCTGGCCAAGGACGTCACGCTGCCGTCGGGTTCGACGCTGGCCGTGGACGAGGACGCGGTCGTGCTGCAGGTTGTCGCGGCGCAGGCCGAGGCTCCGGCCGAGGAGGCCGCCGAGGGTGAGGGCGAAGGCGCCGAGGCCTGAGTCGTTTTTCGCTGAGGGATTTTCTCGGCGAGTGGTCCAGCCGCTGCCGCGCGCCTTGGGGCGCGGGGTGGCGGTTGGGCTGTTTCATGGGCAGTTGCGGTCGGGGCCGGTGCGGGGTCGCCGGCGGATGTGGGAGTGGCTGAGATGGCGGACGCTGATCCGTGGCTGGTGGTGGGGCTGGGTAATCCGGGCCCGGAGTATGCGCGTAATCGCCACAATGTGGGTTTCATGGTGGCGGATTTGCTGGCGGAGCGGATGGGGGGCCGTTTCAAGGCGCACAAGGCGAGGGCGCAGGTGGTGGAGGGGCGTTGTGGTGCGCCCGGTCCGTCGAGTCGTCGTGTCGTGGTGGCGAAGCCGTTGTCTTTCATGAATCTGTCGGGTGGGCCGACGACGGCGTTGCGGGATTTCTACAAGGTGCCGGTCGGCAACATCATTGCGATTCATGATGAGTTGGACATCGATTACGGCGCGTTGCGGCTGAAGCTGGGTGGCGGTGACAACGGTCACAACGGTTTGAAGTCGATCACGAAGTCGCTGGGTGCGGAGTATCACCGGGTGCGGTTCGGGATCGGGCGTCCGCCGGGCCGTATGCAGGTCGCTGATTTCGTGCTGAAGGATTTTTCCTCGGCGGAGCGGCGCGAGCTGGACTACTTCGTGGACCGTGCCGCGGATGCGGTGGAGACGCTGATCGTGGACGGTCTGGAACGGGCGCAGAGTACGTACAACTCCTGAATGGGGCAGCGGGGGTCAGGCTCTGACGAACCGTTGTCGGAGGTTGACCGGGTGCGGGTTATGGCCAAGGATCTCCGCCATGCCCAGAAGCAGTACGCGCACCCGTCCGGTCAGACGTAGTCGTACCCGGCGGGCCGGTGAGAGCGCCTATGGGGCGCTGCTTCTCGCCCGGACCGGGGTGATGGGGCTGCTGGCGTTGCTGCTGCTGGTGGCGGGGGTGTGGACCTCGTGGCACACGGCGCAGTACGCGATGCTCGTCAAGGCGCGGGAGCGCGGGATGATGACGGTGTCGGCGTGTGAGGCGGAGCGGTGCACCGGCTCGTATGTGCCGACCGGGGGCGATGGCCGGCCGCGGCCCAGGGTGACGATCGCGGAGGCTGCGGCGGGGGGCAAGGGCGAGCGGGTCGAGGTGACGGTCGAGCCGGGGACGGCGCGTGCGGTGCGGACCGGGGCGGCCGGGATCCTGCATGCGTGGGTGCCGTTCGCGGGGTCGTTGCTGCTGGCGGCGCTGGTGGTGGCCGGGGGGATGCGGCTGCGGCGTACGGCGTGGGTGATGGGTTTGTTGGGGGCGGTGTTGCTGGGCGCGGCGTTCGCCGCGCTGTAGGCGGTACGACGGCGGCCCCCCCCCCCCGGGGGGGGGGGGGGGCCCCCGGGGGGGGGCCGGCCGGGGGGTTTAACCCGGGGTTGGGCCGACCGCCGCGGCCCC
>NZ_JBICWS010000016.1:0-164332 GCF_043199875.1 Streptomyces sp. NPDC048516 | reverse complement strand
GTGGGGCCCCCCCCGGG
The DNA here is from genome assembly GCF_043199875.1 of Streptomyces sp. NPDC048516. NCBI lineage: Bacteria > Bacillati > Actinomycetota > Actinomycetes > Kitasatosporales > Streptomycetaceae > Streptomyces > Streptomyces sp. NPDC048516. Next base: position 164,315 of record NZ_JBICWS010000016.1, on the reverse strand, counting down.
GTGCCCCCCCCCCGGGGGGGGCGGCGCCCCGGGGGGTCCCCCCCCCGGGGGGGGCCCCCCCCGGGGGGGGGGCGGGGGGGGGGCCCGGCCGGGGGCGGGGGCCGGGCCGGGCCACTCCCCATCCGGGAAGACGCCCTCAGGCGGCGGGCTGCTCCGTACGGGCCCGGCGCAGCCACAGCAGCCCGGTGACGGGCAGGATGACCGGAATGAAGAGATAGCCCATGCCGTAGTCCGACCAGACCGTGGCGTCGGGAAAAGCGGACCGGTCGAGCAGCGTCCAGGTGCCGATGCCGAGCACCCCGAGCAGTTCCAGCCCGCAGCAGGCGATCGCGGCCCGGCGGGCGCCCTCACCACCGCGCACCAGCGAGAAGGTGATGAACCCGTAGACGACCGCGGAGAGCGCCGAGAGGCTGTAGGCCAGCGGAGCCCGGTCGAACTGGGCGATCAGCTGGTAGAGCGAGCGGGAGGCGGCCGCGACGGTGAAGATGCCGTAGAGCGTGACCAGCAGGCGCCCGGGGCCGGTGCCCAGGGAACGCCTCGCCGGAGTGGTGGCCGCGGTGCCGTCCGCCGCCGTGGTTGCCGTGGTCTCAGGCACTGCCGCCTCCCCAGATGTCGAACAGCCGCACTTCCAGTACGGCCAGCACCACGGCACCCGCAGCGACGGTGGCCGAACCCCAGCGGGTGCGCTCCGAGAGCGACATGAACCCGGTCGCGGGCACACAGGCGGCCGCCCCGAGCAGATACGAGACGAAGAGCGCGGTGCCCTTGTCCGGTGCCGCTCCGCCCGCCAACTGGACGACGGCGACGATCAGTTGGACCAGGCCGAGAACCGACACCAGGGCCATGCCGATGAAGTGCCAGTCCTTGGTCGGCTGGTCGCGGAACGCGGCGAAGCCGCACCAGGCGGCGAGGGCGAGAGCGGTCACCGCGACCGCGATCGTCAGCGCGTCGATCACCGGGACCTCCGGGCCACGTGGCGGCACGCCGTGGGGTTGTGGGGCATGGGGCGATGCTAATCCGCGGCGGGCGGGTGGCCGCGTCCGGCCCCACCGTGGCCGGCCACCCGGCGGCGGAAACCGCCGGGGTGATGACGTGGGGACCGCGACCGTGGCGTTGGCCACAGCCCACCGGGCGGAAGTGCTGCCCGGGGGTGCCCTCGCACTCCCGCTCCCGGCGGCATCCGCGCAGGCCACGGGCGGATCGGTGGAGATCACCTGCGCGCCGTGCGCCGCTGTCCACGGGTTGATCAGGCGTGTCCGCTATACGGACTGGCTTGATCCGGCCGTCCCGCCGTCTGGTTTACTTGCCGCCATGACCACGACGAGCAACCGCACCCCTGCGACCGAGGCGTACCTGACGCCCGGTGCTCGTTGCATGTGTCGAATGTGTGACCGCTGAGGGCCCCCGCCTGAGCCTCGCGCCCCGAAGCGAGACCCTGCCATGAGCCGTACGTCGGACTCCCGACGCCCTCGGCCGCCCCGCGTCACCGGAACCCGGAGCCGGGCCCCGCGCCCGCCGCCGCTCCCTGTTCCCCTCTGCCGCACTCGCAAGAATGCCCCGTGCCCGGCGGGCGAGCCGCCGAGCACTCGACAGTGACGGAATTCCCTAGTGATCACCACAACGGGCCTGACCAAGGTCTACCGTTCAGGAGACCGCGAAGTCACCGCCCTGGACGGCGTCGACCTGCACGTCCGCGAGGGCGAGGTGTACGGCGTCATCGGCCAGAGCGGCGCCGGAAAATCCACCCTCATCCGCTGCCTCAACCTCCTGGAGCGCCCCACCTCCGGCACGGTCACCGTCGCCGGCCAGGAGCTGACGTCCATCGCCGGGCGCGGGAAGCGCGCCGGCGCCCAGCTGCGTGCCGCCCGCAGCCACATCGGCATGGTCTTCCAGCACTTCAACCTGCTGTCCTCGCGCACCGTCCAGGACAACGTCGAGCTGCCGCTGGAGATCCTCAAGGTCGACCGCCGTGAGCGCTCCCGCAAGGCGCTGGAGCTGCTGGACCTGGTCGGCCTCGCCGACAAGGCCAAGGCCTACCCCGCCCAGCTCTCAGGCGGCCAGAAGCAGCGCGTGGGCATCGCCCGCGCGCTGGCCGGCGACCCCAAGGTGCTGCTCTCCGACGAGGCCACCAGCGCCCTGGACCCGGAGACCACCCGCTCCATCCTCCAGCTGCTGCGCGACCTCAACCGCAAGCTGGGCCTGACCATCGTGCTCATCACGCACGAGATGGACGTCGTCAAGACGATCTGCGACTCGGCCGCGCTGATGAAGAACGGCCGGGTGGTCGAGCAGGGCACCGTCGCGGAGCTGCTGGCCACCCCCGGCTCCGAGCTGGCCCGGGAGCTGTTCCCGGTCGGCGGCGAACCGTCGGCCGACGACCGCACCGTCGTCGACGTCACCTTCCACGGCTCGGCCGCCACCCGCCCGGTGATCTCCGAGCTGTCGCGCACCTACAACGTCGACATCTCGATCCTCGGCGCCGCCATGGACACGGTCGGCGGCAAGCAGGTCGGCCGGATGCGGATCGAGCTGCCCGGCCGTTTCGAGGAGAACGTCGTGCCCATCGGCTTCCTGCGCGAGCAGGGGCTCCAGGTGGACGTGGCGGATGTCGACGACAGCGTCGCCGCCCCCGCCGCCGGCGCCGACGACCGGCCCAAGACCCCGGCGCCCGCCGCCACGCTGCAGAAGGAAGGTGCCAAGTGACCTGGGACGAGATGCAGCCGCTGCTGTTCGACAACACCCTGGACACCCTGTTCATGGTGTGGTGGTCGACGTTCTACGCGGTGCTCTTCGGCATCCCCGTCGGTGTGCTGCTGCACCTGACCGACCGTGGCGCCCTCCTGCAGAACCTCACGGTGAACAAGGTTCTCGGCGCGATCGTCAACATCGGACGGTCCTTCCCGTTCCTGATCCTGATCGTCTGGCTGATCCCCTTCACCCGCTTCCTCGTCGGGGTCTCCATCGGCCCGACCGGTGCGGTCGTCCCGCTCACCATCGCCGCCATCCCGTTCTTCGGGCGGCTGGTGGAGTCGGCGCTGCGCGAGGTCGATCCGGGCCTGGTCGAGGCCGGCCAGTCGATGGGCGGCGGCACCTGGACGATCATCTTCAAGGTGCTGCTCCCGCAGGCGCTGCCGGCGCTGGTGGCTTCCGTCACCACCACCGTCATCACGCTGATCGGCTACTCGGCGATCGCCGGCACGGTCGGCGGCGGAGGCCTGGGCAACCTGGCCTACACCTACGGCTACCAGCAGTACGAGAGCAGGCTGATGGTCGTCACCGTCGTCGAGCTCGTCATCATCGTCACCCTCGTCCAGTACCTCGGTGACTACGTCGTCCGACGGCTCGCCGGGCGCGGCACCCGGGCCTCCCGCGTACACGTCGGCCTGCGCCGCGCCCGCGCCGAGGAGCCCGCCGCCGTCACCGAAGCCGCCTGACCGCCACACCCGCACGACCCCGAGCCCGGACCCTTTGCCGGGCGGACATCACGCGTGAACGCGCGCGTGGGAACAAGAAAGAGGCACTCTTCGTGCGCAACACCGTCAAGATCTCCGTCGCCATAGCCGCCGCCTCCGCCGTCGCCCTCGGCGCGAGCGCCTGCAGCGCCCCCTCCGACACCACCGCCAGCACCGACAAGAACGACAAGAACGCCCCCCTCGTCGTTGCCGCGAGCCCCACCCCGCACGGCGCCATTCTCGACTTCGTCAAGAACAAGCTGGCGGCGAAGGCGGGCCTCAAGCTGGTCGTCAAGCCGTTCAACGACTACAAGATCCCCAACAAGGTCACCGACGACGGCCAGGTCGACGCCAACTTCTTCCAGCACAAGCCGTTCCTCGACACCTTCAACAAGGAGAACGGCACGCACATCGTGCCCGTCCAGAACGTGCTCATCGAGCCGCTCGGGGTCTACTCCAAGAAGATCGGCAAGCTGTCCCAGCTCAAGTCCGGCAGCACCGTCTCGGTCCCCAACGACCCCTCCAACGAGGGCCGGGCGCTCAAGCTGCTCGCCGACAACGGGGTGATCACCCTCAAGCCCGGCGTCGGCTCCGACGCCAAGCTGACCGACGTCAAGGACGACAAGGGCGTCAAGATCACCGAGCTGGAGGCCGCCCAGACCGCGCCGCGCATCGACGACGTCGACGCCGCGATCATCAACGGCAACTTCGCCATCGGCGCCCACCTCAAGCCCTCCACCGACGCGCTCGCCCTGGAGAAGGCGAAGGACAACCCCTACGCCAACTTCCTCGCCGTCAAGAAGGGCAACGAGAACGACCCGCGGATCAAGAAGCTGGCCAAGCTCCTGAACTCCCCCGAGGTCAAGAAGTTCATCGAGGACAAGTACACGGACGGCTCGGTCATCCCGGCCTTCGGCCCCGCCAAGAGCTGACGCCGCCGCTCCTGTCCTGACGCTTTTCCCGCCGCCCGCCTCCTTCGGGGGGTGGGCGGGTGTGGACGTGCCCTCGCCCTGCGCAGGTCACCGTAGGGTGGCCGTCCGCACGCGCGGCCACCGGGCCCCGGATCCGCGCGGCACGCGGCCGGGGCCCACGCGCGTGGCACACCCGCGGGCCGATGCTGCATGCTGGTGCATTCAAGACGGTCAAGACGGCCCGTGACCTCGCGGTCTCACAGCCCGCGACGTTCCGGACACCACAGTCAACGGCGTGGGAGCAGCGGCATGACATCCACCTTTCCGGACATCTCCATCAGCACGGACCGGTTGGTGCTGCGCCCCTTCGAAGCGGCCGACGTGCCGTCCCTCACCGCCATGATGAACGACGAGCTGGTCGCCGCCTGGACCGCGATACCCCAGCCGTACACCGAGGCCGCCGCGCGCACCTGGACCACCGAGAACGCCCCCGCCGAACGGGCCTCGGGCCACGGCATCGACTTCGCGGTCACCGAATTCCTCACCCAGCGCCTGGTCGGTGTGATCCAACTGCGCCACACCGACTGGCGGATCCGCTCCAGCGAGATCAGCTACGTCGTCGCCTCCTGGGCCCGCGGCGAGGGGTATGCCTCCGAGGCCTCGCTCGCCGTCGCCCACTGGCTCTTCCACGACCAGAAATTCGAACGCATCGAGTTGCGCACCGCCGCCGGCAACACCGCATCCCAGCAGGTCGCCCAGAAGATCGGCTGCATCAGCGAGGGCGTCCTGCGCAACGCCTTCATCGTCCGCAGCCGCACCGAGGACGGCGGCTGGACGGACATCCGCACCGACCTGATCGTGTGGAGCCTGCTGCCCGAGGACCTGGACGCGATCCCGGGCCGGCCGGCGGAGGCGAACGCATTTTCCTACCCCGAGTGGAACTGACCCACGCCCGCACTCCGGTCCGTACCTCTCGGGGTACCCTCGGCCTGCCGCGCACCTGCGCGACCCGCGCGGACCAGCGCCCCAGCGGCACCTCACCGGCTTGCGGCCGCCCGCAGCCGGCCCGCCTGCCGCCCCGCGCGTAACCACAGCAGCCCCAGGAGACTGACGAGCATGGCCGACCGGGTCACGGTGATCGGATGGGACGGCTCCGCGCTGACCGCCGCCGCCCGCTCCGCCCTCGGCGCCGCCACGCTGGTGGCCGGCGCCGCCCACCACCTCGCACTGCCCGAAGTCCCGCCGAAGGCCGAGCGGATCCGGCTCGGCAGCGTGACCCTGGCAGCGCGCCGCATCGCCCAGCACCGCGGCACCGCCGTCGTGCTCGCCGACGGCGACCCCGGCTTCTTCGGCGTCGTACGCACCCTGCGGGCACCCGAGCACGGCCTGGAAGTCGAAGTGGTACCGGCCGTCTCCTCCGTCGCCGCCGCCTTCGCCCGGGCCGGTATGCCCTGGGACGACGCCCAGGTCGTCGTCGCCCACAGCCGCGATCTGCGCCGCGCGGTGAACGTCTGCCGCGCCCACACCAAGGTCGCGGTGCTCACCTCGCCCGGTGCCGGGCCCGCCGAACTCGCCCTGCTGCTCGGCGGCGTCCACCGCACCTTCGTCATCTGCGAGGACCTGGGCACCGACCGGGAGCGGGTGACAGTACTCACATCGGACAAGGCCGCCGACCATGTCTGGCGTGACCCCAATGTCGTCATTGTCGTCGGGGGTTCGCCCGGTGGCGCCGCGGCCCAGGGGACCGGCTGGATCGCCGGCCGCGAGGTCGGCCATCCGACGGGGGCGCGCGGCTGGGGACTTCCGGCCAGTGCCTACGGCGGCGCCCTGGGCGAGGGTGAGTCCGTCCAGCTGCGCACCGCACAACTCGCCCGCCTGGGGCCGCAGGTGGGCGACCTCGTCTGGGACATCGGCGCGGGCGGCGGAGCCGCCGCGGTGGAGGCCGGGCGCTTTGGTGCCGCCGTCATCGCGGTGGACGCCGACCCCGACGCCTGCGGACGCACCGCCGCCCTCGCCCGGCGCCACGGCGTCCAACTCCAGGTCGTGCACGGGCGGGCGCCGCAGGTCCTGGAGGACCTGCCCGAGCCCGATGTGATCCGGGTCGGCGGCGGGGGAGCGGAGGTCGTCACCGCCTGCGCGGCCCGCCGTCCCGAACGCATCGTCACCCACGCCGCCACCCGCGACGAGGCCGAAGCGCTGGGCCGGGCGCTGGCCGACGGCGGCTACGAAGTCGAGTGCGCACTGCTGCAGTCCGTGGACCTGGACACCTCCGTCTGGGTCGAACGGGAGCGGTCCGTGGTGTTTTTGCTCAGCGGCTATCGCGTTCCTCACCCATGACCAGCACGGCAACCCGCGCGAGGTAGGCTGGCGGATCGTTGCGCCGCCGTTCCGCATTCAGCTTCGTACACCAATATCCGGAAAATGCCGTGGTTTTGGCCGAATATGAAGCTCTGGAGAGCGGACGTGCCGCGAGGCGTGCTCGCTCGTTCTAGCTATCGGGCGTCGGCGCGCCCCGGTCGAGCGCGTCGCACGAGCGGTTGGAAGGAGCACTACCAATGGGCGAGGGGTACGCATGACCGACACCGGCCAGGTCCCGGGCGAGGGACAGCCGGAGAACGCAGGCGGACATCCCGGGCAGCCGCAGCCGGCGGCCGCCCCCTCCCCTGCCGACGCCGGACCGACGGAGCTGCCGGGCATGGCGCCCCCTCCTGGCGAATACCCCTATGCCGACCAGCCCGACGGCGTCGTCGAGGACGACGACCTGCTGCTGATGCCCGGTGCCCAGGGCGCCTGGAGCGAGCAGCCCGCGCACCAGCCGCTCCCGCAGCCGCAGGAGCCCCACCAGGACCAGCACCCCCACCAGGACCAGCACCCCCAGCAGGGCGCACCGTTCGACGCGGCCGCACCGGGAGCCACCGGCTTCGAGCCGATGCCCGCCCAGGCCGGTGACCACGAGAGCGGCGGCCGGGATTCCGGTTCGGTCGACCTCAGCGCCGTCCGTATCCCGCAGCCCGCTGCACCGCAGCAGCCCCGCGCCGCGGCGCCCGCCACGCCCCCGCGCCGTCCGCTGCACATGGGCCCGCCCGTCCCCGACGCGACCGGCGGAGTGGTCCGTTCGCTCGCCGACCGCGGACCGGCCGACGCGCCCGCGCAGCCCGCCGCCCGGCACGCGGGACCGCCCACCGGCGGACCCGAATACTTCGACGTTCCGGCCGGGGCACCCGAGGCCGCCGTCGGCGCACAGCCGTCGGCCGACGCGGGCCTGCCGTACGCCGAGCAGTCCTTCGGTGAGGCGGCCGCGCCGGAGCAGGACCTTGCGGCGTCGTCCTATGCCGGGCAGCCGTACGCCGGGCAGTCCTATGGCGGGCAGCCCTACGGTGGGCAGTGGTCCGCCGAGCAGACCTATGGGGCCGCGGGCCAGGGCCCGTTGCCCGGCCCGCAGCTCGGCGAGATCCCGTCGCAGGTGCCGTCGTGGAATGAGGCCGCTGCCCAGGCCGCGGCGTCGGCCCCCCTTGCAGAAACGGTCGCCCCCGAGGCGCCCGTCGCACCCGTCGCCGAGCCCGCGCCGCCCGTCCCCCAGGACACGGCGCCGTCCGCGGAACAGCCGCAGCCGATGCCGCTGCCGGCCGAGGGCGCAGCCACGGCCGGTGACGGCGCGGCCGTCGCCGTGGAAGCAGCCGAAGCCGCCGCAGCCGCCGGTGCGGTGCAGGAGGCGCCGGAGGTGCAGGCCGTGGCTGAGATGGCGGCGCAGGCGCAGCCGCAGGACGTGGCTGTGGACGTACTGCCGGACGCGGCCGTGCCCGGCCAGGAGGGAACGGCCGCGGTGGAGACTCCCGCGCCGGAGGCCGCCGCACCGAACGTGCCCGCATCGGATCTGCCCGCAGGGAAACTGCCCGCAGAGGAACTGCCCGCACCTGACGACGCCGCCGTGGCCGCCCAGCAGTCCGGGACGGCCGCCGCCGAGGCCCTGCAGCAGCCCGCGGACCAGGACAGCCCTGCCGGAACCGAAGCCGGAGCCGGAGCGGAGCCCGGGCTGCCGGCGCAGACGGCCGGGGCCCCGGGCCCGGTCGCGGACGAAGCCATCGCCCAGGCCGGGGAGCCCGTTGCGGGTGAGCCGGTCACCGGGGGCCCCGTCGCCGCACAGCCGTTGGCCGATGTCACCGGGGGCCCCGTCGCCGCACAGCCGTTGGCCGATGTCACCGCCGATCAGGTCCCGGCACCACAGGGCGAGCAGCGCGCCGACCAGGAGCAGCCCGTCGGCACGCCCGAGGAAGCTCTCGCAGAGGCCGTGGACACCAGCTCCGCCGACGCCGTTCCCGCCGTGGCCGCCCCCGCCGCGGCCGCCCCCACCGAGGCCGTGCCCGCCGAGGCCACCGGTACTGATGTCCCCGTTGCCGAGCCCGCCGTCGCCCCGGCCCCCGGCAGCGCGTCCCAGGCCCCCGTCGCGCCGTCCGCCACCGAGAGCGGCGCGCCCTCGGAGCAGACGGTCATAGAGCCGCCCGAGGCGCAGGAACCGGCCGCCGGAGAGCCGCAGCCCGGTGCCCCCGTGGACGACGCCGCCGGGCAGCAGACCGCGGAGGCGTCCGCGGTGCGGGACGCCCCGCAGGCCGCGCCGCAGGACGCGGGCACCGCCGTCGAGGAGCAGCCCGAAGCGGCCGGTCCCGACGCCCCCGACCGGCTCGACGAGCCGGACGCCGCGACGGCCGAAGCGACCCCGGACACCGGCCCCGCCGCGGACGCGCCGACCGACGAGCCCGCCGTGACTGCCGGGACCGCCGGGACCGCCGGGACCGCAGATTCTGCCGGGGCCGAGGAGGCCGCCGGGGCCGAGGAGCCTGCCGGGGCCGAGGAGCCTGCCGGGACCGAGGAGCCTGCCGGGACCGCCGAGACGGCCGGGCCCGCGGAAGCCGCCGAGCCCCAGGTCCCCGGAGACCTGCCCGCCGACGCCCCCGTCCTTGCCGTCCACATCCCGGCCCAGGCCTCCGGCGAGCCGTCCACCGCGGACGCCCCGGCCCCGCAGGCCAATGCCGACGAGCCCCCGACGGCCGGGTCCGCGCCCGACATCGCCCCCGCTGCCGACGCCCCCGCCGACGAGACGCACCGGCAGCAGGACGAGACGCCTCAGCAGCAGGACGCCGCTGAACTCGTCCAGCTCGGCGACGACCTGCCGCATGCGGCAGGTGAGCAGCCCGCCGAGGCCCCTGACGGCTCCGTCCCCGAGGCCCCTGACGGCTCCGTCCCCGAGGCCCCCGACGGCTCCGGCGCCGAGGCGCCCGACGCAGCCGATCAGCCGTCCCCGGCCGCCGGGTACGACGACTCCGAGCGGGCCGCCGTGCACCGTGTGATGCGCGAACGCCGCGACATCCGCAACGGCTTCCTCGGCGACCCGATCCCCAACGAAGTCCTGCTGCGCGTCCTGGAGGCGGCGCACACCGCCCCCAGCGTCGGCCACTCCCAGCCCTGGGACTTCGTCGTCATCCGCTCGGACGAGACCCGCGAGAAGATGCACCAGCTCGCGGCGGCGCAGCGCGAGGCCTACGCCAAGTCGCTGCCCAAGGCGCGCGCCAAGCAGTTCCGCGAGCTGAAGATCGAGGCCATCCTCGAGACGCCGGTGAACATCGTCGTCACCGCCGACTCCACCCGCGGCGGCCGGCACACCCTCGGCCGGCACACCCAGCCGCAGATGGCCCCGTACTCCTCCGCGCTCGCCGTCGAGAACCTCTGGCTCGCCGCCCGCGCCGAGGGCCTGGGCGTCGGCTGGGTGAGCTTCTTCGACGAGCGGGAGATGGTCCGCGAACTGGGCCTGCCCGAGCACCTCGAAGTCGTCGCCTACCTGTGCATCGGATACGTCGACGAGTTCCCGGAGGAGCCCGAGCTGCTGCAGGCCGGCTGGTCCAAGCGGCGCCCGCTGTCCTGGGTCGTCCACGAGGAGACCTACGGCCGGCGCGCGCTGCCCGGCGAGAGCCCGCACGACCTCCTCCAGGAGACCCTGCAGGGCATCCGCCCGCTGGACGCCAAGGCACTCGGCGAGGCCTGGGAGCGGCAGAAGCGGATGACCAAGCCGGCCGGGGCACTGGGCATGCTGGAGATCATCTCCGCGCAGCTGTCCGGGCTGTCCCGCAAGTGCCCGCCGCCCATCCCGGAGCCGGCCGCCGTCGCGATCTTCGCCGGTGACCACGGGGTGCACGCCCAGGGCGTGACCCCCTGGCCCCAGGAGGTCACCGGCCAGATGGTCGCCAACTTCCTGGGCGGCGGCGCGGTCTGCAACGCCTTCGCCAACCAGGTCGGCGCCGAGGTCTGTGTCGTGGACGTCGGAGTGGCGAGCGACCTGCCTGCCACCCCGGGTCTGCTGCCCCGCAAGGTCCGGGCCGGCACCGCCGACTTCACGGCCGGCCCGGCGATGACCCAGGAGGACGTGCTCAAGGCGATCGAGGTCGGTATCGACACCGCCCGTGACCTCGTCGCGGCCGGCAACAAGGCGCTGCTCACGGGCGAGATGGGCATCGCGAACACCACCACCTCCGCCGCGCTGATCTCCGTCTACACCGGCGTCGACCCGGTTGAGGTCACCGGCCGCGGCACCGGCATCAACGACGAGACGCACGCCCGCAAGGTCGATGTCGTCCGCCGCGCCCTGGAGCTGCACCAGCCCGACCCGGCCGACCCCATCGGTGTCCTCGCCGCGGTCGGCGGCCTGGAGCACGCCGCCCTCGTCGGACTGATCCTCGGCGGCGCCTCGCTGCGTACTCCGGTGATCCTCGACGGGGTCAGCGCCGGCGCCGCCGCCCTGGTGGCCCGTGCCATCGCCCCCGAGGCGCTGGCCGCCTGCATCGCGGGACACCGCAGCGCCGAGCCGGGCCATGTAGCGGCCCTGAACAAGCTGGGACTGCGCCCGCTGGTCGACCTCGATCTGCGTCTCGGCGAGGGCACCGGCGCCCTGCTCGCGCTGCCCGTGGTGCAGAGCGCCGCCCGCGCCATGCACGAGGTCGCCACCTTCGATTCCGCCGGAGTCACCGAGAAGAACTGAGCGGGGCAGCCACCGTCCCCGCATGACCCCCGGCCCGCAGCCCCATAGGCTGTGGGCCGGGGCCGTACCGCCGTCCCGGGCCGTCCCCTCACCAGCCGCTCCAGAGCCGCAGCGGCTGAGCCGGTCGCCGAACCCCGCAGCATCCGTACAAGGAGCCGTACCGCCATGGCTGAGCACGCCGCCGAACACGCCGCCTACCCCGTCGGACTGCGGCTGTCCGGCCGCCGGGTGGTCGTCCTGGGCGCCGGGCAGGTCGCCCAGCGCCGGCTCCCGACCCTCGTCGCCGCGGGCGCCGAGGTCCTGCTGGTCTCCCCGTCCGCCACACCCTCCGTCGAAGCGATGGCCGACGCCGGTGAGATCCGCTGGGAGCGCCGCCGCTACCGGGACGGCGACCTCGACGGCGCCTGGTACGCGCTGATCTCCACCGACGACCCGGAGGCCAACGCCGCCGCGTCCCGGGAGGCCGAGGACCGCCGGGTGTGGTGCGTACGCTCCGACGACGCCGAGGCGGCCACCGCCTGGACCCCGGCCACCGGCCGCAGCGAGGGCGTCACCGTCGCCGTGCTCACCGGCCGCGACCCGCGCCGCTCCGCCGCCGTGCGCGACGCGATCGTCGAGGGCCTGCGCGACGGCAGCATCGCCGCCCCGCACCACCGCCGCCCGCACACCCCGGGCGTGGCGCTGGTCGGCGGCGGACCCGGCGACCCCGACCTGATCACCGTCCGCGGCCGCCGGCTGCTCGCCGAGGCGGACGTGGTGATCGCCGACCGGCTCGGCCCCCGCGATCTGCTCGCCGAACTCCCGCCGCATGTCGAGGTCATCGACGCGGCGAAGATCCCCTACGGTCGGTTCATGGCCCAGGAGGCCATCAACAACGCGCTGATCGAGCACGCCAAGGCCGGCAAGGCAGTGGTCCGGCTCAAGGGCGGCGACCCGTTCGTCTTCGGCCGCGGCATGGAGGAGGCCCAGGCGCTCGCCGAGGCCGGCATCCCCTGCACGGTCGTCCCCGGCATCTCCAGCACCATCTCCGTGCCCGGCGCCGCCGGCATCCCGGTCACCCACCGTGGAGTCGCCCACGAATTCACCGTCGTCAGCGGCCATGTCGCCCCCGACGACGAGCGTTCGCTCGTGGACTGGCCGTCGCTCGCCAAGCTGCGCGGCACCCTCGTGGTCCTGATGGGCGTGGAGAACAGCGGCGCCATCGCCGCCAAGCTCATCGCGCACGGCCGGCCCGCCGACACCCCGGCCGCCGTCATCCAGGAGGGCACCACCGCCGCCCAGCGCCGGGTCGACGCCACTCTCGCCACGCTCGGCGACACCGTACGGGCCGAGGGCGTCCGTCCCCCGGCGGTCATCGTCATCGGCGACGTCGTCACCGTCGCCCCCGCACCCGCCCCCAGGTAGCCGGTCCCGGACGCGGCATTGGCACCCCGACACCGACAAGGCACTCTCTTCCCGTGGCAGAAATCATCACCGTCGACGACCCGGACGACCCCCGGCTGGCCGACTACACCGGCCTGACCGACGTCGAGCTGCGGCGCCGGCGCGAGCCCGCGGAAGGGCTCTTCATCGCCGAGGGCGAGAAGGTCATCCGGCGCGCCCGGCAGGCCGGATACGAGATGCGGTCCATGCTGCTCTCGGCCAAGTGGGTCGACGTGATGCGCGATGTGATCGACGAGGTCCCGGCGCCGGTCTACGCCGTCAGCCCTGACCTCGCCGAGCGGGTGACGGGGTACCACGTCCACCGTGGGGCGCTGGCCTCCATGCAGCGCAAGCAGCTGCCGGACGCCACCGAACTCCTCGCCGGGGCCCGGCGCATCGTGGTCATGGAAGCGGTCAACGACCACACCAACATCGGCGCGATCTTCCGCAGCGCGGCGGCCCTCGGCATGGACGCGGTGCTGCTCTCCCCGGACTGCGCCGACCCGCTCTACCGCCGCTCGGTCAAGGTCTCCATGGGCGCGGTGTTCTCCGTGCCGTACGCCCGCCTGGAGAGCTGGCCCCGGGACCTGGCCGCCGTACGGGAAGCGGGCTTCACCCTGCTCGCCCTCACCCCGGCCGAGAAAGCCACCGGCATCGACCAAGCCGCTCCGCACACCCTGGAGCGCGCCGCCCTGATGCTGGGCGCGGAGGGCGGCGGTCTGAGCACCGGCGCCCTGCGCGCCGCCGACGAATGGGTCCGCATCCCGATGGCGCACGGCGTGGACTCGCTCAACGTCGGAGCGGCCGCCGCGGTGGCGTTCTACGCGGTGGCGACGGGCCGCCCCGCTTAGGGACGCGCCTGCGGCCCGTCAGGGCGCGTCCCTTCCCGTCCGGTAGTTCGCCCGGCGGTCCTGGCCGGTCACCCCGGCGGTCCTGCCCGGTCACCCCGGCCAATCGGCCAGTCCGGCCAGTTCGGTCACCCCGGCCAATCGGCCAGTCCGGCCAGTTCGATCACTCCGGCCAATCGGCCAGTCCGGCCAGTTCGGTCACCCGGGCCGAACGGCCGGTCCGGCCAGCCTCGTCCACCCAGGGGATACCGCCCCGAACGCCACAGGAGTACCGCACCGACTTCCCCGGAACCGCCTCGACTTCTCCGGAACCGCCTCGAACCCCACGGGAACCGCCTCGAACCCATGGGAATACCGCCCCGCCCCCGCCGCGTTGAGGCCCGTAAGGGGCCTCCGCGCCCCTTACGGGTTCTGTTCCCCCACCCCGTAGGGCGCCCCCACACCCCCGGACGAGGCAACCGGCCCCGGCCGCTGCACGCCGAGCCCGTGAGCCGGCCCCTGGCATCCCTGGGCCGCAGCGATACCGAGCGCCACCAGCAGGGTCACCACCACGAACACAATGACGCGCTGGCGCAGCAGCCGGCGGTCGGGGCCGGGCCGGCGCCCGCCCGACGTCGTACGCACCGGGGCGCGCTTACCGCCCGGCCCCGCGGGCCGGGCCGCCGGGACGCGTCGCACCGTGCGTCCGCCGGTCCTGCGCGGATTCTTCCCCGCGCCCGAGGCCGGGCCGGACGGCCGGGAGACCGCGTCATGCGAAGCCGCGGGGCGGGGCGGGTGCGGACGCGGCGAGGAGCTGCCGGCCGTCCGCCGCTCGGTGCGCTGGCGGGCGTATTCCTCGGCACGCTGCCCGGTCGGCCGGTCCGAAGGACGGCGCTCCGCACGCTGCCAACCGGCGCCCACGCCCGTGCCGTTCTCCAGCGGCCCGCCCGACGGGCCGTGCGCCTCACGGGCCGCGATCTCCTTGAGGCGCAGCGACAGCGACAACGTGCTGGGACGGTCCGCCGGATCCTTGGCCAGGCACGAGGCGAGCAGCGGCGCCAAGGCGTCCGGTACCCCGGCGAGCTGTGCCTCCTCGTGGACCACGCGGTAGAGCATGACCTCCGAACTTCCCTGCCCGAAGGGGGAGTCCGCGGTACAGGCGTACGCGAGGGTGGCGCCCAGCGCGAAGATGTCCGTCGCCGGTGTCACCGCGGCCCCGCGCACCTGCTCCGGCGCCAGGAACCCCGGCGAGCCGACGGCCGTACCGACATGGGTCAGCGTGCTGGCGCCGGTCGCCCACGCGATACCGAAGTCGATGATCCGGGGGCCCTTGGGCGACAGCAGAATGTTGGACGGTTTCAGGTCACGGTGCACCACGCCCGCGTCATGGACGGCCAACAGCCCCTCGGACAGCGCGGCGCCGATGGCGGCGACCTGCGCCGGGGACAGCGGACCGCCCTCGTTGACCTTGTCGTGCAGCGAGGGCCCGGGGACGTACTGGGTGGCGAACCAGGGGCGGTCGGCATCGAGATCGGCCGCGACCAGCCGGGCCGTACAGCCGCCGCGGATCCGCCGGGCCGCCGAGACCTCCCGCGCGAACCGCGAACGGAATTCCTGATCCTCCGCCAGGTCCGGCCGGATCACCTTGAGCGCCACCCGCTGCCCGCGCTTGTCCGAGCCGAGATAGACCACGCCCATCCCGCCCGCGCCGAGCCGGCGGTGCAGCCGGAACGTCCCGACGACACGCGGGTCCTCGCGTCGGAGCCGCATCATCGCCATGTCCGTCCCCTACCTGCGGTGGGGAGCCCCCTCCGCTGCCAACCGTCTGACGTGGCACAGCTTACGGATTGACGGCTCGCTGTGCTGAGAGGCCGCGCATGCGTCGGCGGCCGGATTGCCGGTGGTGGGTGGGATTCCCGCAGCGCGCGGGGAAAACCGGCCGCCGGGCGTCCCGGCTTACCGTGAGGGATCCCAATGATCCGTCGTAGAAGGCAAATTGGCGGGATGAAAGGGGATCAGGTGGGGTTGGTCGTGGATGCCGGGGATGCCGCCAAGGGGCGGAAAGCGGGGGTGTGCGCGGCGGTGCGCGGGGGCGGGACCGTGGTGCGCGGGGGAGCGGACGACGTGAGCGAGGTCACCCTCAGGAGTGCGCGGGCCAGGACAGCGCAACGGTCCCCCTTGGGGGAGATCCCCAAGGCCCGGGCGCGGTGTCTCCACCCAGGGGAGTACACGGGGCGCCGGGCCGTCATCCTCCCGGAGGCCGATCAATCGGTACGACGGCATGACGCCCGCCGCCGGTCACGTGCCTAGTGTTGTCTTCAAGCGGCGGGCGCAGCACTCGTCCCCCGAGGTCAGACGCCCGCCGCCCCATGTCACGACGGGAGCGGGACGATGGTGCAGACCTCAGGGTGGACGGCCCTTCGGGCGCAGGGGCGGCGAGCCGCCGCCGCGTCCGGCGGCCGGCAGCCCTCCGGCACGCGCCATCCCCTCGTCGCGGTTGCCATGGTGCTGCCGCTGGCCTGCGTTCTCGTCGTGGTCTTCGGCGGCTGGGAAGCCGTGATGACACAGGCGTCGTCCGTGGTCGGAATGTTGGGGCGCTGAGCGGCGCCCCGGTCCCGGGAGAGCGGCCCGGGACGGGGACCTCCGGCTGAAAGCCCCGTGGGGACGGGGGTGCGGCGGACGGCACGATGGCCGGGCATCTGGGGAGATGCCCGGCCGTCGGGTTTTCCCGGCCGCCGCCCTGCCTGGCCGCCCGCACCACGCGTACGATCCCCTCCGGGCCGCCCGCAGCCGGCCCCACCACCCGGGCGCACCCTTTACGGCCCGCCGCCCACGACGTCATCCGGCTCGCGCAGCACCAGGGGGAACGATGGCCGCCTCACTGCTCGACAGCCTCGCCGCCCTGTCCGCGACGACGCCCCGGCGCGGCGCTCCGGCCACTGCCCCCGACCCGGCCACCGCCCCCACCCCGGCCCCCGAAGTGCTCGCCGACCGCCCCGACGGCACGGTCGTCCGCAGCGGCCGTACGGTCGCCAAGGCGCACGCCCCCGACGGCGACCCGCACGACCTGGCCACCCGGCTGCGGATCGCCGCCCACCCCCTGCTGCACGGCATCCTGCTGCCCCCGCTCCCGGTCACCGCCCCCGACGGCCTCCTCACCTTCACCGAGGACGGCCGCGCCCTCACCCGCTGGCCGTACGGCAGCCCGGTCTCGCCCGACGACCCGGGCGCCGCGCCCTGGGAGGACGCCGCCCGCCTGCTGGCCCGTCTGCACACCGTCGACCCGCGCCAACTGCCCGGCCCCGTACCGCCGATGCCCGGCCCCGCCAAGGCCGCCCGTGCCCTGGCCCGGCTGCGCACCGCCCTGGCCGCTGCCGGCGGCCCGCTGCCCGCACTCCTGTCCGGCCCGGGAGCGCTGTCCGCGGCCGCCGCGGCCGTCGAGCGGGCCTGGGCCCTGCTGCCGCCGTGGGCCCAAGGTGCCGACCCGCCGCCGCGCGCCGGGACCCTCTGCCACGGCGATCTGCACCTGGGCCAGCTCGTCCGTCACCCGGCCGCCGACGGTCCCTGGCTCCTCATCGACATCGACGACCTCGGCACGGGCGACGGCGCCTGGGACCTGGCCCGCCCCGCCGCGTGGTTCGCCACCGGCCTGCTCGCACCGGACCTCTGGACGCGCTTCCTCGCCGCCTACCGCGCCGCCGGCGGCCCCGCCGTCAGGCCGTCCGGCGATCCCTGGCCCGACCTGGAGATTCCGGCCCGCGCCCTGACCGTGCAGACCGCCGCGCTCGCCGTCGCCAAGGCCATCACCGCCTCCCGTCCCCTGGACGAGTCCGAGGCGGCGGTCGTCGCGGCCTGTGCCCGGATGACGTCCCTGCCTGACCGGTTGGCGCCCTTCGGCCCGGACGTAAGGTGAACACCCCGCCGCCGGGCGGCCGTTCCGGCGGCGCCGCAGTGAGCAGTGCCGGATGACAGGAGTGGAGCCGACGATGCAGTGCCCCAAGTGCCATGCACCGATGCAGAC
Source organism: Streptomyces sp. NPDC048516 (assembly GCF_043199875.1). NCBI lineage: Bacteria > Bacillati > Actinomycetota > Actinomycetes > Kitasatosporales > Streptomycetaceae > Streptomyces > Streptomyces sp. NPDC048516. The sequence goes on along the minus strand of NZ_JBICWS010000016.1, from coordinate 146,655 downwards.
ATACCACCGCAATGGCGTGCAGATAGAACAGTGCGCCGGCTGCCGGGGGATCTTCCTGGACTACGGGGAGCTGGAGGCGCTGACCCGTCTCGAGTCACAGTGGTCCCAGCAGCCCCCGCCGCCGCCCGCCCCGCAGGCCTACCCCGCCGCCCCCGCCTGGGGCGCCCCGCACCAGGGACACCACGGCCACCACGGCCACCACGGCCACCACCGCGGCTTCGGTCACATGCTCTTCTCGTCCTGACCGGGCTCTCGTCCTGACCGGGCTCTCGTCTGACCGGACTCTCCTGAACCCGGTCTCGCCCGAACAACGGCCGAGGGCCGGAGCGAAATGCTCCGGCCCTCGGGTTCAGGTGTGGACGATACTGGGATTGAACCAGTGACCTCTTCCGTGTCAGGGAAGCGCTCTCCCGCTGAGCTAATCGTCCGCGGGACCGCGGATCACGAAGATCCGCAGCTGCGTGCGCGATACTGGGATTGAACCAGTGACCTCTTCCGTGTCAGGGAAGCGCTCTCCCGCTGAGCTAATCGCGCGGGACGGAAACCCCGGTCAAGCACGTTCGGGGATCCAGTGGACGATACTGGGATTGAACCAGTGACCTCTTCCGTGTCAGGGAAGCGCTCTCCCGCTGAGCTAATCGTCCTTGGAGGTGGAGACGGGATTTGAACCCGTGTAGACGGCTTTGCAGGCCGTTGCCTCGCCTCTCGGCCACTCCACCAGGAGTGAGGGGGGTCGGGAAGATCCCCCACATCGAGCGGACGACGAGACTCGAACTCGCGACATCCACCTTGGCAAGGTGGTGCTCTACCAACTGAGCTACGTCCGCAGGTGTCTCTCCCAGACTACGTCCGGGAGCTACGCGGCCTCCGGGGCGCTTGTGCGTCCCGGCGACGTGTTGAACTCTAGCGGATTCCGGGGCCAGTACAAAAACGCGTTTGTGCAGCGTGCTGCGCTGCTCGCTCGGCGCAGGCAGCCTCGGGGCCGCCGCCATAGACTCGCTGACGTGCACGACTTCGCTCCGATGGCACGCTTCGGCGGCCTGATAGCCACCGACCTGCTGGATGTGACCAGCGATCCCGCGGCTCTGGACTCCACGGGCTGGTGGGCCGTGGCCGCCGATTTCGAGGGCGCGGTGGTCTGTGCCCGCTTCGGCGACGTACGGCCGGCCACCACGGCGGACGGTCCGGCCCCCGACGGCTGGTGCGGTCCCGCACCCGGCGCCTGGACCAGTTCTCTGGACCGCGACGCCTATACCGGCGGTGTGCGGCGTATCCGTGAACACATCGCGGCCGGTGACGTCTACCAGGTGAACCTCTGCCGGGTGCTGACCGCGCCGCTGCCCGACCCCGGCCGTGCCGACGTGGACGCGCTGTCCGCGGTGCTGGCCCGCGGCAACCCCGCGCCGCACGCGGGCACGATCCGGCTGCCCGGCCATGGCGTGGAGATCGCCAGCGCCTCCCCGGAGCTGTATCTGCGGCGCGAGGACCGCATCGTCGCCTCCGGTCCCATCAAGGGCACCGGCCGGACCGCGGCGGACCTCTCGGCGAAGGACCGGGCGGAGAACGTGATGATCGTGGACCTGGTCCGCAACGATCTCGGCCGGGTCTGTGCCACCGGCTCCGTCACCGTCCCGGCACTGTGCGCCGTCGAGGAGCACCCCGGCCTCGTCCACCTCGTCTCCACGGTGCGCGGTGAGCTGGCCGAAGCGAACGAGAAGACCGCCTGGGCGGATCTGCTGGACGCCACCTTCCCGCCCGGATCGGTCACCGGTGCCCCCAAGTCCAGCGCGCTGCGGATCATCGACGAGCTGGAGACCGCACCCCGCGGCCCCTACTGCGGAGGCATCGGCTGGGTCGACGCGGACCGCCGCACCGGCGAGCTCGCGGTCGGCATCCGTACGTTCTGGATCGACCGCACCCCGCCCGGCGGCCCGGTGCTCCGATTCGGTGCCGGCGCCGGGATCATCTGGGACTCCGATCCGGAGCGGGAATGGGCCGAGACCGAGTTGAAGGCGCGCAGGCTGCTCGCGGTAGCGTCGGGCCTGCACGAGGCGAGTGGAGGAATGCGATGAAGATCTGGCTCAACGGCACGCTGCAGGACGCCGAGGGCGCCCGGGTCTCGGTCTTCGACCACGGGCTGACGGTCGGCGACGGAGTCTTCGAGACCATCAAGGCCGAACGCGGACGCGCCTTCGCCCTCACCCGCCATCTGGAGCGCCTGACCACCTCGGCCCGCGGACTGGGACTGCCCGACCCCGACCTCGACGAGGTACGGCGCGGCTGCGCGGCGGTCATCGACGCCAACCCGATGGCCCTGGGCCGGCTGCGGCTCACCTACACCGGCGGCGTCTCACCGCTCGGCTCGGACCGCGGCGACGCCGGGCCCACGCTGGTCATCGCGCTCTCCGAGACCACGCGCCGCCCCGACACCACCGCGGCCGTCACCGTCCCGTGGACCCGTAACGAACGCGGGGCGCTCACCGGCCTGAAGACCACGTCGTACGGCGAGAACGTCGTCGCCCTGGCCCGCGCCCGTGAAGGGGGCGCCTCCGAGGCGCTGTTCGCCAACACCGTCGGCGCGCTCTGCGAGGGCACCGGCTCCAACGTCTTCGTCGTCCTGGACGGCGAACTGCACACGCCGCCGCTGCACTCCGGCTGCCTGGCGGGTATCACCCGGGCCCTGACCATCAGCTGGGCCGGTGCCAAGGAGACCGACCTGCCGCTGGACGCGCTGGAGCGGGCCGAGGAGATCTTCCTGACCTCCACCCTGCGCGACGTCCAGGCCGTGACCCGTATCGACGACCGCCAACTCGCCGACGGCCCGGGCCCGGTGACCGCGGAAGCCATGCGGATCTTCGACGAGCAGTCCGCCGCCGACTTCGATCCGCAGTGATGACGGGCCCGCGCACGGGCGGGTAGAAAGTCCTCGTGACCACAACGCTGCGCCCTGCGGGACCCGAAGAGCGACACGGCGACGGGCGCCGGGCACGTCCGTACGACATCTGTGTCAACAGCCGCCGGGTCGGGGCGATCCGGCTGACGACGGATGCCCGGTTCGGCCCGACGGCGGGCCGCATCGCGGAGCTGACCGTCGAGGAGCCGGACCGGCACCGCGGCCGCGCCACGGTTGCCGCGCTCGCCGCCGAGGAGGTGCTGCGCGGCTGGGGCTGCCGGCAGATCGAGGTGACCGTCCCGGCGGGCGCGGAGGCCGCCGCCCGGCTCGCCGCGGCCCTGGGCTACACCGAGCGCAGCCGCACGATGAGCAAACTCCTGGACGGCCCGCCCCGGCTGCCCGGGGACAGCAGCGACCGTGCGCTGAGCGAGGCGGAGTACCCGGGCTGGCGGGACGCCGCGCTCGCCGAGCACGTCCGGACGCAGCTGGTCCAGGGGATGCCCCGCGCACGCGCCGAGGAGATCTCGGCCGCGGGCCATCGCGCCCTGCTGCCGGACGGTGTGGACACGCCCGATCAGGCGCTGCGCGTCCTGGCCCACCGCGGCGCGGACGTCGGCACTATCTGGGTCGCCCTGCGGATGCCGGACCAGCCCGGCGGCTACGTCGTCGATGTACGGGTCGATCCCGCGCACCGCGGGCACGGCCACGGCCGCACCTTGATGCTGGTCGCCGAGCGCGAGAGCCTGGCCGCCGGCCACGTCACCCTCGGCCTCAACGTCTACGCGGACAACGCGCAGGCGCTCGGCCTCTACACCTCGCTGGGCTACCGGCCCACCGGGTACCTGCTGTGGAAGCCGATCCTGTGAGGCGGCCCGGCCGGCGCCCGTGAGGCCCGGCGGGTGCCCATGAGGCCCGGCCGGCGCCCGTGAAGCTGGGCTCAGCCCTGCCCGGCGGCCAGCAGCCGGTCCGCGATCTCCTCGATACGGGCGCGCAGCCCCTCCTGGCTCGTGCCGCCGTCCAGCCGCTCGCCGCCGATCACATACGTAGGGGTCCCGGTCACCCCGATCGCCTTGCCCTCGGCCTGGTCCGCGTCGACGATCAGCAGATGCCGCCCGTCGATCAGCGCGGTGTCCAGCTCCTCGGCGTCCAGCCCCAGCTCCCCGGCGACCTCCAGCAGCAGCTTCTCGCCGCGTGTGCCGAGCTCTTCGCTGCGCGCCAGCACCGCCTCGATGTACGGCCAGCCCTGGCCCTGCTCGATGGCCTCCTCGGCGGCCTGTGCGGCGACGTAGGCGTGCTTGTGCTTGGGGAGGGGGAAGTGGCGCAGCCGGACGTCCAGCCGGTCGCCGTAGCGCGCCCGCAGCGCCCGTACGTCCTCCAGGGCGCTGTGGCAGTCCGGGCACTGCAATTCGCACCACACGTCCAGAACGGGGCGGTCGGGGCGGGCGGCGGAGGTGGTGGCGTCGTTCATGGGGTCAGTCTTCCAGCCCGCCCCCGGCCGGCACCCGGTGGTACCCCGGCCGGTGACCGGACCGGCACCTGCGGAGGAGCGCGACCCCGAGATGTCCCTGAGCCCGTCCCGGAACATGGCCCACGCCCGCCCGGACAAGGCAGGATGGAAGGGAGCAGAGTGCCTGCTCACCCTTTCAGCAGCAGGAGGACCGGATGCTGACCTCGACCGTCTGTGCCGCGGTGTCGGCTGCGGGCCTGGGCATCGCCGCGCTGACGGCATACCGCAAGCGGTTCCTGGCCGCGACCCGCATCGCCGCTTTTTCCCTGATTCCCATCGGCCTGGTGATGACGGGCGTCATCGACTGGGTCACCAACATCGTCTTCAAGCCCACGGTCTGGGCCGGCTTCGGTGTGCTCGCGCTCTCCGCCGTGCTGTTCATGATCAGCAGGGGAGTGGAGCGCCGCAGGGGCGGGATCGGCAGCCGCAAGGAGCGCAAGGCCGCGGCGGCCGACCGGTCCGACGCGGTGGCTCCTGCCGCCTCCGTGCCCTCCCTCGGCGCCGCCCGGGGTGCGGCGCAGCCGGCGCCCGGGGGAAAGGCGGCTCAGGGCAAGGGCGGTGCCCCCAAGGATGACTTCTCGGACATCGAAGCGATCCTGAAAAAGCACGGGATCTGATGAACTACCACTGCTGAGGCGCTTATCGGGCGCATTGGCACGATCATCTGCGTCATGATGCGCGCGAGATGAACGATGAGTGCGCCCTCGCCCAAGACGACGCCCCGTCCCCCGAACCGCGCGGTTGCCTGTTCGCGCTGTCCCAGCCGCCGCTGATGCTCTTCCTCGCCGTCATCGGCTTTCTGCTCCTTCTCGGGGCGGTGCACGACCTCTTCCTGCTGTGAAGCGGCCACGCACCGCCGCTGTGCACCCCGCCGCTGTGCACCCCACCGGGATGCCGCGCCCGGCGTTCAGCCCGCCGCGGCCTCCCGTCGCCGCGCCCGGTAAGCCGCGACATGCAGCCGGTTTCCGCAGGTCCGGCTGTCGCAGTAGCGCCGGGAGCGGTTGCGCGAGAGGTCGACGAAGGCGTGCCGGCAGTCCGGCGCCTCGCAGCGCCGCAGCCGTTCGCGCTCTCCGGCGACGAGGATGAAGGCCAGCGCCATCCCGCCGTCCGCGGCCAGATGCTCGGCGACCGACGCGCCGGGCGCGAAGTAGTGGACGTGCCAGTCGTACCCGTCGTGATCGGTCAGCTGCGGTGTGGTCCCCGCGGAGGCGACCAGCGAGTTCAGCTGTTCGGCCGCGGTGCGGTCGTCGTCGGCCGCGAAGATCCGCGCGAACCGCGCGCGGACCGACCGTACGGCCGCCAGGTCGCCCGCACCGAGCGCGCCCACGTCGCTGACGTCATTGCGCCGGACGAAGTCCTCGAGGGCCGCGAGGCCGGTCAGGCTGTCCGGCGCTCCGGGCGATTCGCCCTCCGGAGCGGTGTTCAGCAGATCGACGACCGCGTCCAGTGCGCACCGGGTGTCATGGCTGATCATCACGGTTCCGCTCCCTGGCAGGGTGGGGCCGGACGGGTACCGCCCCCGGTGTGGTTGCCGAATGGTCGCCGAATCCAGCGCCCGGAACAAGCTTCAGCGCCGACTCCGCGGTGGGTCCGCGGCGACGACGCCGAAGTGTGCCGTATGAACTTGTCGGTCCTGCGCCGTCTCCCCGAGTCGGACGGACGCAAGTGTGAGCGGGTGGGTGCTTTCGGTAACCGTGCTGCGTCTCAGCTCTCCGCGAGGATGTGGGAGAGCTCGGTGTCGAGATCGAAATGCCGGTGCTCCGTACCGGGTGGTACGGCGGCATCGGTCCTTTTGAGGAACGACTCGAGGGCCCGTGCGGGCGCCTCGAGCAGGGCCTCGCCCTCCGGGGAACTCAGGGCGATGCAGACAACGCCCTGTCCGTGGCTCCGGGACGGCCATACGCGGACGTCTCCGGTGCCCGTGGGCCGGTGCAGGCCCTCGGCGAGGAGGTCGCGGGCGAAAACCCACTCCACGGTCTCCTCGGCTCCGGTATGGAAGGTGGCATGAACGGCATAGGGATCGGCCGTGTCATACCGCAGGCCCGCGGGTACAGGCAGTGAGGACTCGCTCGACACAACGAGGCGCAGGTGCAGCTCGCAGCTGACCGTGGTGTTCATAAGCGCCAGGGCCTTTCGCTCAGTGTGCGCTCGGGGATTCGCACGTCGGCGAAATCGACATGCCACCTACGGTGCCGTTGTAAACCCCTCTGACGGTTTTGTGTGGCTTCAGGTACCTCTTCCGGCGGATTGCGAGATCGTCCTCAGCGGTAATTCCGCCGGACCCATCCCGTCCGGTAAGTTTGCGGGTATGAATACGCAGAGTAACGGGGGGCCGGGAACCGTGGAGGAGGACGCCCCTCCGGCCGAGCAGCCGCTCGGTTCGAGAGCGCCGCACTTCATCAAACGCTCCCGGCCGCTGCACGTGAGCTGGCAGGTCGGAGTCTTCGTCGTCGGCCTCGCGGTCGTGGTGGGCGGCGTGATCATGCTGCCGCTGCCGGGGCCGGGCTGGCTGGTGATCTTCGCCGGTATGGCGATCTGGGCGACGGAATTCGTCTGGGCCCAGTTGGCGCTGCGCTGGACCAAGCGAAAGGTCACGGAAGCGGCCCAGAAGGCGCTCGACCCCACGGTGCGGCGGCGCAACATCATCCTGACCGCCATCGGCCTGGTGATCATCGCCGCGGTGCTCGCGGTCTATGTCTGGAAGTTCGGCCTCGCGATGCCGTGGAACGTCTCCGAGTGACGTCGCCATGGTCATAAGTGGCCGCCGACGTGGGGTAATGTTGGCGGTGCGCCCGGGCGATTAGCTCAGTGGGAGAGCGCTTCGTTCACACCGAAGAGGTCACTGGTTCGAACCCAGTATCGCCCACCCCGGACGACGGCCCGGAGACTTCAAGTCTCCGGGCCGTCGCAGTTGTTGCGCGCAGATGCTGCCGTGGGGCGCACACTGGGATCATGCCCGTCCGGTCACGCCGATTGCACCGCTACCGCTTCCGCACCGTCTGGCTGCTCAACGCCCCGCCGACCGTCGTCTACGCCGTCCTCGAACGCGCCGAGGCCTACCCCCGGTGGTGGCCCCAGGTCCGCGAGGTGAATCCGCTCGACGACCGCAGCGGTATCGCCCGCTTCCGTTCGGTGCTGCCGTACGACCTGACGGTCGTGGCGAGCGAGCGCCTACGGGACCCGGGCGCGGGGGTGCTGGAAATAGGGATGCACGGAGACCTGGCCGGCTGGGCGCGCTGGACGGTGGTGCCCGGGGCCGGCGGCACCCGCGCGGTCTTCGAGCAGGACGTCGAGGTCTGCAAGCCGCTGCTGCGGCGGTTCGCGCTGCTGGGGCGGCCGGTCTTCGTCGCCAATCACGCGCTGATGATGCGGTCCGGGCGCCGCGGGCTCGCCGCCTGGCTGGCCCGTGGATGAGGCACCCCGCGTGACCCGGTGGGGCGGCCCCCGGGCCACGGCGGAACAGGAATTTGATGGAAGCCCCGGGCGGCCTGTATTGTTCTGCTCGTTCGCGAGGGAAGCCTCGCCGGCACCCGGGCGATTAGCTCAGTGGGAGAGCGCTTCGTTCACACCGAAGAGGTCACTGGTTCGAACCCAGTATCGCCCACCGGGATCAAGAACCGGGCCGCAAAAAGCGGCCCGGTTCTTTTTGTTGGGCCAGGGCGGCACCGTGGTGGGAGAACACCGCGCCGGGAATTTCGCCCGGTGCCTTTGCCGGCCGGGCCGGAATTGCTGATGTGGGATCAGGCCGCGGCGGGGAGTTCGGGACGCAGCGGCCAATGCGGATCAACGGTTTCGGGGTTGCCGCTGCGCTCGAACCACGCCTGCAGGCCACGCGCCTGGGCGGCGTACCAGACGGCCTGGCGGGTGTGCAGCTCCGCGGGGTGCAGCCCCTCCAGACGGTCCGCATAGCGATGGCCCAGGGCCCGGACGACGCGCAGCGCGGCGAGCGCGTCGGCGGCCGCCTCGTGGGCGTCCGTCAGCTCGACCTCGTAGTGGGCGCACAGATCGGTGAGCGTGCGGCGGCCCTTGCGATAGCGGTCCAGGTGCTTGTCGAGGACGCGGGGATCGAGGATGCGCAGCGGATGTCCCCCCAGGTAAGCGCCGAGCGAGCTGGCGCGGTGCCGCTTCAACTCGCGCTCCAGGAGCGTGAGGTCGAACGGGGCGTTCATCACGACCAGCGGGCGGCCGGCCACCGACTGGGCGGCCAGGGCGCGCGCGACCTCCTCGAGCACCGGCGCGGGCCAGCGGCCGTGCAGCGCGAGGTGGTCTCGCGTCAGGCCGTGCACCGCCGTGGCGGCCTCGGGTATGTCGACGCCCGGGTTGATCAGCCACCGGGTGATCCGGGGCGCGGAACGCGGTGTCTCCTGGACCACCAGGGCGGCGGAGACGATGCGGTCGCGCTCGACGTCTATGCCCGTGGTCTCGGTGTCGAAAGCGGCAAGCGGTCCGTCATACCAGCACGGCATCATCCCAACTCCTCGCGCTCGTGCGGGGGATGGCAGGCACACCACCCGAGCTGGTGATACCCGAGCCGCCCGGTGCTCGAACCGTCTTTGTTTGCGGACCACTTGACGCGGAGACAACCAGAGGGACGGGCCGACGCGTTCCGCCTTCTCCCCGTCATCCACCCGCACCGATCGGCACAGCCCGGAAGGCACCCCCGCGATGACGCTCGCGCAGCCCGAACCGGGCGGGCTGCTGCCCCAGCTGACCACACCGCAGCGCGGCTCACTCGCCACCACTGCGTGCATGGAGACCCTTCAGGTGGGCTACCTGCACGCGGTCGCCGCCGCCTCGGGATGTTCGCTGGCGCAGCCCTTCCCGGACAACGGAATCGACTGGCACGTCAGTCATGGCGCACCAGGCCACACCGTCGACGACGAAGTCACCATCAAGGTGCAGCTCAAGTGCACCTACCAGACCGCCCCCCGCCCGCCGGGGCCGACCTTCGCCTTCACGCTCGACAACGACCACCTGGTGAAGCTGGCCCGTACGCCCGTATCGGTGCACAAGATCCTGGTCGTGATGCTGGTCCCGCGGAACCGGGAGGACTGGCTGCGGGCCTCCCACGACCGTCTCGCGCTGCGGCACTGCTGCTACTGGATCAACCTGGCCGGTCATCCGGTGACCGGCCGGCGCAGGACCACCGTGCGGGTCCCGACCGCGCGGATCTTCGACGACCGAGCGCTCTGCGAGATCATGACGCGGGTCGGGGCGGGAGGGAGACCCTGATGTACCGGCCGACCGACGAATACGACGCGCGGCTCCTGGATCCCGCACAGCTCGATCCGGCGGTGCTCAGCGCGCTGCTGGCCCGGCACGGCTGGCGGCGCCGGGGCGGGGCCGCGGGCCACTACGCCCGGTGGACACCGCCCGGCGGCTCGGGTGGCACCAGCCTGCTGGTGCCGCACGACCGCCGTTTTCCCGACAGCGGGGAACTGCTCGCGGAGGCACTGGCGGCGCTGGCGCAGAGCTCCTCGGCCTCCGCCCGCGAGGTACTGGTGGGGCTCGCGGTGCCCAGCGACGAGGTGCGCTGGGAGCGCGAGGTGCCCGACGGCGGCTCGGGGGCCGCGTACTGGGTCGCCCAGGAGCAGCTGCGCGGTGCGGCCCGCTCGATGCTGATCGCCGGGGCGCTGGGGACGTACGGCCGGTCCGGCTACTACGGCGCCCGGCACAAGCGGCAGGCCGAGGTGTTCCTGGGCGAGGTGCTGGTCGGCCCGGCGGCGGCTGGGCGCCGGCTGACCGCGTTCGTCCCGGTGCGCGGCGGGCGCGGTGCGGTCGCCGGGCTGCAGCGGGCGCTGCACGCGGCCCGTGACGCCACCGACTACCAGCGGGCCACCGGCGGGATGGAAGCCTTCGACGCGGCCGTCGAGCTGGGGGTCTGCCATGAGCTGGTCCAGGCCCTGATCGCGCTGGTGCGGGACGCGGAGGGGGTGCGGATCGCGGTCGAGTGGTCGCCCGGCGCCGGCGCCCCGGCCGGCTGCCCGGCCCGCCCCGAACCGGTGGAGTTCTCGCCCGGCGATCTGCCCGCCCTGCAGCAGGCGGCCCAGCGCTATGTACGTGACGAGCCGTCGCTGCCCGTTCGGGTGACCGGCGCGGTGATACGGCTGCGCAGGGAGCGTCCTGGCGGGCCCGGTACCGTGCGGCTGCGGGTGATCACCGGGGCGGACGTGGTGCAGGTGCGGGTCGCGCTGGGGGAGGAGGACTACCGCATCGCCGGGCACGCGCACCTGGTGGGACTGCCCATCCGGGTGAGCGGACGGCTGGAGAGCCGCGGCGGCTTCCGCCGGATCACCGGCGGCCGCGATGTCACGCCCGTACAGGTCGACGAGGCGGAGCGGGACCGGCTGCTGAAGTCGCTGCAGGAAAACCTCGACTTCTTCGAGGAGGCGTGCGGCGCCGAGGAATAGCCGCGCCGGAGCGGCTTTCGGGCCGGGGGTGGTGAAACCGTTTCGCGGTCGGGTCCGGTGGCTCGGTACGATTCGGCTGCGCAGCAATCGCTGACGTGAAGAGACATGAGTCAGGAGAGACCGGTGTCAGACGTCCGTGTGACCATCCAACGCGATTCCGAGCGGGATGAACGCGTGGTGACCACGGGCACTACGGCCGCCGACCTCTTCCAGGGCGAGCGCAGCGTCGTGGCCGCGCGGGTCGCCGGAGAGCTGAAGGACCTGGCGTACGAGGTCGCCGACGGCGACGCGGTCGAGCCCGTGGAGATCTCCTCCGAGGACGGTCTGAACATCCTGCGGCACTCCACCGCGCATGTGATGGCGCAGGCCGTGCAGGAGCTGTTCCCGGACGCGAAGCTCGGCATCGGCCCGCCGATCAAGGACGGCTTCTACTACGACTTCGACGTCGAGACCCCCTTCCACCCGGACGACCTCAAGCGCATCGAGAAGAAGATGCAGGAGATCCAGAAGCGCGGGCAGAAGTTCGCGCGCCGGGCGGTCGGCGACGACGCCGCGCGCGAGGAGCTGGCGGACGAGCCGTACAAGCTCGAACTGATCGGGCTCAAGGGCTCCGCCGCGGACGCCGCCGAGGGTGCTTCCGCCGAGGTCGGCGCCGGCGAGCTCACCATCTACGACAACCTCGACGCCAAGACCGGTGAGCTGTGCTGGAAGGACCTGTGCCGCGGTCCGCACCTCCCCAGCACCCGTGCCATCCCGGCCTTCAAGCTGATGCGCTCGGCCGCCGCCTACTGGCGCGGCAGCGAGAAGAACAAGCAGCTGCAGCGGATCTACGGCACCGCCTGGCCGACCAAGGACGAGCTCAAGGCGCATCTGGAGTTCCTGGCCGAGGCCGAGAAGCGCGACCACCGCAAGCTCGGTGCCGAGCTCGACCTGTTCTCCGTGCCCGAGGACATCGGCTCGGGCCTGGCGGTCTTCCACCCCAAGGGCGGCATCATCCGCCGGGTCATGGAGGACTACTCCCGCCGGCGTCACGAGGAGTCGGGGTACGAGTTCGTCTACACCCCGCACGCCACCAAGGGGAAGCTGTTCGAGAAGTCGGGCCACCTGGACTGGTACGCCGACGGCATGTACCCGCCCATGCAGCTCGACGAGGGCGTGGACTACTACCTCAAGCCCATGAACTGCCCGATGCACAACCTGATCTTCGACGCGCGCGGCCGCTCGTACCGTGAACTGCCGCTGCGTCTCTTCGAGTTCGGGACCGTGTACCGGTACGAGAAGTCGGGCGTCGTGCACGGCCTCACCCGTGCCCGCGGCTTCACCCAGGACGACGCGCACATCTACTGCACCAAGGAGCAGATGGCGGACGAGCTGGACGCCACGCTGACCTTCGTCCTCGACCTGCTGCGCGACTACGGTCTGACCGACTTCTACCTGGAGCTGTCCACCAAGGACCCGGAGAAGTTCGTCGGCTCGGACGCGGCGTGGGAGGAGGCCACCGAGACGCTGCGCAAGGTGGCCGAGAAGCAGGGGCTGCCGCTGGTCCCGGACCCGGGCGGGGCCGCGTTCTACGGCCCCAAGATCTCCGTGCAGACCAAGGACGCCATCGGCCGGACCTGGCAGATGTCGACCGTCCAGCTGGACTTCAACCTGCCCGAGCGGTTCGACCTGGAGTACACCGCCGCCGACGGCTCCAAGCAGCGTCCGGTGATGATCCACCGCGCGCTGTTCGGCTCCATCGAGCGGTTCTTCGCGGTGCTGCTGGAGCACTACGCGGGTGCGTTCCCGGCGTGGCTGGCGCCGGTCCAGGCGACCGGTATCCCGATCGGCGACGCCCACGTCCCGTACCTGCAGGACTTCGCCGCGCAGGCCAAGGCCAAGGGCCTGCGGATCGAGGTGGACTCCTCGTCGGACCGGATGCAGAAGAAGATCAGGAACGCGCAGAAGGCCAAGGTGCCGTTCATGATCATCGCCGGTGACGAGGACGTCGCCAACGGCGCGGTCTCCTTCCGCTACCGCGACGGGTCGCAGAAGAACGGCATCCCGCGCGAGGAGGCGATCGCCGAGATCCTCGACGTCGTGGAGCGCCGCGCCCAGGTGTGACGCGGGTGGGCACCGGGCCCCGGAGAGCGACCCGCTCTCCGGGGCTTCTTCCTGTCCTCGTTCATGTCCCCCGTCGTGCTCATGTCTCGCCGTCCTGCCGGAAGCGGCGCAGCAGCCAGGAGGAGAAGGAGCCGACCACCGCTCCGACCAGCGCCACCCCGACGAACATCAGCGCCACCGCGACCAGCCGGCCGCGCGGGGTGACGGGCGTGGCGTCGCCGTATCCCGTGGTCGTCAGCGTCGAGCAGGCCCACCACACCGCGTCCCCGAAGGTGTGGATGTTCGCGCCCGGGGCCGCGCGCTCGTCGTGGTAGACGGCCAGGCTGGCCGCGAACCCCAGCAGTAGCGAGGTGATCCCGGTGTACGCCATCACCCGTGATTCGAGGACGAGCCGTGGATGGTCCCGGCGTCGCTGCATCCGCTCGTGCATGTCGACGATCCGCAGGGGCCGCAGCAGGGGCAGTACCGTCACGATCAGGTCCAGCCAGCGGGTGCGCAGAAAGCGCCGCCGGTCGTCGCTGAGCGCCAGCCGGGCCAGGTATTCGACGCCGAAGATGCTCCAGGTGACGACGGTGACCAGTTCCCACCAGGTCTTCCAGCCGGGGGAGAGGCCGGGGACCAGGACCCGGACCGCGTACGAGGTGAGGAAGAGGAGGGAGGCGGCAAGGAGATAGGGCTGGGCGGTTCGTTCCCAGGCCCACAGCCGCTGTTCCCTGTCCACCGGCTCAGCATCGCGGAGCGGACCGCGGTATGCGCCCCAACGACACGGCGCCAACGGGCGACGCCATATGCTGGCCCGTATGACAAGCGAGCCGGAGCAGCAGATCGGAGTCGGGACGCAGGACGCTTTCCAGCGTCTGTGGACGCCCCACCGGATGGCTTACATCCAGGGCGAGAACAAACCGACCGGCCCGGGGGCGGGCGACGGCTGTCCGTTCTGCACGATCCCCGCGAAGTCGGACGAGGACGGTCTGGTGATCGCGCGCGGCGAGTACGTCTACGCGGTGCTGAACCTCTACCCGTACAACGGCGGTCACCTCATGATCGTCCCCTTCCGGCATGTCGCCGACTACACGGAGCTGGACGGACCGGAGACCGCGGAGCTGGCCGAGCTGACGAAGCGGGCGATGACCGCGCTGCGCACCGCCTCGGGGGCACACGGCTTCAACATCGGGATGAACCAGGGCGCCGTCGCCGGTGCCGGGATCGCGGCCCATCTCCATCAGCATGTCGTCCCGCGCTGGGGCGGTGACACCAACTTCATGCCGGTGGTCGGTCACACCAAGGTGCTGCCCCAACTCCTCGCCGACACCCGGGCGATGCTCGCGGACGCCTGGCCGGCCTAAGGCTGCCGGGGCTCGCCCCGGGCCGGTGGCGGAGGCGACACGCACCCGTTCGAATCGGGTATATCTCCCTAATCCGGATTAGTTGCCTCTCTAATGGGGTGGTGACTTCCCTAGATCGCCGCTCCGTGCTGCGCGCGGCCGCCTCGGCCGCGGCCGCCGGAGCGCTGGCGTCGGGCTGCGACCCGCACCGCGACGACGACTCCGGCGCCGTACGGTCCGCCGGGCCGGGCCCTTCCGGTGCGGGCTCCAGCGGTGCGGGGCACGCGCCACCCGCCCGGGCCCGCACCGCCCGCCCGCCGGCCCGGGTGCCCGGCCTGCCCGTGCAGATCGCGCACGGGCCGCGGAACGGCCGCGGCGTCGCGCTGACCTTCCACGGCAGGGGCGACCCCACCATGGCCACCGCCCTGCTCGGCGAGGCCGAGCGGGCCGGGGCCCGCGTCACCGTGCTCGCCGTCGGCGACTGGCTCGACGAGCAGCCCGCGATGGCCCGACGGATCCTCGACGGCGGCCACGAGCTGGGCAATCACACCTTGCACCATCGCAACATCTGCGCGCTGCCGGCCGCCGAGGCCTACGCCGAGATCACCGGGTGCGCCGACCGGCTGCGCGCCCTCACCGGGACCATCGGCAGCTGGTTCCGCCCCTCGCAGGCCCAGCGCGCCACGGATCTGGTGACCGGTCTGGCCCGCAAGGCCGGCTATCCGCATGTCCTCTCCTACGACGTGGACTCCCTCGACGCGAATGACCCCGGAGCACCGGCCGTCCGGCGCACGGTCCTGGACGCGGTCGAGCCCGGCTCGATCGTGAGCCTCCACCTCGGGCACGCCGGCACGGTGGCGGCGCTGCCCCCGATCCTCGACGGCCTCCGCCGACGCGGTCTGCGCGCGGTGACGACAACGGAGCTAGTGACCTGATGGCTGACCGGAACCGTACCCACGACCGTCCCCGTCCGCGCGCGCGTCACCGGGCCGCACTGCTCGCCGTCGCCTGCGCGCTGACGGCGGCGGGCTGCGGCGGCGGCGAGACCGGGCGGGCCGGGCACAGCCCGCGGCCGGTCGAACGCGCGCCGGTCAAGGCCGCCACATCCGGCCTGCCCGGGATGCCGCCGCTGCTGGACGAGCACGACCTCTACGCGGCGGACCGGCCGGGCAAGCTCGCGCCACAGGTCAAGGACTTCCCCTCGCGGATCTACGTCCCCAACACCGGCTCCGACACGGTCAGCGTCATCGACCCGAAGACCTACAAGGTCATCGAGACCATTCCGGTGGGCGTACAGCCGCAGCACGTCGTGCCGTCCTGGGACCTCAAGACGCTCTGGGTCAACAACAACCGGGGGCACGACCTGACCCCCATCGACCCCGCCACCGGCAAGGCCGGCAAGCCCGTCAAGGTCCACGACCCGTACAACCTCTACTTCACGCCCAACGGGAAGTACGCCATCGTGATGGCCTCGATGGACCGGCAGTTGGTCTTCCGCGACCCCCACACCATGGAGGTCCGCAAGACGCTGCCGGTCAACTGCGGGGGCGTCAACCACGCCGACTTCTCGCCCGACGGGCGGTACTTCATCGTCTCCTGCGAGTTCTCCGGTGAGCTGCTGAAGGTCGACACCGAGAAGATGAAGGTGATCGGCAAGGCGAAGCTGCCGTTCGAGGGGGCGATGCCGCAGGACGTGAAGATCGCCCCGGACGGCAAGACCTGGTACATCGCCGACATGATGGCCGACGGCATCTGGATCCTCAACGGCGACACCTTCGCACAGCCCAAGCTCATGCCGACCGGCAAGGGTGCCCACGGCCTCTACGTCAGCCGCGACTCGCGCTACATGTACGTCTCCAACCGCGGCGAAGGCTCCATCTCCCGGCTCGACTTCAAGACCGGCGCCCTCATCGGCAAGTGGCACATCCGCGGCGGCGGCAGTCCCGACATGGGCGGCCTGTCCACCGACGGCAAGGTCCTGTGGCTGTCCGGCCGCTACAACTCCGAGGTCTATGCGCTGGACACCCGTACCGGCAAAACCCTGGCGAAGATCCCCGTCGGCCAGGGCCCGCACGGGCTGGCGGTCTACCCGCAGCCGGGGCGGTACTCCCTGGGGCACACGGGCATCTTCCGCTAGGGGAGACACCTCCAGGGCCTACGCGTTGTACTCGTCCGCCTTCTGCGGCTCCGCTCCCTGGATCATGCCGCTGAGCACCAGGGAACGGTTGGTGAAGCGTTCGGTGTCCACGCCGTTCTCCTTGAGGACGCTCATCGCGGCGGCGTGGACGGTGCGGAGCACCGGGGTCGCGGCGCGCAGCGCGTCATCGGCCATGAAGCGGTGGCGCCAGGGCTTGTCGGCCCAGACGTGCCGCAGGCCGAACGGCTCGGGGAGGGTCAGCTTGCCGCCGAGGAAGTCCAGGACCGGCGGGAACCAGGTCAGCGGGGCGCGCGCGGCGAGCCGGACCACCTCCTGCGGTTCGATGAGCGGGAGGTGCTGGGTCTTGGTCTCCCAGAACTTGATGACCTTGGCGACGTCCTTGGTCTTGGGCTCGGGCTTGGTCGTGAACAGGCCGTTGACCGGGCCGAGGGCGTGACCGGTCACCTCGATGCGCAGGGTCTCGTGCAGCACCGTGACGGTGATCATCAGGGTGATCACCAACTGGCCGTCCCACAGCACGAACTGGACGCCGAGGTAGTGGCGGTTGCCGCTGCCGAACTGCTGCTCGTTGCAGATCCGCTCTATCTCGTGCCCGCGGATCTGGTACGCCTCCACATGGCTGCCCTCGGGGCGGCTGACGGCGGCGGCCTTCTCCCCGACCGGCGAGACGATCCAGTGGCGTACGGACGGTGTGGGGAAGCCGCCGGTGTGCAGCGGACTGCGCTCCAGCAGCCGCAGCTTGTCGTGGATCGCCCGGATCACGTCCCAGCTGCGGAACGGGTGGATCTCGCTGCCTTCCTGCGCCGGGATGAGCTCCTCGGCGAGCTGCCAGCTGCCCCAACGGGTGCCCATGCCGAGTATGCCCTTGGGGCCGGCATAGAAGACGACGTTGCTGCTCTGCTCGGCGGAGATCTTGGCGAGGTTCTGCCGGAGGGTTTCGGCGGCGATCTGGTTCGGGTCCTGCGGCACCGCCTCGGGGATCTTCGCGGCCACGCCGCCGCCCTCCAGCAGCCCCTTCCAGGACTCCCGCATGGCCACCGCGGTCTTCTCACAGATCTGCTTGGCCAGCCACCAGCCGATCACCGGAGCGACGACCATGGCGCGGGCGTACAGCGGCCAGAAGCCGGTGAGCGGCAGCCTGATCATGAAGAACAGGCCGACGCCGGCCAGCACCGTCAGGAGCAGCCCGCCGAGCAGCGAAAGCCCCTTGCCCGCACCGTCCTTGGAGAGCATCTTCCGCAGCTGGAAAACGCCCAGCCACACCAGCACCCCGGGCAGGAACAGCACCCCGAAGAGCACCATCAGCACCGTCAGCTTGGCGTCCCGCTGCTTGCGGACACGGGTGGCGGACAGGCAGTGCTCGACGATGGTCTGCGGCTCGGTCCCGAAGGACTGGATGAGCGCGGCGCGCCCGCCGCCGAGCATCCGCACCTGCACGGCACGCGAGAACGCCTCGCCGAGATTGGGCGCGAACAGCGACAGCTTGGGCTTGTTGATCGCGGACTTGCCGGAGTCGGAGTCGGCCTTGGAGATATCGGCCAGCGGACTGTCCCGATAGGCGGCCGAGGCCAGTGCCTGGGTCGCCGCCGTCTGCCCGGCGCTCCCCGAGAGCGGGACCTGCGCCCCGGGACTGAAGTCAAAGCCGTCTGCCACTACCGCCCCCACACCCCACGCATCCGATGATGCGGCTCTTCCCGACTTCCGCCGACGGCACACCTGCTGAGAGCCAGTGTTCGAGCCCGTGACCTCGATTTCTGCCGTCGGCCCCCCGAGGCAACGGCAGGAACTCAGCGTACAGCCGCCGGCCGGCCCAGGGGAGTTGAGCCGGACAGCGACCGCTCCAACGGCTGATCCGCCGTTGACTATGCGCCGTTCTCGGCTTGTTCCCGCCACTTGTCGGCGAGCTGCGGCGGCATCGGCTCATGCCGCAGGTGAGCGCGGGAGAACCGCCCGGTGCCGTGCGAGAGGGAGCGCAGATCGACGGCGTACCGGTCGATCTCGATCTCGGGCACCTCGGCGCGCACCACCGTGCGCCCCGCCCCTGACTGCTCCGTGCCCACGACCCGGCCCCGGCGCCCCGACAGATCGCTCATCACCTGGCCGACGAAATCGTCCGGAACCATCACGCTCACCTCGGACACCGGTTCGAGGAGATCGATCCGGACGTCACCGGCCGCCTCGCGCAGCGCCAGCGCGCCCGCCGTCTGGAACGCGGCGTCCGAGGAGTCGACCGAGTGCGCCTTGCCGTCGAGCAGCGTGACGCGGATGTCGACGAGCGGATGCCCGGCGGCGACCCCGCGCTCGGCCTGGGCGCGTACCCCTTTCTCCACGGAGGGGATGAACTGCCGGGGTACCGCGCCGCCCACGACCTTGTCCACGAACTCGATGCCGGAGCCGCCCGGCAGCGGTTCGATCTCGATCTCGCAGATCGCGAACTGGCCGTGTCCGCCGGACTGTTTCACATGGCGTCCACGGCCCGCGGCGGGGGCGCCGAAGGTCTCCCGCAGCGACACCTTGTGCGCAACGGTGTCCACCTGGACGCCGTAGCGGGCCCGCAGCCGCTCCAGCGCGACATCGACATGTGCCTCGCCCAGACACCACAGGACCACCTGATGGGTGTCCTGATTGTGCTCCAGGCGCATCGTCGGATCCTCCGCGACCAGGCGGGCCAGGCCCTGCGACAGCTTGTCCTCGTCGGCCTTGCTGTGCGCCTGGATGGCGACCGGCAGCAGCGGGTCGGGCATCGTCCAGGGCTCCATCAGCAGCGGGGCGTCCTTGCCGGACAGGGTGTCGCCGGTCTCGGCGCGGGTCAGCTTCGCCACACAGGCCAGATCGCCGGCGATGGCCTTGGGCAGCGGGCGCTGCTGCTTGCCGAACGGGGTGGACAGCGCCCCGACCCGCTCGTCGACGTCATGGTCCTCGTGCCCCCGGTCCTCCAGCCCGTGGCCGGAGACATGCACCATCTCGTCCGGGCGCAGGGTGCCGGAGAAGACGCGTACGAGGGAGATCCGGCCGACATACGGGTCGGAGGAGGTCTTGACCACCTCCGCCGCGAGCGGCCCGTCGGGGTCGCAGCTCAGCGCCGGGCGCGCGGCGCCGTCCGGGCTGGTCACGGCGGGTGCCTCGCGCTCGGCGGGGGTCGGGAAGCCGCCGCTGATCAGCTCCAGCAGCTCCACGGTGCCCATTCCCTGTTTGGAACCCTCGGCGGCCGGGGCGGCGGCCAGTACGGGGTGGAAGGTGCCGCGGGCAACCGCCGTCTCCAGGTCCCCGATCAGGGTCTTGACGTCGATCTCCTCGCCGCCGAGGTAGCGGTCCATCAAGGACTCGTCCTCGCTCTCGGCGATGATGGCCTCGATGAGCCGGCTGCGGGCCGCCTCGATCCGCGGCAGCTCGTCCTCGGTGGGGGCGCGCTCGGTGCGCTCGCCGGAGGAGTAGTCGAAGACCCTCTGGGTGAGCAGGCCGATCAGGCCGTGCACGGGGGAGTGGCCGTCGGCGCCCGGTGTCCCGTACAGCGGGAGGTAGAGGGGCACGACGGCGTCCGGGTCCTCGCCGCCGAACGAGGCCCGGCAGAGCTCGGTCATCTCGTCGAAGTCGGAGCGGGACGCCTCCAGGTGCGTGACGACCAGCGCGCGCGGCATGCCGACGGCCGCGCACTCGTCCCAGACCATCCGGGTCGCACCGGCCACCCCGTCGGCCGCCGAGACAACGAAAAGGGCCGCGTCCGCCGCGCGCAGACCGGCCCTGAGTTCCCCGACGAAATCGGCGTATCCGGGGGTGTCCAAGATATTGATCTTGACTCCGCCCCAGTCCACCGGGACCAGGGAGAGCTGTACGGAGCGTTGCTGGCGGTGCTCGATCTCGTCGTAGTCGGACAGGCACCCGCCGTCCTCGACCCGGCCCGCCCGGTTGACCGCGCCGGATGCCAGCGCGAGCGCTTCGACCAGGGTGGTCTTTCCCGATCCGGAGTGGCCGACCAACACCACATTCCGCAGGGCCGTGGGCTGGTCGGCCGTTGGTGCCCTGCCGGCGGCTCGCGGGTGTGTACTCGATTTCTCGCTCATGTGTCTCGCCTCCAGGTCGACACTTTGCGGTGATTCGAGCTTTCCACCGAGGCCATGCCGCGTCCATACATGGCACACGGCGCCGGTGCTCCCAAGGGTCCCGTAGCGGCGCCCGGCGGGGCCCGCGGGCGCGCCCACGGGCGCGCGGCGGCGTCCCCGAGCCGTGGGATGCGCTCCGCGCCGCGATGCGTTCGTGGTGGCCCAAGACCTCCTGGCTACGATGGGCCAGCCGGTGGCCCCTTGACCGCGCGGCCCATATCGACCTCCGGGAAGGCCATGCTGAACAAGTACGCGCGTGCTTTCTTCACGCGTGTTCTCACGCCGTTCGCCGCCCTGCTCATCCGTATCGGCGTCAGCCCGGACGCGGTCACTCTCGTCGGCACCGGGGGCGTGGTGGCCGGCGCCCTGGTCTTCTACCCCCGGGGGGAGTTCTTCTGGGGCACGGTCGTCATCACCCTGTTCGTCTTCTCCGACCTGGTCGACGGCAACATGGCACGGCAGCTAGGGCGCTCCAGCCGGTGGGGGGCCTTCCTCGACTCCACCCTCGACCGGGTCGCCGATTCGGCGATCTTCGGCGGGCTCGCCCTCTGGTACGCGGGAGGCGGCGACAGCCTGATCCTCTGCGCGATGGCGATCTTCTGCCTCGCCAGCGGCCAGGTGGTCTCGTACACCAAGGCGCGCGGCGAGGCCATCGGGCTGCCGGTGAACGTCAACGGCCTGGTGGAGCGCGCCGAGCGCCTGGTCATCACGCTGGTCGCCTGCGGGCTGTCGGGTCTGCACGCCTTCGGGGTGCCCGGTGTTGAGGTGCTGCTGCCGATCGCCCTGTGGATCGTCGGCATCGGCAGCGCCGTCACCCTCGGCCAGCGTGTGGTGACGGTACGACGGGAGTCGGCCGAGGCCGACGCCATGGCACAAGGGGGAACGGGCGTATGAGTCCACTCAGCATTCGCCGGCTGCGGCTGGACACCGAAAAACTGGCGGACGCGCTCTACGCGCTGGGCTGGAGCACCGTCAAGAAGCTGCCCGAGGGCGTGGCCGTAGGGCTCGGCCGCCGGATCGCCGACACCGTCTGGAAGCGCCGCGGCAAGGGCGTCCTGCGGCTGGAGACGAACCTCGCCCGGGTCGTCCCGGACGCCACACCGCAGCGGCTCGCCGAGCTCTCCCGGGCCGGGATGCGCTCGTACATGCGCTACTGGATGGAGTCCTTCCGGCTGCCGGCCTGGAGCAAGGACCGGATAAGGGGCGGCTTCACGCCCGAGGACGTGCACCACCTGGTGGACGGGCTCAAGAGCGACCGCGGTGTCATCCTCGCCCTGCCGCACATGGGCAACTACGACCTCGCCGGTGCCTGGGTCACCACCAAACTCGGTGTCCCCTTCACCACCGTCGCCCAGCGCCTCAAGCCGGAATCCCTCTACGACCGTTTCGTCGCCTACCGCGAGGGACTGGGCATGGAGGTGCTGCCGCACACCGGCGGCTCCGCCTTCGGCACGCTCGCCCGGCGGCTGCGGGCCGGCGGCCTGGTCTGTCTGGTCGCCGACCGTGATCTGTCCGCCTCCGGGATAGAGGTCAAGTTCTTCGGGGAGGCGGCGAAGATGCCGGCCGGTCCCGCGGTGCTCGCCCTCCAGACCGGCGCGATGCTGCTGCCCGTCACGCTCTGGTACGACGACACCGCCGTCATGCGCGGCCGGGTCCACCCCGAGATCGAGGCCCCGGAGACCGGCACCCGCGCCGAGAAGGCCGCCCAGATGACCCAGGCGCTCGCCGACGCCTTCGCCTCCGGCATCACCGACCACCCCGAGGACTGGCACATGCTGCAGCGGCTCTGGCTCGCCGACCTGGAGCCGCGCGAGCGGTCCGCTGCCCCGGGCGGCCCCGCGGCGTCCGGAACGGAGACGGCGTGAAGATCGGCATCGTCTGCCCGTACGCCTGGGACGTCCCCGGCGGCGTGCAGTTCCACATCCGGGACCTGGCCGACCACCTGATCCGCCTCGGCCACGAGGTCTCCGTCCTCGCCCCCGCGGACGACGAGACCCCCCTGCCGCCGTACGTCGTCTCCGCGGGCCGCGCCGTCCCCGTCCCGTACAACGGCTCGGTCGCCCGGCTCAACTTCGGCTTCCTCTCCGCGGCCCGGGTGCGCCGCTGGCTGCAGCACGGCGCCTTCGACGTCATCCACATCCACGAACCGGCCTCGCCCTCGCTCGGCCTGCTCGCCTGCTGGGCGGCACAGGGCCCGATCGTGGCGACCTTCCACACCTCCAACCCGCGCTCGCGGGCGATGATCGCCGCGTATCCGATCCTGCAGCCCGCGCTGGAGAAGATCAGCGCGCGCATCGCGGTGAGCGAGTACGCCCGCCGCACCCTTGTCGAACACCTCGGCGGCGATGCGGTGGTCATCCCCAACGGCGTGGACGTCGGCTTCTTCGGCACGGCCGAGCCCAAGGCCGAGTGGCAGGGCCGCACGATCGGCTTCATCGGCCGGATCGACGAACCGCGCAAGGGCCTGCCGGTCCTGATGAAGGCGCTGCCCGCGATCCTGGCCGAGGTGCCGGACGCCCGGCTGCTGGTCGCCGGCCGCGGCGACGAGGAGGAAGCGGTCGCCGCACTGCCCGCCGAGATGCGCTCCCGGGTCGAATTCCTCGGCATGGTCAGCGACGAGGACAAGGCCCGGCTGCTGCGCAGCGTCGATCTCTATGTCGCGCCCAACACGGGCGGCGAGTCCTTCGGCATCATCCTCGTCGAGGCGATGTCGGCCGGGGCGCCCGTACTGGCCAGCGACCTCGACGCCTTCGCCCAGGTCCTGGACCAGGGCGAAGCCGGCGAACTGTTCGCCAACGAGGACGCCGAGGCGCTCGCGACTGCGGCGGTACGGCTCCTCGGCGACCCGGCGCGCCTCGCCGAGCTGCGTGAACGCGGCGCCCGCCATGTGCGTCGCTTCGACTGGTCCACCGTCGGCGCCGACATCCTCGCCGTCTACGAGACGGTCACCACCGGGGCGGTGTCGGTGGCCACGGACGAGAGGGTGGGTTTGCGGGCGCGGCGGTGGCTGGCGAAGGATTGACGTTTCGCTGCGCTTTGCCTGTGGCCCACGTTTTTGCCTTCCCGCCGTGGGGATTTGCCGCCGTTGCTCCCCCGCTGCCTGAAGGGCGTGGGAGGTACCCCCAGCGGACCCGCCCGCCGCAGGAGCGACGGCGGGAGAGCCAAAACGTGGGCCGGCAGCAAAGCGCAGCGGACCGGCCAAAAACGTGGGGCGAAAACATCGCGCCCCAGGCGCGTAAGGTGACCGGCCGTGACCACGTTCATCTGGATCGCCGCCGCGATCGTCCTCATCGGCATCTACCTGAGCTGGACGGCGGGCCGCCTCGACCGCCTGCACGCGCGTATCGACGCAGCCAGGGCGGCTCTCGACGCCCAGTTGCTGCGGCGGGCGTCCGTCGCGCAGGAGGTGGGGACGTCGGGGATCCTCGATCCTGCCGCCTCGATCGTGCTCTACCAGGCCGCGCACGAGGCCCGGCAGGCGGCGGAGGACCACCGTGAGGTCGCGGAGAGTGAGCTGAGCCAGGCGCTGCGGGCCATCTTCGCCGAGGAGGCCCAGCTGGAGGCCGTACGGGAGGCCCCGGGCGGTGAGCGCACGGTTACCGAGCTCACCGCCGCCGTGCGACGGGTCCCGATGGCCCGCCGGTTCCACAACGATGCCGTACGGGCCGCGCGTGCCGTCCGCCGTCACCGGGTGGTGCGCTATCTGCGGCTGGCCGGCCATGCGCCGTTCCCGCTGGCCTTCGAGATGGACGACGAGCCGCCCGTCGTCCTGGACGACCGCTCGGCCGGGAACTGAGCGGGCAGCGGGACGGCAGCGGGACCCGGGCGGTGCGTGCCGGAATCTGCGACTCCCAGCAGGGAAGAGCCACCGGCCTCTAATTGGCCCTTTTCCCGGGCCCCTCACTAACGGTTGTGTGGGCGCAGCAGTACAGCCACCCGGATTGAGTGAGGTCGAACCGTGTCCAGCACGCCCACCACGCCCCAGAACCCCGAGACCGGAACCGCGCGCGTCAAGCGCGGGATGGCCGAGCAGCTCAAGGGCGGCGTGATCATGGACGTCGTCACGCCGGAAGAGGCGAAGATCGCCGAGGACGCGGGCGCCGTCGCCGTCATGGCCCTGGAGCGGGTTCCCGCCGACATCCGCAAGGACGGCGGCGTGGCCCGGATGTCGGACCCCGACATGATCGACGGCATCATCAACGCCGTCTCCATCCCGGTCATGGCCAAGTCCCGGATCGGCCACTTCGTCGAGGCCCAGGTCCTGCAGTCGCTCGGTGTCGACTACATCGACGAGTCCGAGGTCCTGACCCCGGCCGACGAGGTCAACCACTCCGACAAGTGGGCGTTCACCACCCCCTTCGTCTGCGGTGCCACCAACCTGGGTGAGGCGCTGCGCCGGATCGCCGAGGGAGCCGCCATGATCCGCTCCAAGGGCGAGGCCGGCACCGGCAACGTCGTCGAGGCGGTCCGCCACCTGCGCCAGATCAAGGGCGAGATCGCCAAGCTGCGCGGCTGTGACCACAACGAGCTGTTCGCCGCCGCCAAGGAGCTGCGCGCCCCGTACGAGCTGGTCAAGGAGGTCGCCGAGCTCGGCAAGCTGCCGGTCGTGCTGTTCTCCGCCGGTGGTGTCGCCACCCCGGCCGATGCCGCGCTGATGCGCCAGCTCGGAGCCGAGGGCGTCTTCGTCGGCTCCGGCATCTTCAAGTCCGGCGACCCCGCCAAGCGCGCCGCCGCGATCGTGAAGGCCACCACCTTCTACGACGACCCCGCCGTCATCGCGGATGCCTCCCGCAACCTGGGCGAGGCCATGGTCGGCATCAACTGCGACACCCTCCCCGAGACCGAGCGCTACGCCAACCGCGGCTGGTAGGACGGCAGATGAGCACCCCCACCATCGGTGTGCTGGCTCTCCAGGGCGACGTCCGCGAGCACCTCAAGGCGCTCGCGGACACCGGTGCCCAGGCCCGGCCGGTGCGCCGCTCCGAGGAACTGGCCGAAATCGACGGCCTGGTGATACCGGGCGGCGAGTCGACCACCATGTCCAAGCTGGCGGTCGTCTTCGGCATGCTGGAGCCGCTGCGCGCCTTCGTCCGTGCGGGCAGGCCGGTCTACGGCACCTGCGCCGGCATGATCATGGTCGCGGACAAGCTGCTGGACGCCCGTGAGGACCAGGAGACGTTCGGCGGCATCGACATGATCGTGCGTCGTAACGCCTTCGGGCGGCAGAACGAGTCGTTCGAGGCGGCCGTCGACGTCGCGGGGATCCCCGGCGGACCGGTCGAGGGCGTCTTCATCCGGGCGCCCTGGGTCGAGTCGGTCGGCGGCGCGGTCGAGGTGCTGGCGACGTATGACGGGCACACCGTGGCCGTGCGGCAAGGTAACGTCCTCGCCACGTCCTTCCACCCGGAGCTCACCGGCGACCACCGGGTCCACGCCCTGTTCGTGGACATGGTGCGGCGCGCCTAGCGGGCCCGTCGGGAGCGGTGGCCGGGCGGCGGGCGGGAGTAACACCGTGTGACCCGGCCCCGGTAGGATCTGAGGCGTTCATTCAGACGTTGGTTACGCGAAGGAGACAGGCGGATGTCCGGCCACTCTAAATGGGCTACGACGAAGCACAAGAAGGCCGTGATCGATGCCAAGCGCGGCAAGCTCTTCGCGAAGCTGATCAAGAACATCGAGGTCGCGGCCCGTACCGGCGGCGCCGACCCGGAGGGCAATCCGACCCTCTTCGACGCCATCCAGAAGGCCAAGAAGAGCTCGGTGCCCAACAAGAACATCGACTCCGCGGTCAAGCGCGGTGCGGGTCTTGAGGCCGGCGGCGCCGACTACGAAACCATCATGTACGAGGGGTACGGCCCCAACGGTGTCGCGGTGCTCATCGAGTGCCTGACCGACAACCGCAACCGTGCCGCCTCGGACGTCCGCGTCGCCATGACCCGCAACGGCGGTTCGATGGCCGACCCGGGTTCGGTGTCGTACCTGTTCAACCGCAAGGGCGTGGTGATCGTCCCCAAGGGTGAACTGACCGAGGACGACGTCCTGGGCGCGGTGCTGGACGCCGGCGCCGAGGAGGTCAACGACCTCGGCGAGTCCTTCGAGGTGCTCAGCGAGGCCACCGACCTGGTCGCGGTCCGCAGCGCCCTCCAGGAGTCCGGCATCGACTACGACTCGGCCGACGCCAACTTCGTCCCGACCATGCAGGTCGAGCTGGAGGAAGAAGGCGCGCGCAAGATCTTCAAGCTGATCGACGCGCTGGAGGACAGCGACGACGTGCAGAACGTCTTCGCCAACTTCGATGTCTCGGACGATGTGATGGCCAAGGTCGACGCCTGAGGGGCGTGGCACGCTCGGTCGAGACGGGCCGACGGGGACACACCCCGTCGGCCCGTCCGTTTGTCAGTGGCAGCCGTTACTGTGCTGATCAGGGGCATGCGCTCTCCTCGGGGGTGTGCGTTCCCCGATCAGGAACAGCCGGGCGACAGTGCGAGGGGCGGGGAGCGATGAAGGTGCTGGGGGTGGACCCGGGGCTGACACGCTGCGGGGTCGGCGTGGTCGACGGGGTCGCGGGGCGCCCGCTGACCATGGTCGGCGTCGGAGTCGTCCGCACCCCCGCGGACGCCGAGATCGCGCAGCGTCTCGTGGAGATCGAGCGCGGCATGGACGCCTGGCTGGACGAGTACCGCCCGGAGTACGTCGCCGTGGAGCGGGTCTTCAGCCAGCACAACGTCCGTACGGTCATGGGCACCGCCCAGGCCAGCGCGGTCGCCATGCTGTGCGCGGCCCGGCGCGGGCTGCCGGTCGCGCTGCACACCCCCAGCGAGGTCAAGGCCGCCGTCACCGGCTCAGGTCGGGCCGACAAGGCCCAGGTCGGGGCGATGGTCACGCGTCTGCTGCGGCTGGACGCACCGCCGAAGCCGGCCGACGCCGCCGATGCCCTGGCCCTCGCCATCTGCCACATCTGGCGCGCCCCCGCGGTCAACCGCCTCCAGCAGGCGCATGCCGCGGCCCGCCGCGCCGCCTCCGCCACCGTCCCCTCCTCCGGCACCCGCCGGACGGCTCCCCAGAAGGGCACCCGATGATCGCCTTCGTCTCCGGCCCGGTCGCGGCCCTCGCCCCGGACACCGCCGTCGTCGAGGTCGGCGGTATCGGCATGGCCGTCCAGTGCACGCCGAACACCCTGTCCGCGCTGCGTATCGGACAGCCGGCCAAGCTCGCCACCTCCCTCGTCGTCCGCGAGGACTCGCTCACCCTCTACGGATTCGCCGACGACGACGAGCGGCAGACCTTCGAGCTGCTGCAGACCGCCAGCGGCGTCGGCCCCCGGCTCGCCCAGGCGATGCTGGCCGTGCACTCCCCTGACACCCTGCGCCTCGCCGTCTCCACCGGCGACGAGAAGACCCTCACCGCCGTGCCCGGCATCGGCAAGAAGGGCGCGCAGAAGCTGCTCCTGGAGCTCAAGGACCGGCTCGGCGAGCCGGTGGGCACCGGCCGCGCGGGCGTCGGCAGCGCCGTCACGGCCGGCTGGCGCGACCAGCTGCACGCCGCCCTGATCGGCCTCGGCTACGCCACCCGAGAGGCGGACGAGGCGGTCGCCGCCGTCGCCCCGCAGGCCGAGGCGGCCGTCGCCGAGGGCGGCAGCCCCCAGGTGCCGCAGCTGCTCAAGGCGGCCCTGCAGACCCTGAACCGGGCGCGATGACCGCCGCCGGCCGGGCCTCGCGCCCCCGACCGTACGACCACGCAGGCGGCCCGGCCGCCCCGACCCCACGAGGCAATCCGCAGTGAACTGGGACGACACCGCACCGCACACCGCCGAGGACGCCGACCCGGGGGCGCCCGACCGGCTGGTCGGAGCCGACGCGGACGGCGAGGACACCGCCGTCGAGGCCGCGCTGCGGCCCAAGGACCTCGACGAATTCGTCGGCCAGGAGCGGGTGCGCGAACAGCTCGACCTGGTGCTGCGTGCCGCCCGCGCCCGCGGTGCCACCGCCGATCACGTCCTGCTGTCCGGGGCGCCGGGCCTCGGCAAAACGACCCTCTCCATGATCATCGCGGCTGAGATGGGCGCCCCGATCCGGATCACCTCCGGGCCCGCCATCCAGCACGCCGGTGACCTCGCCGCGATCCTCTCCTCCCTCCAGGAGGGCGAGGTCCTCTTTCTCGACGAGATCCACCGGATGTCCCGGCCCGCCGAGGAAATGCTCTACATGGCGATGGAGGACTTCCGCGTCGACGTGATCGTCGGCAAGGGACCGGGAGCCACCGCCATCCCCCTGGAGCTCCCCCCGTTCACCCTGGTCGGGGCCACGACCAGGGCCGGTCTGCTGCCGCCCCCGCTGCGCGACCGCTTCGGCTTCACCGCCCATATGGAGTTCTACGCCCCCGCCGAGCTGGAGCGGGTCATCCACCGCTCGGCCGGGCTGCTGGACCTCGACATAGAACCCGAGGGCGCCGCCGAGATCGCCGGCCGCTCCCGCGGCACGCCCCGTATCGCCAACCGCCTGCTGCGCCGCGTCCGCGACTACGCCCAGGTGAAGGCCGACGGCCTGATCACCCGCGAGATCGCCTCCCAGGCCCTCGGGGTCTACGAGGTCGACGCCCGCGGCCTGGACCGTCTCGACCGTGCCGTGCTCACGGCCCTGCTCAAGCTGTTCGGCGGCGGCCCGGTGGGCCTGTCCACCCTCGCGGTCGCGGTGGGGGAGGAGCGGGAGACCGTCGAGGAGGTCGCCGAGCCGTTCCTCGTACGGGAAGGACTGCTGGCCAGGACCCCTCGTGGCCGGATCGGGACCCCGGCCGCATGGGCCCATCTGGGCCTCGTGCCGCCGCAGCAGCAGCCCGGCGGAAGCGGGCAGCAGGGCTTGTTCGGGGCGTGACGGCGCGGGGACTCGCCCGGTCAGGAACTGCGGTGGGATGCTGTGCGTTGTTCCACTGGTGGGGACTCGCCTAGACTCCGCCGATGCCGTTCGTATGGGCGGCATTCCCACCCCCGTATATGAGATCGCGCATCCGCGGTCGTGCGAAGGATTTCCGTCCCGTGAACATCGTGACTCTCCTCCCCTTCATCGTCCTCATCGGGGCCATGTTCCTGATGACGCGATCCGCCAAGAAGAAGCAGCAGGCGGCCGCGCAGATGCGCAACGAAATGCAGGCCGGCGCCGGCGTCCGGACGATCGGCGGCATGTACGCCACCGTCAAGGAGGTCCACGACGAGACCGTCCTTCTCGAGGTCGCCCCCGGCGTGCACGCCATCTACGCGAAGAACGCCATCGGAGCGGTCATCGCGGACGAGGAGTACAACCGCATCCTGGACGGTGCCGACCCGCTGCACGCCGACGAGCCGGTCGTCCCGGACGACGCCTCCTCACTGACCGCCGGTGCGTCCACCGAACAGGGTGACAAGATCGACCTGGGCAAGGCCGACGTCCCGGCCGCCGAGCCCGCCGGGGACAAGCCCGCCGCCGAGGCCGAGGACACCAAGGCCGCCGGCGACGCCAAGGACACCGTCAAGGCCGACGCGGACACCGCCAAGGACGACAAGAAGTCCGGCGACGACGAAGCGAAGTAGTCCGCCCCACGGAACCGCGGAGCACGCGTGGAGTGTCGTGCGCCGCGGTTCCGGGACGGTCTAGGCTCCGGCGGGGGCACGTCCCCACAAGACTTCGTGGCCCCTCGGCCGGCATCCCTGGCCGAGGGGTTGGACAGGGAGATACGAGAAGGTGGCAGCACCGAAGAAGGGCCGCAGGACGCCCGCGAGCCAGGGGCATCCGGGCCGCACCCTGATCCTGGTCCTGATCGCCATGGCAGGGCTGATCGGAGGCATGTTCTACTCCGGCACGCTGACGCCGCGGCTGGGCATCGACCTGGCGGGCGGCACCAGCTTCACGCTGGCGGCCCAGAATCAGCCGGGCAAGCCCAACGCGATCAACGAGACCAATATGAAAACCGCCGCCGAGATCATGGAGCGACGGGTCAACGGCCTCGGTGTGACCGAGTCCGAGGTCCAGACGCAGGGCAGCAACCACATCATCGTGAACATCCCCAAGGGGACGGACGCGAAGCAGGCGCGCCAGCAGGTCGGCACCACCGCCCAGCTCGGGTTCCGGCCGGTGCTGACCACCACCGCGGGCGCCAAGACTCCCGAGCAGCCCAAGCCCGGCCCCTCCCAGAGCGGCGCGAACGGCAAGGGCAAGGGCGACAAGGCCGCGGGTGACCCGGCCAAGAGCCAGCAGGGCAGCGGGCAGAAGGCCTCTTCCCCGCAGTCGCCGGACTCGAAGCCGACGACGCAGGGCCGCGCGGTGACCGCTTCGCTGAAGAAGGCACCGTCCGCCAAGCCCACCCCCTCCGCCAAGCCCTCCGCGCCCCCGGTGCAGCCGACGCCTCCGGGCGGAGCGGCCATTCCGCCGGCCCTCCAGAAGCAGCTCAACGCGCTCGACTGCTCCACGAAGAAGGGCCGCGCGGCCGCGGGCGAGAAGGCCGCGGGCACCAAGCCGTCCGACCCGATCGTGGCGTGCAAGCAGGACGGCGCCCAGAAGTACGTGCTCGGCCCGGTCGCCGTCGAGGGCACGGACGTCAGCAGCGCCAAGGCCGTCTTCGACAGTCAGCAGGGCCAGGGCTGGATCGTCCAGATGGACTTCACCTCCGAGGGAGGCAAGAAGTTCGGGGACATCACCGGCAAGCTCGCCACCAAGGCGCCGCCGCAGAACCAGTTCGGGATCGTCCTCGACGGTGCGGTCGTGTCCTCCCCCTCGGTCGACAAGCCGATCATGGGCGGCGGAGCCACCATCTCCGGCGGCTTCACCCAGCAGTCCGCCGAGGACCTGGGCAACATGCTCTCCTACGGTGCGCTGCCGCTCTCCTTCAAGATCGACGACGAGACCACGGTCACCGCGGCCCTCGGCGGCGAGCAGCTGCACGCCGGTCTGATCGCCGGCGCCATCGGCCTCGCACTGGTCGTCATCTACCTCGTCGCCTACTACCGGGGACTGGCGCTGGTCGCGCTGGCGAGCCTGGGCGTCTCGGCGGTCCTGACATACACGATCATGACCTTGCTCGGCCCGGCCATCGGGTTCGCACTGAACCTCCCGGCGGTCTGTGGTGCCATCGTGGCCATCGGTATCACCGCCGACTCGTTCATCGTCTACTTCGAACGCATCCGGGACGAGATCCGGGAGGGACGCACGCTGCGTCCGGCCGTCGAGCGCGGCTGGCCGCGGGCCCGCCGCACGATCCTGGTCTCCGACTTCGTGTCGTTCCTGGCCGCCGCGGTGCTGTTCATCGTCACCGTCGGCAAGGTGCAGGGCTTCGCCTTCACGCTCGGCCTGACCACCGTCCTCGACGTCGTCGTGGTCTTCCTCTTCACCAAGCCCCTGATGACCCTGCTGGCCCGGCGGAAGTTCTTCTCCGACGGCCATTCCTGGTCCGGCCTCGACCCCAAGCGCCTGGGCGCCAAGCCGCCGCTGCGCCGTCGTCGCGGCGCCGCCCCCACCACGAAGGAGGCGTGAGATGTCCAAGCTCGGCAACATCGGCGCCCGGCTCTACCGCGGCGAGGTCGGCTACGACTTCATCGGCAAGCGCAAGATCTGGTACGGCCTCTCGATCCTCATCACCATCGTGGCCATCGTCGGCCTCGGGGTGTGCGGCCTGAACAAGGGCATCGAGTTCTCCGGCGGCGCGGTCTTCACCACCCCGAAGACCTCCGTGTCCACCTCCGAGGCCCAGCACAATGCCGAGTCGGCGGCCGGCGGCCGCCAGGCCGTGGTGCAGAAGCTCGCCAACAGCGGCGCCCTGCGCATCCAGATCAGCGGTCTGGACACCAAGCAGGCGGTGCCGGTCCAGGAAGAGCTCGCCAAGGACCTGAACGTCCCGGTCAAGGACGTCAACACCCAGCTGGTCGGCCCGAGTTGGGGTGAGCAGATCGCCAACAAGGCATGGCTGGGCCTGGGGATCTTCATGGTCCTCGTGGTGCTCTATCTGGCCATCGCCTTCGAGTGGCGGATGGCGGTGGCCGCCCTGGTCGCGCTGATCCACGACCTGACGATCACGGTCGGCATCTACGCCCTGGTCGGCTTCGAGGTCACGCCCGGCACGGTCATCGGTCTGCTGACGATCCTCGGTTACTCCCTGTACGACACGGTCGTCGTCTTCGACAGCCTCAAGGAAGCCTCCAAGGACATCACCAAGCAGACCCGCTTCACCTACACCGAGATCGCCAACCGCAGCATCAACGGCACCCTGGTGCGCTCCATCAACACCACCGTCGTGGCGCTGCTCCCGGTCGCCGGTCTGCTGTTCGTCGGCGGCGGTGTCCTGGGCGCGGGCATGCTCAACGACATCTCGCTGGCCCTGTTCGTCGGCCTTGCCGCCGGTGCGTACTCCTCGATCTTCATCGCGACCCCGCTGGTCGCGGACCTGAAGAACCGTGAGCCGCAGATGAAGGCACTGGCCAAGCGGGTCAAGGCGAAGCGTGCCGCGGCCGAGGCCAAGGCCGCGGGCCAGGAGGACGCCCAGGACGAGGCGGCCGGCGCGGCGGACGCCGAGGACGGTGACGGCGCCGCGGTTGTCGGCCCCCGCCGGCAGCCCGCCTCCCGCAACCGCGGACGCGGCCGCCCGTCGGGCAAGCGCCGGTGAGCGCCCCCGCAGAGCTGCGTGAGCTGCTGCTCAGCCGGATCGCGGACGTCCCGGACCACCCCCAGCCGGGCGTGATGTTCAAGGACATCACCCCGCTGCTGGCCGACCCGGCCGCCTTCGGCGCGCTGACCGAGGCGTTCGCCGAACTGTGCGGGCGGCACCGCGTGGACAAGATCGTGGGCCTGGAGGCCCGCGGGTTCATACTCGCCGCCCCGGTCGCGGTCCGGGCCGGTATCGGCTTCGTCCCCGTACGCAAGGCGGGCAAGCTGCCCGGCGCGACGCTCGGACAGGCGTACGAGCTGGAGTACGGCACGGCCGAGATCGAGATGCATGCCGATGCGCTGGCCCCGGGCGACCGGGTGCTGGTGATCGACGACGTCCTCGCCACCGGCGGCACCGCCGACGCCTCGCTGCAGCTCATCCGCCGTGCGGGTGCCGAGGTCGCGGGCGTGGCGGTCCTGCTGGAGCTGGGCTTCCTGGCCGGGCGGGAACGGCTGGAGCCGGGCCTGAAGGGCGCTGTGCTGGAGGCTCTGATCACGGTCTGAGCCGCGCTCGCACCGCACCGTCGCGCAAACAGGGGCATCCGGAAGAATCCGGGTGCCCCTGCTGCTGTGTCATGTACGGAACCCCGGCCGCGGGGGAGCAGCGGCCCCGAGGTCGATACCATGGCACCCCGGCCCGTTCGAGGTCCTGGGGTCCCAGCCGCCTGAGGAGTGCTCTTGCCAGACGAGGCCCAGCCGCTCTCCCCCGGACTGCGTCCGGCGGGATCCGACGCCGCGCGCCCGGACGAGCCGAAGCCGGCGGCCGCGGCGCCCTCGAACGCGCCCCAGCCCGAGCGGCAGGGCGCGTCCGACGGCACCACCGCGCCCCGGCCCAAGGGCGGCGGATCGACCGCGTCCCAGGACCCCGCCGAGCGGCCCCGCCCGGCGCCCAAGCCGGGCCCGGCGGCCTCCTCGCCCCAGCCGGCGGCGCCGTCCCGTGCGGCCAAGCCGCCCGCCAAGGCCGACCAGCCCGCTCCGCCCAAGCCGCCGGCCCCCACCTCCGCCGGCCGTTCCGGCTCGCCCAACCGGGTGCGGGCCCGCCTCGCCCGGCTCGGCGTCCAGCGCTCCAGCCCGTACAACCCGGTCCTGGAGCCGCTGCTGCGGGCCGTCCGCGGCAACGACCCCAAGATCGAGACCGGCACGCTGCGCCAGATCGAGCGCGCCTATCAGGTCGCCGAGCGCTGGCACCGCGGCCAGAAGCGCAAGAGCGGTGACCCGTACATCACCCACCCGCTCGCGGTGACGACGATCCTCGCCGAGCTGGGCATGGACCCGGCGACGCTGATGGCCGGCCTGCTGCACGACACCGTCGAGGACACCGAATACGGCCTGGACACCCTCCGGGGCGACTTCGGTGACCAGGTCGCGCTGCTGGTCGACGGCGTCACCAAGCTCGACCGCGTCAAGTTCGGCGAGGCCGCGCAGGCCGAGACGGTGCGCAAGATGGTCGTCGCGATGGCCAAGGACCCGCGCGTCCTGGTCATCAAGCTCGCCGACCGGCTGCACAACATGCGCACCATGCGCTACCTCAAGCGGGAGAAGCAGGAGAAGAAGGCCCGCGAGACGCTGGAGATCTACGCTCCGCTCGCCCACCGCCTGGGCATGAACACCATCAAGTGGGAGCTGGAGGACCTCGCCTTCGCGATCCTCTACCCGAAGATGTACGACGAGATCGTCCGGCTGGTCGCCGAGCGGGCGCCCAAGCGCGACGAGTACCTGGCCATAGTGACCGACGAGGTCCAGGCCGATCTGCGCTCCGCCCGCATCAAGGCCACCGTCACCGGCCGCCCGAAGCACTACTACAGCGTCTACCAGAAGATGATCGTCCGCGGCCGCGACTTCGCCGAGATCTACGACCTGGTGGGCATCCGGGTCCTCGTCGACACCGTCCGCGACTGCTACGCCGCTCTCGGCACCATCCATGCGCGGTGGAACCCGGTCCCCGGCCGGTTCAAGGACTACATCGCGATGCCCAAGTTCAACATGTACCAGTCGCTGCACACGACGGTGATCGGCCCCAGCGGCAAGCCCGTTGAGCTCCAGATCCGCACCTTCGACATGCACCGCCGCGCCGAGTACGGCATCGCCGCGCACTGGAAGTACAAGCAGGAGGCGGTCGCCGGCGCCTCCAAGATCCGTACGGACGTGCCGAAGAACGCCGGCAAGGGCCAGGACACCGTCAACGACATGGCCTGGCTGCGGCAGTTGCTGGACTGGCAGAAGGAGACCGAGGACCCGGGCGAGTTCCTGGAGTCGCTGCGCTTCGACCTGTCCCGCAACGAAGTCTTCGTCTTCACGCCCAAGGGCGACGTGATAGCGCTGCCGGCCGGTGCCACCCCCGTCGACTTCGCGTACGCGGTGCACACCGAGGTCGGCCACCGCACGATAGGAGCGCGGGTCAACGGGCGCCTCGTCCCGCTCGAATCGACCCTGGACAACGGCGACCTGGTGGAGGTCTTCACCTCCAAGGCAACGGGCGCCGGGCCCTCCCGCGACTGGCTCGGCTTCGTCAAGTCCCCCCGCGCCCGCAACAAGATCCGCGGCTGGTTCTCCAAGGAGCGCCGCGACGAGGCCATCGAGCAGGGCAAGGACGCCATCGCGCGCGCCATGCGCAAGCAGAACCTGCCGATCCAGCGGATCCTGACCGGCGACTCGCTGGTGACCCTGGCGCACGAGATGCGCTACCCGGACATCTCCTCGCTCTACGCCGCCATCGGCGAGGGCCATGTCGCCGCCCAGGGCGTCGTCCAGAAGCTGGTGCAGGCGCTCGGCGGCCAGGACGAGGCCACCGAGGACATCGCCGAGTCCACGCCGATCCGGCCGCGCTCCAAGCGCCGCTCCAGCGCCGACCCCGGTGTGGTCGTCAAGGGCGTCGACGACGTCTGGGTCAAGCTCGCCCGCTGCTGTACGCCGGTGCCTGGCGATCCCATCATCGGCTTCGTCACCCGCGGCAACGGCGTCTCGGTGCACCGCGCCGACTGTGTCAACGTCGACTCGCTGTCGCGGCAGCCGGAGCGGATCCTGGACGTCGAGTGGGCGCCCACCCAGTCCTCGGTCTTCCTGGTCGCCATCCAGGTCGAGGCGCTGGACCGCTCCCGTCTGCTGTCGGACGTCACCCGCATCCTGTCCGACCAGCACGTCAACATCCTGTCGGCCGCGGTCCAGACCTCCCGCGACCGGGTGGCCACCTCCCGCTTCACCTTCGAGATGGGCGACCCCAAGCACCTGGGGCACGTCCTGAAGGCCGTACGGAGCGTGGAGGGCGTGTACGACGTCTACCGGGTGACGTCGGCCCGGCGGCCGTAGCGGCGCAGACAGCGGGCGGCCCCGGTACGGAAATCCGTACCGGGGCCGCCCGCTGTTCTGCCGTTAACCGCCGAACTCCTCCAGGCCCTTGAGCGCCTGGTCCAGCAGCTCCTTGCGGCCCTCCAGTTCCCGCCCGAGCTTGTCGGCCTTGGCGTTGTTGCCCGCCGCCCGGGCCGTGTCGATCTGCTTCTGCAGCTTGTCGACCGCGTCCTGGAGCTGGCCGGTCAGCCCCGCGGCGCGGGCCCGCGCCTCAGGGTTCGTCCGCCGCCACTCGCCCTCCTCGGCCTCCTGGATCGCGCGCTCGACGGCGTGCATCCGGCCCTCGATCTTGGGGCGGGCGTCCCGGGGGACGTGGCCGATGGCCTCCCACCGCTCGTTGATCGAGCGGAACGCCGACCGCGCGGCCTTCAGGTCCGAGACGGGGAGCAGCTTCTCGGCCTCGACGGCCAGCTCCTCCTTGCGGGTCAGGTTCTCCCGCTGCTCGGCGTCGCGCTCCGCGAAGATCTCACCGCGCGCCTGGAAGAAGATGTCCTGGGCGCCGCGGAAGCGGTTCCACAGGTCGTCCTCGTGCTCGCGCTGGGCGCGGCCCGCGGCCTTCCAGTCGGCCATCAGCTCGCGGTAGCGGGCCGCGGTGGCCCCCCAGTCCGTCGAGTTCGACAGCGACTCGGCCTCCGCGACCAGCTTCTCCTTCGCCTTACGGGACTCCTCGCGCTGCGCGTCCAGCGACGCGAAGTGTGCCTTGCGGCGCTTGGAGAACGCCGAGCGGGCGTGCGAGAAGCGGTGCCACAGTTCGTCGTCCGCCTTGCGGTCGAGCCGCGGCAGGCCCTTCCAGGTGTCGACCAGCGCGCGCAGCCGCTCGCCGGCCGCCCGCCACTGTTCGCTGGCGGCCAGCTCCTCGGCCTCGGCGACCAGCTTCTCCTTGGCCTGGCGTGCCTCGTCGCTCTGCCGCGCCTTCTGCGCCTTGCGCTCCTCGCGGCGCGACTCGACGGCCTCGACGAGCTTGTCCAGCCGCTTGCGCAGCGCGTCCAGATCGCCCACCGCGTGGTGTTCGTCGACCTGGGTGCGCAGATGCTCGATCGCGGTCGTCGCGTCCTTCGCCGACAGGTCGGTGGTCTTGACCCGGCGCTCGAGGAGGCCGATCTCGACGACCAGGCCCTCATACTTGCGCTCGAAGTAGGCGAGGGCCTCCTCGGGAGTTCCTGCCTGCCACGATCCGACGACCTGCTCGCCCTCGGCGGTACGCACGTACACGGTCCCCGTCTCGTCGACGCGGCCCCATGGGTCGCTGCTCACAGCGCCTCCTCCACATGATGCCGACGGGGGCGTGCGGCCCCCCGGCATCGTCCACAGTTTCTGTCCGGCAGAGCCGCGCCCTGGCCGGTCCGACGGGCTGAATTGCGGGTGAGGGTGGCAGCCGTCGGAGCAGGCACCCTACACAACGCCAATCTAGGCGACCGGCGGTCCGCTGTCCGCATCCAGCACGACGAATTTCCGCGGTTCGCACGGGGCGGCGCCGCGGTGCCGCCCCAGGTCGTCCGGCCGGTCAGGACTTCTTCACGGACGCCTTGTCGATCACGACGGTGGCGTTGGGCGCACTGTTGCGGGTCTGCGGGTCGGTCGTGGAACCGGCCTTGGCGATCTTTCGCAGGACGTCCATACCGCCCGTGATGGTGCCGAACGGTGTGTAGTTCGGCGGCAGCTTGCTGTCCTGGTAGACGAGGAAGAACTGGCTGTCGCCGGAGTTGCGGGTCTTCCCGCTCGCCCCGTCGTAGCGGTTCGCCATCGCGACCGTGCCCGCCGGATAGATGCCGCCCTTGAGCCGCGGGTCCTTGAGGTTCTCGTCCGGGATGGTGTAGCCGGGGGTGCCCCGGCCGGTGCCCTTCGGGTCGCCGCACTGCAGGATGTGGATCCGGTCGTCCACCAGGCGGTGGCACCTGCTGTGGTCGAAGTAGCCCTGGCCGGCCAGGAAGGCGAAGGAGTTGACCGTGTGCGGCGCCTTGCCGGCGTCCAGCTTGAGACCGATCGTGCCGCAGGTCGTCGCCAGCTTCGCGGAGTAGGAGGCCGAGGTGTCGAGCGACAGCGCCGGTTCCTTGGCCCAGGTCTTCTTCGACGGGCTGCCCTTCGCGGGCCGGCCGCAGGGGTCCGGCGCCTTGGACGGCGTCGGGGCCGCGGCCCGGTCCTCCCGGTCGCTGCCGCCCGCGAGGCCCGCGGAGACGTAGACGACGGCGCCGGCGGCCAGCGCGACGGCCGCGGCGGACGCGATGATCACATTGCGGCGTTTGGTCTTCCGCTGTGCCGCGGACCGCCGTTGCTGCTGACGCTCGTACTTCCGGCGGGCGAGCTGCCGCCGCCGCTGATCTTTGCTGACCACCGGTCGTCTCCTTGTCCGATCATCGATCGCGCTCGTGCGCCGTGGCCGTACGGTATACGGGTTCGCCCTGCCGGGAGTCCCGCCGGTAGGCTCTGGAGCTGCCGAGATGTCCGGGAGGAGCGGCCTTGCGGGCCGGCCTCCACACCGACCGTAAGGACGAACGTGCTGATTGCCGGGTTCCCCGCCGGGGCCTGGGGCACCAACTGCTACTTGGTCGCCCCCGCCGCAGGCGAGGAGTGCGTCATCATCGACCCGGGCCACCAGGCGGCCCCAGGAGTCGAGGACGCGGTCGCAAAGCATCGGCTCAAGCCCGTCGCGGTCGTTCTCACGCATGGTCATATCGACCACGTCGCCTCGGTCGTCCCGGTGTGCGGCGCGCACGACGTCCCGGCCTGGATCCACCCCGAGGACCGCTACATGATGAGCGACCCGGAGAAGGCCCTCGGCCGCTCCATCGGTCAGCAGCTCCTGGGCGAACTCACGGTGGGCGAGCCGGACGACGTCAAGGAGCTGAGCGACGGTGCCGCCCTGGAACTCGCCGGGATGGAATTCTCCGTCGCGCACGCCCCGGGCCATACCAAGGGGTCGGTGACCTTCCGGATGCCCGGGCAGGCCGACATTCCGCCGGTCTTCTTCTCGGGCGACCTGCTGTTCGCCGGCTCCATCGGACGCACCGACCTGCCGGGCGGCGACCACGCCGAGATCCTGCAGTCGCTGGCGCGTGTGTGCCTGCCGCTGGAGGACTCGACCGTCGTCCTGTCCGGCCACGGCCCCCAGACCACCATCGGCCACGAGCGCGCCACCAACCCCTTCCTCCAGGAAGTGGCCGCCGGCCTCGGAGACGGCTTCACCGCCGCTCCACGACGAGGAATGTGACGAGAGCTTCCGTGAGCACCTTCAAGGCCCCCAAGGGCACGTACGACCTGATTCCGCCGCAGTCCGCCACCTATCTCGCGGTGCGCGAGGCGATCGCCGCGCCGCTGAAGAACTCCGGGTACGGCTACATCGAGACGCCCGGCTTCGAGAACGTCGAGCTGTTCGCGCGCGGGGTCGGCGAGTCCACCGACATCGTGACCAAGGAGATGTACGCCTTCGAGACCAAGGGCGGCGACCAGCTGGCGCTGCGTCCCGAGGGCACCGCTTCCGTGCTGCGGGCCGCGCTGGAGGCCAACCTCCACAAGGCCGGCAACCTCCCCGTCAAGCTCTGGTACTCCGGCTCGTACTACCGCTACGAGCGTCCGCAGAAGGGCCGTTACCGTCACTTCTCCCAGGTCGGCGCCGAGGCCATCGGCGCCGAAGACCCGGCGCTGGACGCCGAGTTGATCATCCTGGCCGACCAGGCCTACCGCGCGCTGGGCCTGCGGAACTTCCGTATCCTGCTCAACTCCCTGGGCGACAAGGAGTGCCGTCCCGTCTACCGCGCCGCGCTGCAGGACTTCCTGCGCGAGCTCGACCTGGACGAGGACACCCGGCGCCGGGTCGACATCAACCCGCTGCGGGTCCTGGACGACAAGCGCGAAGCCGTACAGAAGCAGCTCGACGGGGCGCCCAAGCTCCGCGACTACCTCTGCGAGGCCTGCAAGGCGTACCACGAGCAGGTGCGCGAGCTGCTGACCGCGGCGGGCGTGACCTTCGAGGACGACGAGAAGCTGGTGCGCGGCCTGGACTACTACACCCGCACCACCTTCGAGTTCGTCCACGACGGCCTCGGCTCGCAGTCGGCGGTGGGCGGCGGCGGCCGCTACGACGGTCTGTCCGAGATGATCGGCGGCCCCGCGCTGCCGTCCGTCGGCTGGGCCCTGGGCGTCGACCGCACGGTCCTGGCGCTGGAGGCGGAGGGGATCACGCTCGACATCCCCGCCGCCACCGCCGTGTACGCCGTCCCGCTCGGCGAGGAGGCCCGCCGGGTGCTGTTCGGCGTGGTCACCGAGCTGCGCCGGACCGGTGTCGCCACCGACTTCGCGTTCGGCGGCAAGGGCCTGAAGAACGCCATGAAGTCCGCCAACCGTTCCGGCGCGCGGCTGGCACTGGTGGCGGGCGAGCGGGACCTGGCCGAGGGCGTCGTCCAGCTCAAGGACCTGGAGAGCGGCGAGCAGACCGCGGTGGCGCTGGACGGCGTGGCCGAGGAGGTCCGGCGCACGCTGGGCTGAGGCCGCGCGGCGAGAGGCGTGAGGGGCCCGACGGCGATCTGCCGTCCGGGCCCCTCGTGCTGCCGGTGCCGGGTGTCAACGACCGCCGAGCCGTCATCCCGGCGGAGGGTCTTGGACGCGCCCCGCCACCGGCGACGGCCGGTGCCGCAGCGGGCGGCAGGGCGGGCAGGCAGGGCGCGAACCTGAGAGAAGCCTGTGTACGGAGGCTTCGGCTTTATGTTCATCGCACAGTGGGTCATGGTGGAGTTGGGGCAGAATGAACGGCGGTGCCGCGCTCGCGGACCCGTTTGCCCAGCCCCATCTCCCCAGGGATCGACGGAACGGCGATATGACGACGACAGCGCTTGACGACGTGTCCACCGACGACGACCACGCGAGCGGCGCGGACAGGATCGGTTCCGGCCGCGGCTTCGCGCTGCTCCTGGTGATCACCAGCGCGCTGGGCATCCTCGCGGCCTGGGTCATCACCCTGGACAAGTTCGAGCTGCTGAAGGACCCGAACTTCAAGCCCGCCTGCAGCCTCAACCCGATCATCTCCTGCGGCAACGTCATGCAGAGCAAGCAGGCGGACGTCTTCGGCTTCCCGAACCCGATGGCCGGGCTGGTCGGCTTCGGTGTGGTGATCGCGATCGGGATGGCCCTGCTGGCCGGCGCCCGCTTCCGCCGCTGGTACTGGATCGGCCTGAACGTCGGCACCGGGCTCGCGGCGGTCTTCTGCATGTGGCTGATGTCCCAGTCGCTGTACAGCATCAACTCGCTGTGCCTGTGGTGCACGCTGACCTGGGGCGTCACCATCCTGATGTTCTGGTACACCACAGCGCACAACCTCAAGCACGGCATCATTCCGGCTCCCGCGGGGCTGCGCGCCGCGGTGGTGGAGTTCCACTGGGTGGTGCCCGTGGTCTGGTACGGCGTGATCGCGATGCTGATCCTCACCAAGTGGTGGTCGTACTGGAGCACGCTGATCTAGCTCGCCGCGCGCATCCACGCACGCCCCGGCCGCCGTCGACGTCAACGGCGACCGGGGCGTTGTCAGTGGGGTGGCATAGGCTCGTGGATGTGGAGCCCGACCTGTTCACCGCCGCTGCCGAAGACCGTCAGGAGAAGGACCCCGCGGGGTCCCCGCTCGCCGTGCGGATGCGTCCGCGCACCCTCGACGAAGTAGTGGGCCAGCAGCATCTCCTCAAGCCGGGCTCGCCGCTGCGCCGGCTGGTCGGCGAGGGCAACGGCGGACCGGCCGGGCCGTCCTCGGTGTTCCTTTGGGGCCCGCCGGGCATCGGCAAGACGACCCTCGCGTACGTCGTCAGCCAGGCGACGAACAAGCGCTTCGTGGAGCTCTCGGCCATCACGGCGGGC
The DNA here is from genome assembly GCF_043199875.1 of Streptomyces sp. NPDC048516. NCBI lineage: Bacteria > Bacillati > Actinomycetota > Actinomycetes > Kitasatosporales > Streptomycetaceae > Streptomyces > Streptomyces sp. NPDC048516. Next base: position 104,311 of record NZ_JBICWS010000016.1, on the reverse strand, counting down.
GTCAAGGAGGTCCGCGCGGTGATCGACGGCGCCCGGCGCGCCTCCGGCGGTTTCGGCAAGGAGACCGTCCTCTTCCTGGACGAGATCCACCGTTTCAGCAAGGCCCAGCAGGACTCCCTGCTGCCCGCCGTGGAGAACCGCTGGGTCACCCTGATCGCCGCGACGACCGAGAATCCGTACTTCTCGGTGATCTCGCCGCTGCTGTCCCGCTCCCTGCTGCTGACCCTCGAACCGCTCACGGACGACGATCTGCGCGGGCTGCTGCGGCGCGCGCTGAGCGATGCGCGCGGGCTGGCGGGCTCGGTCACCCTGCCCGAGGACACCGAGGGGCATCTGCTGCGGATCGCCGGCGGAGATGCCCGGCGGGCGCTGACGGCGCTGGAGGCCGGCGCGGGATCCGCGCTGGCCAAGGGGGAGAAGGAGATCACCCTCCGGACGCTGGAGGAGTCCGTCGACCGGGCGGCGGTGAAGTACGACCGGGACGGCGACCAGCACTACGACGTCGCCAGCGCGCTGATCAAGTCCATCCGGGGCTCGGATGTCGACGCCGCGCTGCACTACCTCGCGCGCATGATCGAGGCGGGGGAGGACCCGCGCTTCATCGCCCGCCGGCTGATGATCTCGGCGAGCGAGGACATCGGCCTGGCCGATCCGACGGCCCTGCAGACCGCGGTGGCCGCCGCCCAGGCCGTGGCGATGATCGGCTTCCCGGAGGCGCGGATCACGCTCAGCCAGGCCACCATCGCGCTCGCCCTGGCGCCGAAGTCGAACGCCGCGTACCTGGCGATCGACGCCGCCCTGGCGGACGTCCGGGCCGGTCAGGCGGGTGCGGTGCCGCCGCATCTGCGCGACAGCCACTACAAGGGCGCTCAGAAGCTCGGCCACGGCCAGGGCTATCAGTACCCGCACGACCTGCCGGGCGGTATCGCGGCCCAGCAGTACGCGCCGGACGAGGTGCACGGCAAGCGGTACTACGAGCCCACCCGCCACGGCTCCGAGGCGCGCTACGCCGATGTGGTCGAGCGGGTCCGCGTCCGCCTGCGCTCGGCCTCCGGCGAGGCCGCCGCCGACTAGCCCCGGCCGCTCCGGGAGCCCCGGCTACCCGGCCGCCGCCTCGAAGAGCAGATGCATCGCTCGCCGCAGCTCCACCACGTCCCGCACGGGCCCGGGGAAGTCGAACCGCGCGTCGAAGGACCGCTGCCCGGCGTCGGTGAAGCGGACCCGCAGGCCGAAGCGGTCCAGGCCCACCGGCACGGCCCCCTCGCGCACTCCGCAGGCCTCCTTGCGGTCGCCCAGCAGGGCACACAGCCCGCGCACCTGCTCGCTGTGCGCCGCGTGCAGATGCTGCAGAAGCTCCGCCTCGTGGGCGGCCAGCGGATCGGGGGCCGCGACGGCGAACTCGTCGGGCTCGACGGACTCGGCGCCCCACAGATCGTCCACCGCGCCCTCGCCGACCTCCAGGCGCAGCATCATCCAGGCGGTCCACCCGTACAGGCCCGGTGCCGGGTTCGGCTGCGGCGCCTCACCGATGCCCGGCAGCTCACCCACCGGGTGCCGCTCGGCGAGCAGCATGGCGGCCTCGGCGCGCTGGTCATCGCGTACGGGGGTCAGCCAGCCGGCCACCCAGGCCCGTCCGCGGATGCGATGAGGCACCGAAACCGGTGCGACGTCCGTGATCTCCATCACGGCTGTGAGGTCGTCGTCCTGCGCGGGCGCGGCCGCCCGAGCCGCCGCAGAGCCCCCTGGAACCAGCAACAGCACGTCTCCGCCGGGTGTCACGGTCCGGCAGACGGGGGCTGAGAGACCGGCCTCGTCGGGGTCCTCGACACCGGGGATGCTCAAGGACGCCATAGCATGGGATTCGACGAGGGTTCGTATGCGCTCGGCAGCAGAGGGCTGCTGGGCGTCTTCCACGGGACGCGGCTGACCCGCCTCGGTGCGGTGTGCACCGGGCAGGGGGATCCCAGGTCGAAACATGCGTTCTCCTCGCGCTAAGGTAAGCCTCACCTAACTTACATGGAGGAACGTTCCACGTGAACCAGTCGCGTCCCAAGGTCAAGAAGTCCCGCGCGCTCGGCATCGCGCTGACGCCGAAGGCCGTCAAGTACTTCGAGGCCCGTCCCTACCCGCCCGGCGAGCACGGCCGTGGCCGCAAGCAGAGCAGTGACTACAAGGTCCGTCTGCTCGAGAAGCAGCGCCTGCGTGCGCAGTACGACATCAGCGAGCGCCAGATGGCGCGTGCCTACGACCGCGCTCGGAAGGTCGAAGGCAAGACCGGCGAAGCGCTGATCATCGAGCTTGAGCGCCGTCTGGACGCGCTCGTCCTGCGGTCGGGCATCGCCCGCACCATCTACCAGGCCCGTCAGATGGTCGTCCACGGCCACATCTCGGTGAACGACCGCAAGGTCGACAAGCCGTCCTTCCGCGTCCGTCCCGGCGATGTCGTGATGGTCCGCGAGCGCAGCCGCGAGAAGCACCCCTTCCAGGTTGCCCGTGAGGGTGGCTACGACACCGACGGTGAGACCCCGCGCTACCTCGAGGTCAACCTGCCGGCTCTGGCGTTCCGTCTCGACCGGGACCCGAACCGCAAGGAGATCCCGGTGATCTGCGACGAGCAGCTCGTCGTCGAGTACTACGCCCGCTAAGCACCACAGCAGGCGCAGCGCCACGCGCTCGGCCCGCCGTCTCCCCGCCCTCGCGGAGGGGGAGGCGGCGGGCTCATTCGTGCCCGGATTCCGTGCGCCGCACGGTGCGCAGCTGTGCGGGCAGCAGTCCTGCCGGCAGCAGTCCTGCGGGCCGCAGGACCCGGGCCACCGCCGCGTCCAGGTCGAGCCGCCCGCCCACGCGCCGGCAGCGCTCGTAGCGCTCGTCCCCCAGCCGCTCGCGCGCCTGCTCCTCGCACCGGGCATGGGGCTGGTTGAAGTGGCGCGAGCCGAACAGCGGCAGCCCCACCGACGGCCAGATCCGCCCGGCGGCGCCCTGCAGCACCGCCGCCTCCTCCGCGTCGCCCTCCCCGAGCGTCACCAGGGCCAGCAGCTCGATCGCCAGCACCGCCCCGAGCAGGTCGTGGAAGGTGTGATCGATGGCCAGGCACTCCTCCAGCAGCGCACGGGCCCGCTTGCCGTCGCCACGGGACCAGGCCGCGAAGGCCAGCACGTACTGGGCGTACGCCAGCGTCCAGCGCTCACCGTGCTCCTCGCACACCTTCAGGACGTCCTCGCACAGGCGCACCGCGTCCGCCAGCTCGCCCCGGAAGGCCACCGCCATCGCCAGCTCGACCTGCCCCAGCAGCACATTGCTGTTGAGCTCGCCGATCTCCCGATAGCGGTCCAGCGCCGCGCGCAGCAGCTCCTCGGCGCGCGGCATGTCGTCGCTGACCAGCGCCAGACAGCCGGTGCGGTGCAGCGCATACGCGGCCGCGGTGGCGTTGCCGGTCCGCTCGGCCTCGTCGCGGCACTCCTGCAGGGCCCCCAGCGCGCCGGCCGTGTCCCCCTGGAGCACCGCGACATAGCCGGCCACCCACAGGGCCTTCATCCGCGCCTCGTCGTGGGTGCTCTCCCGCTCCAGGGCCCGGTCCAGCCAGTGCCGGCCCTCCGCGAGCCGGCCGCAGCCCACCCAGTAGAACCACAGCGTGCCCGCCAGGTACTGGCCGAGGTGGGTATCGGCGGGGGTCTCCAGGCTCTGTTCCAGCGCCACCCGCACATTGGGCAGGTCGGCCTCGATCCGGGCCGCGATCTCGGCCTGCCGGGAGCTGAACCAGTCCAGTTCGCACCAGGTGGCCAGCCCCAGATACCAGTCGCGGTGCCGGCGCCGCAGCCGCTCGCCGTCGGGCGTCACCGCCAGCCAGCCCGCCCCGTAGGCCCGTACGGTGTCCAGCATCCGGTAGCGGACCCCGGCCGCGGTCTCCTCGCGCACGAGCACCGACTGGGTGACCAACTCGGTGAGGACGTCGAGGAGTTCACCGGCCGGCAGCTCCGGCCCCGAGCAGACGTATTCGGCCGCGTCCAGATCGAAGTGCCCGGCGAAGACCGACAGCCGCGCCCACAGCAGCCGTTCCTCGGGCGTGCACAGCTCGTGGCTCCAGCCGATCGCGGTACGCAGCGTCTGGTGGCGCGGCGGGGGGCCTCCCGGCTCGCGGGGGGCCGGGAGCCGGGAGGGGTGCCCCTCCGGCGCGAACGGGGCCGAGAGCTCGGGGGAGCGGCGCGGGCGGGTGCCGGTCAGCAGCCGGAAACGGTCGTCGAGCCGGTGCAGCACCTGGTCCACGGACAGGGCGCGCAGCCGTCCGGCGGCCAGCTCCAGCGCGAGCGGAATGCCGTCGAGCCGGTCGCAGAGCTCGGAGACCGCCGCCTCGTCGGCCGGCCCGACGGTGAACCCGGGGACGACGGCAGCGGCGCGCTCGGCGAAGAGGGCGGCCGCGTCGGCGGCGTTCATCGGCGGCAGCGGCACGGTCCGCTCCCCGTTCAGCCCGAGCGGACGGCGGCCCGCGGCCAGCACCTGCAGCCCGGGGGCCCGGCGCAGCAGCCGCCCGGTCAGTTCGGCACAGGCGTCGACCAGGTGCTCGTAGCCGTCCAGGACGAGCAGCAGGTCCCGGTCGGCGAGGAGGTCGCACAGCGCGGAGCGCACCGGGCGTCCGCTGTGGTCGGTGGCTCCCAGTGCCTCGGCGACGGTGTGGTCCAGGAGGTGCGGCTCGCGCAGGGCGGCAAGTTCGACCAGCCACACCCCATCGCAGAAGCGATCCTGCAAGATCCCTGCCGCCTGGCGGGCAAGCCGCGACTTCCCGACGCCGCCCGGGCCGGTGAGGGTCACCAGCCGGGCGGATTCCAGCTGCCGTGCCAGCGCGGCCAGTTCGTCGTGGCGGCCGATGAAGCCGCCCAGCTCCGCGGGCAGATTCCCCGGCCGGTCCGGCTCCCGCAGGCGCGCGGGGGAGGGACGGGGAGCAGGGCCGGGGCGCGTGAGGCGTCGCATGGCACACGGAGCGTACTCGGCAGGATGCGGACCGTACAATCACGCCTCGGGAATCCGGGGCGCGCGCTCCGCGTTCGAGGGGGAACGGGGTACGGACGGACAGTCACGGCGCGATAAGGTCAAGGTTGCCGTTCGAGCGGGACAGCCGACCGGGAAGCCGATCGGGAATGAGCCCCAGACCAAATCAGTCGGAGTGTGGTGCCAACGTGTCCGGTGGAGAGGTGGCCGGGATCCTCGTGGCCGTCTTCTGGGCGATCCTCGTGTCGTTCCTCGCCCTCGTGCTGGTGAGGCTCGCGCAGACGCTCAAGGCGACCACCAAGATGGTGGCAGAGGTGTCCGAGCAGGCCGTCCCGCTCCTGGCCGACGCCTCCGCGACCGTCCGCTCCGCGCACACCCAGCTGGCCCGCGTCGACGCCATTGCCGCCGATGTCCAAGAGGTCACCGCCAACGCCTCCGCGCTCTCCTCGACCGTCTCCTCCGCCTTCGGCGGCCCGCTGGTCAAGGTCGCGGCGTTCGGCTACGGCGTGCGCCGCGCGATCGGCAAGAAGGGCGAGGAAGCCCCTGCCGCCGGGCGCGCGGAGCGCACCGTCCTCCTCGGCCGTACCCTGCTCGGCGCCCGCCGTGGCGGGCGCCGCAACCGTCGCTCCAAGGACTGATCACAGCGATGTTCCGCCGCGCATTCTGGTTCACCACCGGCGCCGCCGCCGGGGTCTGGGCCACCAACAAGGTCCACCGCAAGCTGCGCAAGCTGCAGCCCGACAGTCTCGCCGCACAGGCCGCGGACAAGGCCGTCGAGACCGGACACCGGCTGCGCCAATTTGCATTGGACGTACGGACCGGAATGGCGGACCGTGAAGAGCAGCTGCACGAGGCCCTGGGCCTCGGGGAGACGGGCGAGGTGCGCGAGCTGCCCGCGCCCCGCCGCGCGGTGCTCGAACCGCAGTACCGCACCACGAGAACAACCGGACACACCGGTCTGACCGGACCGACTGGAAAAGAGGACCACTGATGGAGTCGGCTGAAATCCGCCGCCGCTGGCTGCGCTTCTTCGAGGAGCGCGGGCACACCGTCGTGCCGTCGGCGTCGCTCATCGCGGACGACCCGACGCTGCTGCTCGTCAACGCGGGCATGGTCCCCTTCAAGCCGTACTTCCTCGGTGAGGTCAAGCCGCCCGCCCCGCGTGCCACCAGCGTCCAGAAGTGCGTGCGTACGCCGGACATCGAAGAGGTCGGCAAGACCACCCGGCACGGCACGTTCTTCCAGATGTGCGGCAACTTCTCCTTCGGCGACTACTTCAAGGAAGGCGCCATCAAGTACGCCTGGGAGCTGCTGACCGGCTCCCAGGCCGACGGTGGCTACGGCCTCGACCCGGAGAAGCTCTGGATCACCGTCTACCTCGACGACGACGAGGCCGAGCGCATCTGGCACGAGGTCGTCGGGGTGCCCAAGGAGCGCATCCAGCGGCTGGGCAAGACGGAGAACTACTGGTCCATGGGCGTCCCGGGCCCCTGCGGCCCGTGCTCCGAGATCAACTACGACCGCGGCCCGGAGTTCGGCGTCGAGGGCGGCCCGGCCGTCAACGACGAGCGGTACGTGGAGATCTGGAACCTGGTCTTCATGCAGTACGAGCGGGGTGCGGGCACGAGCAAGGAGGACTTCGAGATCCTCGGCGAGCTGCCCAGCAAGAACATCGACACCGGCCTCGGCCTCGAACGCCTGGCGATGATCCTGCAGGACGTCCCGAACATGTACGAGACGGACACCCTCCGTGTCGTCATCGACAAGGCCACCGAGCTCTCCGGCGTGCGATACGGCGCCTCGGACGCCACCGATGTCTCGCTGCGCGTCGTCGCCGACCACATCCGTACGTCCACGATGCTCATCGGCGACGGCGTCACCCCGGGCAACGAGGGGCGCGGCTACGTCCTGCGCCGCATCATGCGCCGCGCCATCCGCAACATGCGCCTGCTCGGGGCCGGCGGGCTGGTCATCGGCGAGCTGCTGGACGTGGTCATCAAGACCATGGGCCAGCAGTACCCGGAGCTGCTGGAGGACCGCCGCCGCATCGAGACGGTCGCCCTCGCCGAGGAGGCAGCCTTCGTCAAGACGCTGAAGGCCGGCACCAACATCCTCGACACCGCCGTCACCGACACCAAGGCCGCCGGCTCCGCGGTCCTGCCCGGTGACAAGGCCTTCCTGCTCCACGACACCTGGGGCTTCCCGATCGACCTCACCCTCGAAATGGCCGCCGAACAGGGCCTGTCGGTGGACGAGGACGGCTTCCGCCGCCTGATGAAGGAGCAGCGGGACCGCGCCAAGGCCGACGCCCAGGCCAAGAAGAGCGGCCACGCCGACCTGTCGGCCTACCGCGAGGTCGCCGACAAGTCCGGCGCCACGGAATTCACCGGCTACAGCGCCACCGAGGGCGAGTCCACCGTCGTCGGTCTGCTGGTGGGCGGAGTCCCGGCGCCCGCCGCCCATGAGGGTGACGACGTCGAGGTCGTCCTGGACCGCACCCCCTTCTACGCCGAGGGCGGCGGCCAGCTCGCCGACACCGGCCGGATCAAGCTGGACTCCGGCGCCGTCGTCGAGGTCCGCGACGTCCAGCAGCCGGTGCCCGGCGTCACGGTCCACAAGGGCGTCGTCCAGGTCGGCGAGGTGGTGCTCGGCTCTGCCGGGTACGCCACCATCGACGTCACCCGCCGGCGTGCCATCGCCCGCGCCCACAGCGCCACCCACCTCACCCACCAGGCGCTGCGCGACGCCCTCGGCCCGACGGCCGCCCAGGCCGGTTCGGAGAACTCCCCGGGCCGCTTCCGCTTCGACTTCGGCTCGCCGGCCGCCGTGCCGGGCTCGGTCCTCACCGACGTCGAGCAGAAGATCAATGACGTGCTCGCCCGTGAGCTCGACGTCCATGCCGAGGTCATGAGCATGGACGACGCCAAGAAGCAGGGCGCCATCGCCGAATTCGGCGAGAAGTACGGCGACCGCGTCCGGGTGGTCACCATCGGTGACTTCTCCAAGGAGCTGTGCGGCGGCACCCACGTCCACAACACCGCTCAGCTGGGCCTGGTGAAGCTGCTCGGCGAGTCCTCCATCGGCTCCGGCGTACGCCGCGTCGAGGCGCTGGTCGGCGTGGACGCCTACAAGTTCCTCGCCCGCGAGCACACCGTCGTCTCCCAGCTCACCGAGCTGGTCAAGGGACGCCCGGAGGAGCTTCCCGAGAAGATCTCCGGCGTCCTGGCCAAGCTGAAGGACGCCGAGAAGGAGATCGAGAAGTTCCGCGCGGAGAAGGTGCTGCAGGCCGCCGCCGGGCTGGCCGAGGGCGCCAAGGACGTCCGCGGGGTGGCGCTGGCCGCCGGTCAGGTCCCGGACGGCACCTCGGCCGACGACCTGCGCAAGCTGGTGCTCGATGTCCGCGGGCGGATCCAGGGCGGCCGGGCCGCCGTTGTGGCGCTCTTCACCGTGGCCAATGGCCGCCCGGTGACGGTCATCGCCACCAACGAGGCCGCCCGTGAGCGCGGCATCAAGGCCGGTGACCTGGTGCGTACGGCCGCCAAGACGCTCGGCGGCGGTGGCGGCGGCAAGCCGGACGTCGCCCAGGGTGGCGGGCAGAACGCCGCCGCGGTGCCCGAGGCCATCGAGGCCGTCGAGCGCCTTGTCGCCGAGGCGGCCTGACGCGCGTGAGTGAGATGCGACGCGGACGGCGCATCGCCGTGGATGTCGGGGACGCCCGTATCGGGGTCGCCTCGTGCGACCCCGACGGGGTCCTCGCCACCCCCGTGGAGACCGTGCCGGGACGTGACGTACCGTCAGCGCACCGCCGGCTCAAGGCGATCGTCGAGGAGTACGAACCCCTCGAAGTCGTGGTCGGCCTGCCCCGCTCCCTCAGCGGGGGAGAGGGGCCGGCCGCGGCCAAGGTCCGGGGCTTCGTCCAGGAGCTGGCCCGGAACATCGCGCCCGTAGGGGTCCGGCTGGTCGATGAGCGGATGTCGACGGTCACCGCGACCCAGGGTCTGCGGGCCTCGGGGGTGCGCAGCAAGAAGGGCCGCTCGGTGGTCGACCAGGCCGCCGCGGTGGTGATCCTGCAGAGCGCGCTGGAGGCCGAACGCGTCTCCGGGGAACCCCCGGGCGAGAGCGTCGAAGTGGTCATCTGATCGCGGTACGGTAACGTTCCGCGCGATGTGCGGCGTTCGAACAGCCGCGCGTGCAAGTAGAGGCGGGTCGGATTCAGCAAGCGCGCTGCCGGTCCGGAGCGCACCGCCTCTCGGCTCTAGGGGATCGATGACCGAGTATGGCCGGGGCTACGGCTCCGAACCGTGGCATCCCGAGGACCCGCTCTACGGCGAGCAGGGTGCCTCCAGAGGCCAGGCGCAGCAGCCCCCGTGGGACGGACAGCAGGCCGCCCGGTATCCCCAGCAACACGCCGACCCGTATGCCGAGCAGCAGTACAACGGCGGCTGGGACGGTACGCAGGGCGGGCAGCTGCCGTACGACCCCTACGACCCCTACGGGCAGCAGCCGCCGGTCGACCCGTACAGCGGGGCGAGCCCCGACTACTACGCGACCCCTGACGCCTACCCGCCACCACAGCCGCAGCATCTGCAGCAGCAGGCGCAACAGCAGCAGTACCAGCAGGCGCCGCATCCGCAGCATCAGAGCCCGCAGTATCCGCAGCAGCCGGAGCCGCAGCAGCAGCCGCACTACGACGACGGCGACGGCCCCGGTGACGACTGGCGGGCCGAGCCGGAGCCCCGCGAGCCGGAGCCGGAGCATGCGTTCTTCGCGGGCGGCGGCGACGACGATCACGACGACGAACCGCGCGAGACCCGCCGGGCCGACCGTGAGCGCCGCGGCAAGAAGAACAAACGGCGCAGCGGCACCGCCTGTCTGGTCGTCGCGCTGGTCTTCGCCGGAGCCGTGGGCGCGGTCGGCTACTTCGGCTATGACTTCTTCATGGCGCACTTCGGATCGGCCCCCGACTACGAGGGGGAGGGGTCCGGCGAGATCCAGGTCGACATTCCGGATGGTTCGACGCTCTCGGAAATGGGGCAGATCCTCCAGCGCGAGGGCGTCATCAAGAGCCCTGGAGCCTTTACCGAGGCGGCCGGTGAGAACCAGAAGGCGAACAGCATGCAGCCGGGGACGTACACGCTGCGCAAGCAGATGTCGGGCGCCGCGGCCATCGAACTGATGCTGGATCCCAAGAGCCGTAACGGCCTCACGATCCGTGAGGGGCTGCGGGCCGGCGACGTCTACAAACTCATCGACCAAAAGCTGCACCTCAAGGCGGGCACGACCAAGGGCGTGGCCAAGAGCGACGTCAAGAGCCTCGGGCTGCCGTCGTGGGCCAATGACTCGCCGAAGATAAAGGACCCGCTGGAGGGATTCCTCTACCCGTCGACCTACAGCGTCGGCGGAAAGGCGAAGCCGGCCGCGGTCCTCAAGCAGATGGTGGCGCGGGCGAACCAGGTGTACACGAAGTACGACCTGGAAGGAAAGGCCCGCACGCTCAAGCTCGACTCGCCGATGCAGCTGCTGACCGTCGCCAGCCTCACGCAGGCCGAAGGCAAGTACAAGCACGACTTCGTCAAGGTCGCGCGCGTCGTCTACAACCGCCTCAAGCCGAACAACACCGAGACGTACGGCCTGCTGGATTTCGACTCGACGGTGAACTACGCGAAATCCCAGAGCACGCTGGACACCGGCTCCGTCGACAACCTGCGCAATTTCAACGATCCCTACAACACCTACAAGTTCAAGGGACTGCCGCCGGGCCCGATCGGCAACCCGGGTGAAGTGGCGCTCAAGTCGGCCATCGCCCCGGCCAAGGGCAACTGGTACTACTTCGTCTCGATCAACCCGGAAAAGACGCTGTTCGCCGAGACGAACGAAGAGCACGAGCGAAACCGGCGCATCTACGAAAAGGAACAAGAGAAAAACAAGCAATGAGCGCCACCCGTCGAGCCGCGGTGCTCGGATCCCCGATTGCCCATTCCCTCTCGCCGGTGCTGCACCGCGCCGCCTACCGGGAACTCGGACTGAGCGACTGGACCTACGACCGCCACGAGGTCGACGAAGCGGCGCTGCCCGCCTTCATGGAGCGCCTGGACGCCACCTGGGCGGGGCTCTCGCTGACCATGCCGCTCAAGCGGGCGGTGATCCCGCTGCTCGACGAGATCAGCCCCACGGCGTCCTCGGTCGAGGCGGTGAACACCGTCGTCCTCGCCGCCGACGGACGCCGCCTCGGCGACAACACCGACATCCCCGGGATGCTCGCCGCGCTGCGCGAACGCGGGGTGCGGCAGGTCGAGCGGGCGTCGGTGCTGGGCGCCGGCGCCACCGCCTCCTCGGCGCTCGCCGCGCTCTCGCGCATCTGCACCGGTGAGGTCACCGCATACGTCCGCAGCCGGGCACGCGCCGACGAGATGCGCGGCTGGGGCGAGCGGCTGGGCGTCACGGTCCGCACCGCCGCCTGGGAGGACGCCGCGGCGGCCTTCGAGGCGCCGCTGACCATCGCGACCACCCCGGCGGGCACCACCGACGCGCTCGCCGCCGCCGTCCCCGACCGGCCCGGCACGCTCTTCGACGTCCTCTACGAGCCCTGGCCGACGACGCTCGCCACCGCCTGGGCCGCCCGCGGCGGCCCGGTGGTGGGCGGTCTCGACCTGCTGGTCCACCAGGCCGTACTGCAGGTGGAACAGATGACGGGGCGCTCCCCGGCGCCCCTGGCCGCGATGCGCAAGGCCGGGGAGGCGGCGCTCGCCGCCCGCTGACCGTCGGTCCGGCCCGGCCCGGTCCGTCCGCCCTGTCCGCCCGTGCCCGGTCCGCCCCCTGGACTGGGCGCCGCCCCTCGCGCGCGACGTGGGAGGATCGGGGGGAAGACCGTACGCGGATGAGCAGTACATGAGGAGCACCGTTGAGCAGGTTGCGCTGGCTGACGGCGGGGGAGTCGCACGGCCCCGCACTCGTGGCGACGCTGGAGGGCCTTCCGGCCGGAGTCCCGATCACCACGGAGCTGGTGGCGGACGCCCTGGCCCGGCGCCGGCTCGGCTATGGCCGCGGTGCCCGGATGAAGTTCGAGCAGGACCAGGTCACGTTCCTGGGCGGGGTGCGGCACGGCCTGTCGCTGGGCTCGCCGGTGGCCGTGATGGTCGGCAACACCGAGTGGCCCAAGTGGGAGCAGGTGATGGCGGCCGACCCGGTGGACCCGGAGGAGCTGGCCGCACTCGCCCGTAACGCGCCGCTGACCCGTCCCCGCCCCGGCCACGCCGACCTCGCCGGTATGCAGAAGTACGGCTTCGACGAGGCCCGCCCGATCCTGGAGCGCGCCTCCGCCCGTGAGACCGCCGCCCGGGTCGCCCTGGGCGCGGTGGCCCGTTCCTTCCTCAAGGAGACGGCCGGTATCGAGATCGTCTCGCACGTCGTCGAGCTGGCCGCGGCCAAGGCCCCGTACGGGGTCTACCCGAAGCCCTCCGACGTCGAGCGGCTGGACGCCGACCCGGTGCGCTGCCTGGACGCGGACGCGAGCAAGGCGATGGTCGCCGAGATCGACCAGGCCCACAAGGACGGCGACACCCTCGGCGGCGTGGTCGAGGTGCTGGCATACGGCGTGCCGGTGGGCCTGGGCTCGCACGTCCACTGGGACCGGCGCCTGGACGCCCGGCTGGCCGCCGCGCTCATGGGCATCCAGGCGATCAAGGGCGTCGAGGTCGGCGACGGCTTCGACCTGGCGCGGGTGCCCGGCTCGAAGGCCCATGACGAGATCGTCTCGACCGACGACGGCATCAAGCGCAGCTCGGGCCGCTCCGGCGGCACCGAGGGCGGGCTGACCACCGGCGAGCTGCTGCGGGTGCGTGCCGCGATGAAACCGATCGCGACGGTGCCGAAGGCGCTGGCGACCATCGACGTGAGCACCGGTGAGGCGGCCAAGGCGCACCACCAGCGCTCGGACGTCTGCGCCGTGCCGGCCGCGGGCATCGTCGCCGAGGCGATGGTGGCCCTGGTCCTGGCGGACGCGGTGGTGGAGAAGTTCGGCGGTGACAGCGTGCCGGAGACCCGCCGCAATGTGCAGACCTACCTCGACCACCTGGCGATCCGATGACGTCGCCGGTCGTCGTGCTGATCGGCCCGCCCGGGGCCGGCAAGTCGACGGTGGGCGCGCTGCTGGCCGAGCGGCTGGGCGTCGGCTACCGGGACACCGACGCCGACATCGTCGCCACGGCCGGCCGCCCGATCGCCGAGATCTTCATCGACGAGGGCGAGCCGTACTTCCGCGGGCTGGAGCGGACGGCGGTGCGCGAGGCGCTGGAGGGCCACCCCGGGGTGCTCTCGCTCGGCGGCGGCGCGATCCTGGACGACGGCACCCGCGCACTGCTGACCGGGCTGCCGGTGGTCTTCCTGGACGTGCAACTCTCCGACGCCGTCAAGCGGGTGGGCCTGGACGCGCCCCGCCCGCTGCTGGCCGTCAACCCGCGCAAGCAGTGGCGCGAGCTGATGGAGCACCGCCGCCCGCTGTACACCGCGGTCGCGCGTGCCGTGATTGAAACGGGGGAGCGCACCCCCGAGCAGGTCGCCGAGGCGATCCTGGACGCTTTGGAGCTACGGCCGGCCGCGGGAGACCGCCCGCGGGCCGCCCACAGGGAGGAACAGGCATGACGGAGCAGGCCACCCGTATCCAGGTCGGCGGCACGGCGGGCACCGACCCGTACGAGGTGCTTGTCGGGCGGCAGCTGCTCGGCGAGCTCGCGGGTCTGATCGGTGAGAGCGCGAAGCGGGTGGCGGTGCTGCACCCGGAGGCGCTGGCCGCCACCGGCGAGGCGCTGCGCGAGGACCTGGCCTCCCAGGGCTACGAGGCGATCGCGATCCAGCTGCCGAACGCCGAGGAGTCCAAGACCGCCGAGGTCGCGGCGTACTGCTGGAAGGCGCTCGGCCAGTCCGGCTTCACCCGCAGTGATGTGATCGTCGGCGTCGGCGGCGGAGCCACCACCGACCTGGCCGGTTTCGTCGCCGCGACCTGGCTGCGCGGGGTGCGCTGGATCGCGGTGCCGACGACCGTGCTGGGCATGGTGGACGCGGCGGTCGGCGGCAAGACCGGCATCAACACCGCCGAGGGCAAGAACCTCGTCGGCGCCTTCCACCCGCCGGCCGGGGTGCTCTGCGACCTGGCCGCGCTCGACTCGCTGCCGGTCAACGACTACGTCTCCGGTCTGGCCGAGGTCATCAAGGCCGGCTTCATCGCCGACCCGGCGATCCTCGAACTGATCGAGTCGGACCCGGAGGCCGCCAAGCGCCCGGACGGTGCGCACACCGCCGAGCTGATCGAGCGGTCCATCCGGGTCAAGGCCGAGGTCGTCTCCGCGGACCTCAAGGAGTCCGGCCTGCGCGAAATCCTCAACTACGGCCACACCCTCGCGCACGCCATCGAGAAGAACGAGCGCTACAACTGGCGGCACGGCGCGGCCGTCTCCGTCGGCATGGTCTTCGCCGCCGAGCTCGGCCGGATCGCCGGCCGCCTGGACGACGCCACCGCCGACCGGCACCGCTCCGTGCTGGAGTCCGTCGGGCTGCCGCTGACCTACCGCGGGGACCAGTGGCCCAAGCTGCTGGAGACGATGAAGGTCGACAAGAAGTCCCGCGGCGACCGGCTGCGCTTCATCGTCCTGGACGGCCTCGCCAAGCCGACCGTTCTGGAGGGCCCGGACCCGGCGATGCTGCTCGCCGCCCACGCGGAGATCGCTTCATGACCCGGCGGGTGCTCGTCCTCAACGGGCCCAACCTCGGCCGGCTGGGCTCCCGTGAGCCCGAGGTCTACGGCGCCACCTCCTACGCCGGACTGGTCCAGGAGTGCGCCCGGCTCGGCAAGGAGCTGGGCTTCGAGGCCGAGGTCCGGGAGACCAACGACGAGGGCGAGATGATCCGCTGGCTGCACGAGGCCGCCGACGGATCCGTCCCGGTCGTCATCAACCCCGGTGCCTTCACGCACTACTCGTACGGCATGCGGGACGCGGCCGCCCAGCGCACCGCCCCGCTGATCGAGGTGCACATCTCGAACCCGTACGCCCGCGAGGAGTTCCGCCACAACTCGGTCCTCGCCGCCGTCGCCAGCGGCACGGTCGCCGGCTTCGGCATCGGTTCCTACCGTCTCGCGCTCCGTGCGCTGGCCGAGGAACTGAACGGCTGACGCCCCCTCGGGCACCTTTCCCCGCCCCCGGCAGTTCCCGCCCCCGGGCCGTTCCCGCACCGAGCGCCCGGGGGCAGCGGGCGCTCCTGCCGCGTCCGGGAGGGTACCGTTCGCAGCAGCACCCGCCCACGCCGACGGCCGTGGGGCACAACGGCCCCTCCGGGCCGCCGGGTTACCGTCAGGCGCACCGGGCAGCCGAGCCCCGGACGCCCGGGGGCATCCCACCCGGCGTGAGCCGGCGGAGCACCGCACCACATCGACCGCACGAGTCGACCGCACGAGACGGAGAGCCACCGGATGCACTACGCAGTGGGGGCTCCGCTGCCACCGCCCCACGGGCAGGCATCACCCGGCGCCGCCATGAACTGGACGCCCCACCCGGGACAGCACACCCCGCCCGCCTCGCCGCCGGCCCCGGCCGCCCCGCCGCCGCCCGCGCAGCAGCCCGCCTCCGGTCAGGGCGGGCACGGGCCCGTGCCCCAGCAGGCCCCGCCCCTGCCGCACGGCACGGACATCACCGGCCATGTCCAGCTGCCCCCGGGCGCCCCGGTGCCGCTGCCCAGCCCGCCCACCGACACCACGGCGCCGGACGCCGCGCATGCGGCCGTCGCGGTGCTGCTCATCGGCCCGGCCGGGGCCGGCAAGACCAGCGTGGCGCGCCACTGGGCCGACACCCGTCGGGTGCCGACCGCGCACATCAGCCTCGACGACGTCCGCGAATGGGTCCGGTCCGGCTTCGCCGACCCGCAGGCAGGCTGGAACGACCACTCCGAGGCGCAGTACCGCCTCGCCCGCCGCACCTGCGGCTTCGCGGCCCGCAACTTCCTTGCCAACGGCATCTCCTGCATCCTCGACGACGCCGTCTTCCCCGACCGGCCGGTCATCGGTCTGGGCGGCTGGAAGCGCCACGTGGGCCCCGGCCTGCTGCCGATCGTGCTGCTGCCCGGCCTGGAGATCGTCCTGGAGCGCAACGCCCGGCGCAGCGGCAACCGCCGGCTGTCCGACGAAGAGGTGGCGAGGATCCACGGCCGGATGGCCGGCTGGTACGGCTCCGGCCTGCCGATCATCGACAACTCCCAGCACGACGTCGCCACGACGGTGCGGGTGCTGGACGACGTCGTCGCCCGCAGCATCGCCAGCCCGCCGAACTGGTAGCGGCCGCGGCAGCCCGGTCCCCCGGGCGGCCCCGCTCGACCGGCCGCCCCGGGGGAGCCGCCGTACGCTCGTGATATGTCCGAGTTGTACGCGGCCCGGCGCACGCGGCTGCGCGACCGCGTAGCCGGGGCCGGAAGTGCCGCCGCACTGATCTCGCGCCCCGCGAACGTCCGCTATCTCACCGGCTGCGCGCCGCCCGGCGCCGCGCTGCTGCTGGGCCCGGCCGACGAGGTGCTGCTGTGCGCCAGGCCGCTGAGTGGTGATCCCGCCGAGGGCCGGCCTGCCGATGACGTACGGGTGTCGGTGCTGCCGACCCGGGGCGGCGACCCGGTGGTGGCCGGCGCCGACCTCGCCGCGACGGCCGGCGCGGACACCCTGGCCGTCGAGGAGCACCACCTCACCGTCACCCGGCACCGTGCGCTCTGCCAGGTCGCGCCCCGGCTGCGGCTGACCGACCTGGCCTGCGCGGTCGAGGCGCAGCGGCTGGTGAAGGACGACGACGAGATCGCCTGTCTGCGGATCTCCGCGGAGATCGCCGACCAGGCACTGGGGGAACTCCTCGAATCGATCCTGGTCGGCCGCACCGAGCGGCATCTGGCACTGGAACTGGAGAGGCGGCTGGTGGACCACGGCGCGGACGGCCCGGCCTTCCCCACGTCCGTCGCGACCGGCCCGAACGCCGGCCGCCCCGGGCATCTGCCCACCGACCGGCGGGTCGAGGAGGGCGACTTCCTCAGCGTCTGCCTGGGCGCCAATTACCGCGGCTACCGTTGTGAGATCGGCCGGACCTTCGTCATCGGCACCACGCCCTCGGACTGGCAGATCGAACTGTACGATCTCGTTTTCGCAGCCCAGCGGGCCGGGCGCGAGGCACTTGCGCCGGGTGTGGAGTGCCGCGAAGTGGACCGGGTGACCCGCCATGTGCTGGACGCCGCGGGGTACGGGGAGCGGCTGGGAGCATGGACCGGGCACGGTGTGGGGCTCGAAATCGACGAGGACCCTCAATTGTCGCCTGCCGCCATGGGTAAACTGGACGCTTGCGTGCCGGTCACCGTCGAGCCGGGGGTTCACATCCCGGGCCGCGGGGGTGTCCGGATCGACGACACACTCGTCGTCCGCCCCGAGGCGGACGGCGGGCCCGAGCTACTCACGATCACGACCAAGGAGCTGCTCGCACTCTGAGCCGTAGGGGTTCGGCGTGCGCGTGCTCCGGGGTCCCACCACCTGCAGTCCAGGAGATTCCGCAACCGTGGCATCCACGAACGACCTCAAGAACGGCATGGTGCTCAAGCTCGACGGCGGCCAGCTCTGGTCCGTCGTCGAGTTCCAGCACGTCAAGCCCGGCAAGGGCCCGGCCTTTGTCCGCACCAAGCTCAAGAACGTGCTGTCCGGCAAGGTGGTGGACAAGACCTTCAATGCCGGCGTGAAGGTCGAGACGGCCACCGTCGACAAGCGCGGGATGCAGTTCTCGTACATGGACGGCGACTACTTCGTCTTCATGGACATGGACACCTACGACCAGCTGCACGTCGACCGCAAGGCCGTCGGCGACGCCGCGAACTACCTCATCGAGGGCTTCGAGGCGGTCGTGGCGCAGCACGAGGGCGAGGTGCTGTACGTCGAGCTGCCCGCCGCGGTCGAGCTGACCATCAAGCACACCGAGCCCGGTGTGCAGGGCGACCGCTCCACCGGTGGTTCCAAGCCCGCCGAGCTGGAGACCGGCTACTCCATCCAGGTGCCGCTCTTCATCACGACCGGTGAGAAGATCAAGGTCGACACCCGCACGGGCGACTACCTCGGCCGGGTGAACAGCTAACCGTGGCTGCCCGCACCAAGGCCCGTAAGCGCGCCTTCCAGATTCTTTTCGAGGCCGACCAGCGCGGTGCCGATGTGCAGTCCGTGCTCGCGGACTGGATGAGGCACGCCCGGACCGACCCCCGGCAGCCGCCGGTGAACGAATACACCCTGCAGTTGGTCGAGGGGTACGCGGACCATGTCGCCCGGATCGACGAGCTGATTTCCACCTACGCGGTCGACTGGGACCTGGACCGGATGCCTGCGGCCGACCGCAGCATCGTGCGGCTCGGTGCCTATGAGCTGCTCTGGGTGGACGACACGCCGGACGCGGTGGCGATCGACGAAGCCGTGCAGCTCGCCAGGGAGTTCTCCACTGACGACTCCCCGGCCTTCGTCAACGGCCTCCTCGGCCGGTTCAAGGAGCTGAAGCCGAGCCTGCGGCGCGAGGCGTAGCAGGCGGTCGGCAGAGCGTGTGAACGGGCCCGGAGCGAAGGCCAGTGCTCCGGGCCCTTCGCATGCCCGCAGAACGCCGTACGGGGGCTCTCCTGGCGCACTCTCCGCGCGCCGTGTGCGCCGTCCGTGCGCCGGTACAGCGAAACCGCCGCCCCGGAGGCCCGGAGCGGCGGCACGTTTCTGCAGGTGGTGCGGTGGATCAGATCTCGTCGTGCTGCACGGCACGGCGCGCTTCCGCGTCCAGCACACCCCAGCTGATCAGCTGCTCGGTCAGCACCGAGGGCGACTGGTCGTAGATGACCGCGAGGGTGCGCAGGTCGTCCTGGCGGATCGAGAGGACCTTGCCGTTGTAGTCACCGCGCTGGCTCTGGATGGTGGCGGCGTAGCGCTGCAGCGGGCCGGCCTTCTCCTGCGGGACATGGGCCAGGCGCTCCAGGTCGAGCACCAGCTTCGGCGGCGGCTCGGCCGCTCCGCCCGGTGTCGTCCCCGGCAGCAGTTCCTGCACCGGAACGCCGTAGAAGTCCGCCAGCTCGGCAAGGCGCTGCACGGTCACGGCGCGGTCGCCGCGCTCGTACGAACCGACCACCACGGCCTTCCAGCGGCCCTGGGACTTCTCCTCGACACCGTGGAGAGAAAGGCCCTGCTGGGTGCGGATGGCGCGGAGCTTGGCCCCGAGCTGTTTGGCGTATTCGCTGGACATAAAACTCCCCAGACGGCTGTATCGACATGCGGCTCCGCCGCGGGCTGGTAACTCACTGTGAGGTTACGCAGCGTAATCTGACTTCGTCAAGCGGAACGGGGCAGACCCTCACCCGTCAGGGGTGCGGACCGCTCCGGTGAGGGGTCCTGATAGCCTGGGCTGCGTAATTCCGACGTCCTTTAAGGTCCGTCCCGTGAGGCGGAGAAGGAGGTCCGTTTCATATGGACGCAAGCAGTGCCGACATGACGGCTCAGCTCCCCGCACGCCCGGTGCTCGAAGGCCCGGACATCGCGCGGATGCTCACCCGTATCGCCCACGAGATCGTCGAGCGCGCCAAGGGCGCGGACGATGTGGTGCTCCTGGGTATCCCCACCCGCGGCGTCTTCCTCGCCCGACGGCTCGCCGCCAAGCTCGAAGAGATCACCGGCCGCACGGTCCCGGTCGGCTCGCTCGACATCACGATGTACCGCGACGACCTGCGTCTGGGCCCGGCCCGCACGCTCGCCCGCACGGACATCCCCGCCGACGGCATCGAAGGACGCGTCGTCCTGCTCGTCGATGACGTGCTCTTCTCCGGACGCACCATCCGCGCCGCGCTGGACGCGCTGGGCGACATCGGACGGCCGCGCGCCGTGCAGCTGGCGGTCCTGGTCGACCGCGGCCACCGCGAACTGCCGATCCGTGCCGACTACGTAGGCAAGAACCTCCCCACGTCGCTGCGGGAGACGGTCAAGGTCCAGCTCACCGAGGAGGACGGCCGGGACGCCGTGCTGCTCGGCGTGAAGCACCCCGCCCCGGCCGGCGAGCGATAGCGCACCGCGCTCGGACCCGGTGACCCCGGGTCCGCAGGCATGCCCGCTCGACGGATATTCCCGTACACCTCCTTCACTCACGGAGAAAACCGGATGAAGCGTCACCTCATCTCGGCCGCCGATCTCACGCGCGACGACGCCGTCCTGATCCTCGACACCGCCGAGGAGATGGCCCGGGTCGCCGACCGGCCGATCAAGAAGCTCCCCACCCTGCGCGGACGCACCGTCGTCAACCTCTTCTTCGAGGACTCGACCCGTACCCGTATCTCCTTCGAGGCCGCGGCGAAGCGCCTCTCCGCCGACGTCATCAACTTCTCCGCCAAGGGGTCGTCGGTCTCCAAGGGCGAGTCGCTCAAGGACACCGCCCTCACCCTGGAGGCGATGGGCGCGGATGCGGTCGTCATCCGCCACCACGACTCCGGCGCCCCGCACCGCCTGGCGACCTCCGGCTGGATCGGCGGCTCCGTGGTCAACGCCGGTGACGGCACCCACGAACACCCCACGCAGGCACTGCTGGACGCCTTCACGATGCGCCGCCGGCTCGTCGGCGCCGACGCGGGCGTGGGCCAGGACCTCGCCGGCCGCCGGATCACCGTCGTCGGCGACATCCTGCACAGCCGGGTCGCCCGCTCCAACGTCCACCTGCTGACCACCCTCGGTGCCGAGGTCACCCTGGTCGCGCCGCCGACACTGGTGCCGATCGGGGTCGAGCAGTGGCCCTGCGAGGTCTCCTACGACCTCGACGCCGTCCTCGCCAAGTCCGACGCGGTGATGATGCTGCGCGTCCAGCGCGAGCGGATGAACGCGGCGTTCTTCCCGACCGAGCGGGAGTACGCGCGGCGCTACGGCCTGGACGGCGACCGGATGTCCCGGATGCCGGAGCACGCGATCGTGATGCACCCCGGCCCGATGAACCGCGGTATGGAGATCACCGCCGAGGTCGCCGACTCGCCGCGCTGCACGGCCGTCGAGCAGGTCACCAACGGCGTCAGCATCCGGATGGCCGTCCTCTATCTGCTTCTGGGCGGCAACGAGCCCGCCCTGACCGCCGGCAACGGCACCAGCACTCGCACCGAGGAGAGCAAGTAACCATGAGCAAGATCCTTATTCGCGGCGCGAAGGTCCTCGGTGGCGAACCGCAGGACGTGCTGATCGACGGCGAGATCATCGCGGCGGTCGGGAGCGGGCTCAGCGCCGAGGGCGCGCAGGTCATCGAGGCCGGCGGCAAGATCCTGCTGCCGGGCCTGGTCGACCTGCACACCCATCTGCGCGAGCCGGGCCGCGAGGACTCCGAGACCGTGCTGACCGGCACCAAGGCGGCCGCCGTCGGCGGCTTCACCGCCGTCCACGCCATGGCCAACACCTTTCCCGTCGCGGACACCGCCGGCGTCGTCGAGCAGGTCTGGCGGCTGGGCAAGGAGTCCGGCTACTGCGACGTCCAGCCCGTCGGCGCGGTCACCGTCGGCCTGGAGGGCAAGAAGCTCGCCGAGCTCGGCGCGATGCACGACTCCGCGGCCGGCGTCCGGGTCTTCTCCGACGACGGCAAGTGCGTGGACGACGCCGTGATCATGCGGCGCGCCCTGGAGTACGTGAAGGCCTTCGACGGAGTCGTCGCCCAGCACGCCCAGGAGCCCCGGCTCACCGAGGGCGCCCAGATGAACGAGGGCATCGTCTCCGCCGAGCTGGGCCTCGGCGGCTGGCCGGCGGTCGCCGAGGAGTCGATCATCGCCCGCGATGTGCTGCTCGCCGCGCACGTCGGCTCCCGGGTGCACATCTGCCACCTGTCCACGGCCGGCTCGGTGGAGATCGTCCGCTGGGCGAAGTCCAAGGGCTGGAACGTCACCGCCGAGGTCACCCCGCACCACCTGCTGCTCACCGACGAGCTGGTCCGCAGCTACAACCCCGTCTACAAGGTGAACCCGCCGCTGCGCACCGAGGCCGACGTGCTGGCGCTGCGCGAAGCGCTCGCCGACGGCACGATCGACTGTGTCGCCACCGACCACGCCCCGCACCCGCACGAGGACAAGGACTGCGAGTGGGGCGCGGCGGCCATGGGCATGGTCGGCCTGGAGACCGCGCTCTCCGTCGTCCAGCACACGATGGTCGACAGCGGGCTGCTGGACTGGGCCGGCGTTGCCGACCGGATGTCCTTCCGCCCGGCGCACATCGGCCGCCTGGAGGGCCACGGCCGCCCCGTCTCGGCTGGTGAGCCCGCCAACCTCACGCTGCTCGATTCCGCTTACCGTGGAGAGGTGGACCCCGCGGGCTTCGCCTCCCGCAGCCGCAACACCCCCTACGAGGGCCGCGAGCTGCCGGGGCGTGTCACCCACACCTTCCTGCGGGGCCGGGCAACGGTCGTCGACGGGAAGCTGGCGTGACACCTCCACTGAGCACCTTGGCCGCGGCGCAGCACTCCGCTCCGGTCACGGACTGGGCCGCACGGATCGGCTGGGTCGCCGGCCTGCTGGTCTTCGTCATCTTCGTCTACTGGCTGATGCGCCAGGGCTGGAAGTGGCGCGGCACGCTCCAGGGCGACCTGCCCGAGCTGCCGTCCACCCCCGACGACCTCGGCACCCCCCTGCTGACCCTGTCGGGCCGCTACCACGGCTCCACCACCGCCGGGCAGTGGCTCGACCGGATCGTGGCGCGCGGTCTGGGGACCCGTAGCCGCGCCGAGCTGACCCTGACCGACCAGGGACTGGACGTCGTACGGCCGGGCGCGGCGGACTTCTTCGTGCCGGCTCCCGCGCTGCGCGGCGCCCGGCTCGACAAGGGCATCGCCGGCAAGGTCCTGACCGAGGGCGGCCTGCTGATCGTCACCTGGGAGCACGGCGGCCGGCAGCTCGACTCCGGCTTCCGCTCCGACCGGGCGGACGCGCACCCGGCCTGGGTCGAGGCCGTCAACCGGCTGAGCACCACCGAGCACACCACCAGCACCACCGAGCACACCGAAACGGAAGGCGCACGATGACGACCTCCACCAGGGGCACCGCCCACGGCACAAGGGGGATCCCCGCCGTACTCGTCCTGGAGGACGGCCGCAGCTTCCGCGGCCGCGCCTACGGGGCCGTGGGGGAGGCCTTCGGCGAAGCGGTGTTCTCCACCGGCATGACCGGCTACCAGGAGACGCTGACCGACCCGTCGTACCACCGCCAGGTCGTCGTCATGACCGCCCCGCACATCGGCAACACCGGCGTGAACGACGAGGACCCCGAGTCCCAGCGGATCTGGGTGGCCGGCTACGTCGTCCGCGACCCCGCCCGCGTCCCGTCCAACTGGCGCTCGGTGCGCTCCCTGGACGACGAGCTGGTCGCCCAGGGCGTCGTCGGCATCAGCGGCGTCGACACCCGCGCCCTGACCCGCCACCTGCGCGAGCGCGGTGCCATGCGGGTCGGCATCTTCTCCGGCGAGGCGCTGGCCGACGAGGGCATGATGCTGGCCAAGGTGCGCCAGGCCCCCGAGATGCAGGGCGCGGACCTGTCCACTCAGGTCGCCACCAAGGAGCCCTACGTCGTCCCGGCGATCGGCACGAAGAAGTTCACCGTCGCCGCGATCGACCTGGGCATCAAGGGCATGACCCCGCACCGGATGGCCGAGCGCGGCATCGAGGTGCACGTCCTGCCGGCCACCGCCACCGTCGAGGACGTCTACGCGGTGAACCCGGACGGGGTGTTCTTCTCCAACGGCCCGGGCGACCCGGCCACCGCCGACCACCCGGTCTCCGTCATGCGGGGAGTGCTGGAGCGCAAGACGCCGCTGTTCGGCATCTGCTTCGGCAACCAGATCCTGGGCCGCGCGCTGGGCTTTGGCACCTACAAGCTCAAGTACGGCCACCGCGGCATCAACCAGCCGGTGCAGGACCGCACGACCGGCAAGGTCGAGGTCACCGCGCACAACCACGGATTCGCCGTCGACGCCCCGCTCGACACCGTCTCCGACACCCCCTTCGGCCGCGCCGAGGTCTCCCACGTCTGCCTCAACGACAACGTGGTGGAGGGTCTGCACCTCCTCGACCAGCCGGCCTTCAGCGTCCAGTACCACCCCGAAGCCGCCGCGGGTCCGCACGACGCCGCGTACCTCTTCGACCGCTTCACGTCTTTGATGAACACCGTCCTGATGGAGGGCCAGCGTGCCTAAGCGCACCGATATCCAGTCCGTCCTGGTCATCGGCTCCGGCCCGATCGTCATCGGCCAGGCCGCCGAGTTCGACTACTCCGGTACCCAGGCATGCCGGGTCCTCAAGTCCGAGGGCCTGCGCGTCATCCTGGTGAACTCCAACCCGGCGACGATCATGACCGACCCGGAGATCGCCGACGCCACCTATGTCGAGCCGATCACCCCGGAATTCGTCGAGAAGATCATCGCCAAGGAGCGCCCCGACGCGCTCCTGCCGACCCTGGGCGGCCAGACCGCGCTGAACACCGCGATCTCGCTGCACGCGTCCGGCACCCTCGACAAGTACAACGTCGAGCTGATCGGGGCCAACGTCGAGGCGATCAACAAGGGCGAGGACCGCGACCTGTTCAAGGAGGTCGTCGAGGCCGTCAACCGCAAGATCGGCCACGGCGAGTCCGCCCGCTCGTACATCTGCCACTCCATGGACGACGTCCTCAAGGGCGTCGACGAGCTCGGCGGCTACCCCGTCGTCGTCCGTCCCTCCTTCACCATGGGCGGGGCCGGCTCCGGCTTCGCGCACAACGAGGAGGAGCTGCGCCGGATCGCCGGCCAGGGCCTGACGCTCTCGCCGACCACCGAGGTGCTCCTGGAGGAGTCCATCCTCGGCTGGAAGGAGTACGAGCTGGAGCTGATGCGCGACAAGAACGACAACGTCGTGGTCGTCTGCTCCATCGAGAACTTCGACCCGATGGGCGTGCACACCGGCGACTCGATCACCGTCGCCCCGGCGATGACGCTCACCGACCGCGAGTACCAGACCCTGCGGGACATCGGCATCGCCGTCATCCGCGAGGTCGGTGTCGACACCGGCGGCTGCAACATCCAGTTCGCGGTCAACCCCGAGGACGGCCGGGTCATCGTCATCGAGATGAACCCCCGCGTCTCGCGCTCGTCGGCGCTGGCGTCCAAGGCCACCGGCTTCCCGATCGCGAAGATCGCCGCCCGGCTCGCCGTCGGCTACACCCTCGACGAGATCCCCAACGACATCACCGAGAAGACGCCGGCCTCCTTCGAGCCGACCCTCGACTATGTCGTCGTCAAGGTGCCGCGGTTCGCCTTCGAGAAGTTCCCGGCCGCCGACGCCACGCTCACCACGACCATGAAGTCCGTCGGCGAGGCCATGGCCATCGGCCGCAACTTCCCCGAGGCGCTGAACAAGGCCCTGCGCTCCCTGGAGAAGAAGGGCAGCCAGTTCGACTTCGTCACCGAGCCGGGCGAGAAGGCCGCGCTGCTGGAGAAGTCCCAGGTCCCCACCGACGGCCGGATCAACACCGTCATGGCGGCGATCCGGGCCGGCGCCACGCCCCAGGAGGTCTTCGACGCCACGAAGATCGACCCGTGGTTCGTCGACCAGCTCTTCCTCGTCAAGGAGATCGCGGACGAGATCGCGGCCGCCGAAAAGCTCCACCCGGAGATCCTTGCGGACGCAAAGCGCTACGGCTTCTCCGACGCCCAGATCGCCGCGATCCGCGGGCTGCGCGAGGACGTCGTCCGTGAGGTCCGGCACGCCCTCGGTGTCCGCCCGGTCTACAAGACGGTCGACACCTGCGCCGCCGAATTCGCCGCGAAGACCCCGTACTTCTACTCGTCCTACGACGAGGAGACCGAGGTCGCCCCGCGCGAGAAGCCGGCCGTGATCATCCTCGGCTCCGGCCCCAACCGCATCGGTCAGGGCATCGAGTTCGACTACTCCTGCGTCCACGCCTCGTTCGCGCTCAGCGACGCCGGCTACGAGACCGTGATGGTCAACTGCAACCCGGAGACCGTCTCGACGGACTACGACACCTCCGACCGTCTGTACTTCGAGCCGCTGACGCTGGAAGACGTGCTGGAGATCGTGCACGCCGAGACCCAGGCGGGACCGGTCGCCGGCGTCATCGTCCAGCTCGGCGGCCAGACCCCGCTGGGCCTGGCGCAGGCGCTCAAGGACAACGGCGTGCCGATCGTCGGCACCTCGCCCGAGGCGATCGACCTCGCCGAGGAGCGCGGCGCCTTCGGCCGGGTGCTCACCGAGGCCGGACTGCCCGCGCCCAAGTACGGCACCGCCTTCTCCTTCGACGAGGCCCAGCGGATCGCCGCCGAGATCGGCTACCCGGTCATGGTCCGCCCGTCCTACGTGCTCGGCGGCCGCGGTATGGAGATCGTCTACGACGAGCCGTCGCTCGGCGAGTACCTCACCCGCCACGCCGGCCTGATCGACCGCCACCCGGTCCTCATCGACCGGTTCCTCGACGACGCCATCGAGATCGACGTCGATGCGCTCTACGACGGCCACGAGCTCTACCTCGGCGGCGTCATGGAGCACATCGAGGAGGCCGGCATCCACTCCGGCGACTCCGCCTGTGCGCTGCCCCCGATCACGCTCGGCGGCTACGACATCAAGCGGCTGCGCATCTCGACGGAGGCCATCGCCAAGGGCGTCGGCGTCCGCGGACTGATCAACATCCAGTTCGCGATGGCCGGCGACATCCTCTACGTCCTGGAGGCCAACCCCCGCGCCTCCCGTACGGTCCCCTTCACCTCGAAGGCCACCGCCGTACCGCTGGCCAAGGCCGCCGCCCGGATCTCGCTGGGCTCCACGATTGCCGAGCTGCGCGCCGAGGGCATGCTGCCCAAGACGGGCGACGGCGGCACCCTGCCGCTGGACGCGCCGATCTCCGTGAAGGAAGCCGTGATGCCCTGGTCGCGGTTCCGCGACATCCACGGCCGCGGTGTGGACACCGTCCTCGGCCCGGAGATGCGCTCCACCGGCGAGGTCATGGGCATCGACTCGGTCTTCGGCACCGCCTACGCCAAGTCGCAGTCCGGCGCCTACGGGGCCCTGCCCACCAAGGGCCGGGCGTTCGTCTCCGTCGCCAACCGCGACAAGCGCTCGATGATCTTCCCGGCCCGGGAGCTGGTCGCGCACGGCTTCGAACTGCTCGCCACCTCCGGCACCGCCGAGGTGCTGCGCCGCAACGGCATCAACGCCACGGTGGTGCGCAAGCAGTCCGAGGGCGAGGGCCCTGACGGTGAGAAGACCATCGTCCAGCTCATCCACGACGGCCAGGTCGACCTGATCGTCAACACCCCCTACGGGACCGGTGGCCGGCTCGACGGCTACGACATCCGTACCGCGGCGGTCGCCCGCGCCGTGCCCTGCCTGACCACGGTCCAGGCGCTGGCCGCCGCGGTCCAGGGCATCGAGGCGGTGTCCCGCGGCGACGTGGGGGTGCGTTCCCTCCAGGAACACGCCGAACATCTCACCGCGGCCCGCGAGGAGTAGCGGCCAGGAGGGGGACACCGACGCGGTGTCCCCCTCTTCATGAGCCCTCGCACTCCTCACCCCGGAAGGCCCACCCGACGATGTACCGCCTCTTCTTCCACCTGATCTTCAAGCGCATGGACCCCGAGCAGGCCCACCACCTGGCCTTCCGCTGGATCCAGCTGGCCGTGCGCCTCCCCGTGCTGCGCACCTTCCTGGCGGCCGCCCTCGCACCCCGCTACCGGGAGCTGCGCACCGAGGCCCTGGGCCGCCGGATGCACGGTCCCTTCGGCCTGGCCGCCGGCTTCGACAAGAACGCCGTCGCCATCGACGGGATGACCATGCTGGGCTTCGACCATGTCGAGATCGGCACGGTCACCGCCCAGCCGCAGCCCGGCAACCCCAAGAAGCGCCTGTTCCGGCTCGTGGCGGACCGCGCGCTGATCAACCGGATGGGGTTCAACAACGACGGCTCCGCGTCCGTGGCGGCCCGTCTGGCGGCCCGCAACCCCGTCTTCCCGGCCACCGTCGGCGTCAACATCGGCAAGACCAAGGCCGTGCCGGAGGACGAAGCCGTCGCCGACTACGTCACCTCCACCGAGCGGCTCGCCCGGCACGCCGACTACCTGGTCGTCAACGTCTCCTCCCCGAACACCCCGGGGCTGCGCAACCTCCAGGCCGTCGACCATCTGCGCCCGCTGCTGACGGCCGTCCGCGAGGCCGCCGACCGTACGGTCACCGACCGCCGGGTCCCGCTGCTGGTCAAGATCGCCCCCGATCTGGCCGACGCGGACGTGGACGCGGTCGCCGATCTGGCCGTCGAGCTGGGCCTGGACGGGATCATCGCCACCAACACCACGATCGCCCGCGAGGGCCTGGGCCTGACCTCCGACCCGGCGCTGACCGCCGAGACCGGCGGCCTGTCCGGCGCGCCCGTCAAGGAGCGCTCCCTGGAGGTGCTGCGCCGCCTCTACGCCCGTGTCGGCGGCACGATCACCCTCATCGGGGTGGGCGGCATCGAGAACGCCGAGGACGCCTGGCAGCGCATCCTGGCCGGCGCCACCCTGGTCCAGGGCTACAGCGCCTTCATCTACCAGGGCCCGTTCTGGTGCCGCGCGATCCACAAGGGCCTCGCCGCCCGTCTGCGCAACAGCCCGTACGCCACTCTCGCCGACGCGGTCGGCGCCGAGCACAAGAAGGTGACCGCATGATCCAGGAATCCTTCGGCGCCCGCCCGTCGCCCGGCCACCGCCCCTCACCGAGGCCCTCCGGGCCGCAGGATTCGTCTGCGAACCCCTTCGGGGCCCGTCTGCGCCGCGCCATGGACGAGCGCGGCCCGCTCTGCGTCGGCATCGACCCGCACGCCTCGCTGCTGGCCGACTGGGGCCTGAACGACGATGTCGCGGGCCTGGCGCGGTTCACCCGGACCGTCGTGGAGGCCCTGGGCGAGACGGTGGCACTCTTCAAGCCACAATCCGCGTTCTTCGAGCGCTTCGGCTCCCGCGGCCTCGCCGTCCTGGAGACCGCCGTCGAGGAGGCGCGCGAGCGCGGTGCCCTGGTGCTGATGGACGCCAAGCGCGGCGACATCGGCTCGACCATGGCCGCCTACGCCGAGACCTACCTGCGCAAGGACTCGCCGCTGTTCTCCGACGCGCTGACCGTCTCCCCGTACCTCGGGTACGGCTCGCTGAAGCCGGCCGTCGACCTGGCGCGCGAGAACGGCGCCGGGCTCTTCGTCCTCGCCCTCACCTCCAACCCGGAGGGCGCCGAGGTCCAGCGGGCGGTGCGCGAGGACGGCCGCACGCTCGCCGCGACCATGCTCGGCCACCTCGCAGCCGAGAACGCCGGTGCCGAGCCGCTGGGCTCCTTCGGCGCGGTCGTCGGCGCCACGCTGGGCGATCTCTCCTCGTTCGACCTGGCGATCAACGGCCCGCTGCTCGCCCCCGGCATCGGCGCCCAGGGCGCCACCCCCGCCGACCTCCCGAAGGTCTTCGGTGACGCCGTGCGCAACGTCGTGCCGAGCGTCAGCCGGGGGGTGCTGCGGCACGGTCCGGACACCTCGGCGCTGCGCGCCGCGGCGGACCGATTCGCCGGCGAAGTGCGCACCGCGCTCGATTGAGAGCCTTCCGACGGG
Organism: Streptomyces sp. NPDC048516; assembly: GCF_043199875.1. NCBI lineage: Bacteria > Bacillati > Actinomycetota > Actinomycetes > Kitasatosporales > Streptomycetaceae > Streptomyces > Streptomyces sp. NPDC048516. The sequence goes on along the minus strand of NZ_JBICWS010000016.1, from coordinate 74,692 downwards.
GACTTTGGTCCCGAATTGTCCTGGTCAGCAGAGTCTGACCAGGACTTTTCGCTTGTTCTCGCTGACTCCGGCGCCCTCTGGCGCTAGTCTCCGACGAGAGCACTGCACGTAAGCGCGTTGCTCGTTGCTCCGCAGGTGCGGGGCGACTAGGTTCCACACCGGTCCGTATCCGACAGTTCGACATCCGAGGTGACGTAGGCGTGGCTCTTCCGCCCCTTACCCCTGAACAGCGCGCAGCCGCGCTCGAGAAGGCCGCCGCGGCTCGCCGGGAGCGCGCCGAGGTCAAGAATCGGCTCAAGCACTCCGGTGCTTCCCTCCATGAGGTCATCAAGCAGGGCCAGGAGAACGACGTCATCGGCAAGATGAAGGTCTCCGCGCTCCTTGAGTCCCTGCCGGGCGTCGGCAAGGTCCGCGCCAAGCAGATCATGGAACGGCTCGGGATCTCCGAGAGCCGCCGTGTCCGGGGTCTTGGCTCCAACCAGATCGCGTCGCTGGAGCGCGAGTTCGGCAGCACTGCTTCCTGAATTTTCCGGCATCACCGGGAAGCTGGAATAATCGCTGCATGAGTTCTGCAGTCTCCGGGGGGACGACCCCCGCGCCCCCGGCCAGACAACCGCGACTGACCGTGCTCTCCGGCCCCTCCGGGGTCGGCAAGAGCACGGTCGTCGCGCATATGCGCAAGGTCCACCCCGAGGTCTGGCTCTCGGTATCGGCCACCACCCGCAAGCCGCGCCCCGGGGAGCGGCACGGTGTCCACTACTTCTTCGTCGACGACGGAGAATTCGACAAGCTCATCGCCAACGGTGAGCTGCTCGAATGGGCCGAGTTCGCGGGCAACCGGTACGGCACTCCCCGCAAGGCGGTGCTGGACCGCCTGGAGTCCGGGGAGCCGGTCCTGCTGGAGATCGACCTGCAGGGCGCCCGCCAGGTCCGCGAGTCCATGGGCGAAGCGCATCTGGTCTTCCTGGCCCCGCCGAGCTGGGACGAGCTGGTCCGCCGGCTCACCGGCCGGGGCACGGAGGCGCCGGAGGTCATCGAGCGCCGGCTGGCCGCCGCCAGGATCGAACTGGCGGCGGAGAAGGAGTTCGATACGACGCTTGTCAACACCTCCGTCGAGGACGTCAGCCGTGAGCTGCTAGCCTTGATGCTGGACAGGTCCGGAGACGAGAACACCAGCGGCTGACCGCGCAGCTCCCCGGACCGTCGAAGACTTTGCGTTACACCCCCGCTTCATCCCCCTTCGGAAGGTAGAGAGTGTCCTCTTCCATCACCGCACCCGAGGGCATCATCAACCCGCCCATTGATGAGCTTCTCGAGGCCACCGATTCGAAGTACAGCCTGGTGATCTACGCCGCCAAGCGCGCGCGCCAGATCAACGCGTACTACTCGCAGCTCGGCGAGGGCCTGCTCGAGTACGTCGGCCCGCTCGTGGACACCCACGTCCACGAGAAGCCCCTGTCGATCGCGCTGCGCGAGATCAACGCGGGCCTGCTGACCTCCGAGGCCATCGAGGGCCCGGCGCAGTAAGCAGCAGAACGTTTCACCTGGGGCCCGGCGGCGCTCCCCCGGCTAACGCTGGGAGGGGCTCCCAGCCGGGCCCTTGGTGTGTCATAGGGGCATACGTAGGGACCTAGGCCCGGGGAGCGGCGAAGCGATGGACAGGCGTGAGCGGGAGCGGCCCAGGGTCGTCCTGGGGGTGAGCGGCGGGATCGCCGCCTACAAGGCGTGTGAGCTGCTGCGGCGGCTGACCGAGTCCGGGCACGACGTACGGGTCGTGCCGACCGCCTCGGCGCTGCACTTCGTCGGGGAGGCCACCTGGTCGGCGCTGTCCGGCAACCCGGCAGGCACCGAGGTCTGGGAATCCGTCCACGAGGTCCCGCACGTCCGGATCGGCCAGGCCGCCGACCTCGTCGTGGTCGCCCCCGCCACCGCCGACCTGCTCGCCAAGGCGGCCCACGGCCTCGCCGACGATCTGCTGACCAATACCCTGCTCACCGCGCGCTGTCCGGTGGTCTTCGCCCCGGCGATGCACACCGAGATGTGGGAGCACCCCGCCACCCAGGAGAACGTCGCCACGCTGCGGCGCCGCGGCGCCCTCGTCATCGACCCGGCGGTCGGCCGGCTGACCGGCGTCGACACCGGCAAGGGCCGCTTCCCCGACCCGGCCGAGATCTTCGCCTTCTGCCGCCGGGTGCTGGCCCGCGGCGACCGGGCGGCGGAGCAGGATCTCGCCGGCCGCCGCGTCGTGGTCAGCGCGGGCGGCACCCGCGAGCCGCTGGACCCCGTCCGCTACCTGGGCAACCGCTCCTCCGGCAAACAGGGCTACGCGCTCGCCCGCACGGCGGCGGCCCGCGGTGCCCGGGTCACGCTGATCGCCGGCAACACCGAGCTGCCCGATCCGGCCGGGGTGGACGTGATCCGCATCGGCACCGCCCGTCAGCTCCATGAGGCGGTGCTGAAGGCCGCCGAGGACGCCGACGCGGTGATCATGGCCGCCGCCGTCGCCGATTTCCGGCCTGCCGTCTACGCCGACGGCAAGATCAAGAAGATCGAAGGGAAGGAGCCGGAACCGGTCGGTCTGGTCCGGAATCCGGACATCCTCGCCGAACTCTCCGCCGAGCGGGCCCGCCCCGGCCGGCTCGTGGTCGGCTTTGCCGCGGAGACCGACGACGTGCTCGCCAACGGCCGCGCCAAGCTGGCCCGCAAGGGCTGTGACCTGCTGGTCGTCAATGAGGTCGGCGAGCACAAGACCTTCGGTTCGGCGGAGAACGAGGCGGTGATCCTGGCGGCCGACGGAACCGAGACCCCGGTCCCGTACGGCCCCAAGGAGGACCTGGCCGACATGGTCTGGGACCTGGTCGCGCCCCGCCTGGCCGAGACTCGCCCCTGACACGCCCGTACGGACCCCGGAGTCACTCTGCCGGCCGCCTAAACTCCGGCATGTCCCCTTGACCCGGCCCATACTCGAGGTGATCGTCCTACCGAGGGCCGTGGTGTCCCAGGTCACGGGGGGTCCATAAATCGAGACCGCGTGCCCGAACGCCGCACACGACCGATAAACTGGCGAGTGGATCGGGCCGAGCGCAGCTCTCGGCCCTTCCGCCAATGATCAGCCAGCAGCCGCTGCAACCCCAGGGAGCGATGTGTCCCGCCGCCTGTTCACCTCGGAGTCCGTCACCGAGGGCCACCCCGACAAGATCGCTGACCAGATCAGCGACACCATCCTCGACGCTCTCCTCAAGGAAGACCCGACCTCCCGGGTCGCCGTGGAGACGTTGATCACCACCGGCCTGGTGCATGTGGCCGGCGAGGTGACGACGAAGGCGTACGCCGACATCCCCAACCTCGTCCGCAACAAGATCCTGGACATCGGTTACGACTCGTCCAAGAAGGGCTTCGACGGCGCTTCCTGCGGCGTCTCGGTGTCCATCGGCGCGCAGTCCCCGGACATCGCCCAGGGTGTCGACACCGCGTACGAGAACCGCGTCGAGGGCGACGACGACGAGCTGGACAAGCAGGGCGCCGGCGACCAGGGCCTGATGTTCGGCTACGCCTGCGACGAGACCCCGGAGCTGATGCCGCTCCCGATCAACCTCGCGCACCGCCTGTCCAAGCGCCTGTCCGAGGTCCGCAAGAACGGCACCATCCCCTACCTCCGCCCCGACGGCAAGACCCAGGTCACCATCGAGTACGACGGCCACAAGGCCGTCCGCCTCGACACCGTCGTGGTCTCCTCCCAGCACGCCAGCGACATCGACCTCGACTCGCTGCTCGCTCCCGACATCCGCGAGTTCGTCGTCGAGCACGTCCTGGCCCAGCTGGTCGAGGACGGCATCAAGCTGGACACCGACGGCTACCGGCTGCTGGTCAACCCGACCGGCCGCTTCGAGATCGGCGGCCCCATGGGTGACGCCGGCCTCACCGGCCGCAAGATCATCATCGACACCTACGGCGGCATGGCCCGCCACGGCGGCGGTGCCTTCTCCGGCAAGGACCCGTCCAAGGTCGACCGCTCGGCCGCCTACGCGATGCGCTGGGTCGCCAAGAACGTCGTCGCCGCCGGTCTCGCGGCCCGCTGCGAGGTTCAGGTCGCCTACGCCATCGGCAAGGCCGAGCCGGTCGGTCTCTTCGTCGAGACCTTCGGCACCGCCACCGTCGACACCGACAAGATCGAGCAGGCCATCGGCGAGGTCTTCGACCTCCGCCCGGCCGCCATCATCCGCGACCTCGATCTGCTCCGTCCCATCTACGCCCAGACCGCCGCCTACGGCCACTTCGGCCGTGAGCTGGAGGACTTCACCTGGGAGCGCACGGACCGGGTGGAGGCGCTGAAGAAGGCTGCGGGTCTCTAGGACTCCTCGGTTTTCGTACCGCCCGTGTAGTGGCCCACGGCCCCGGACCGCACCAGTGGTCCGGGGCCGTCGGCTGTCCACAGGCGCCCCTCGCTGTCCGTGCCATCTGCTAAGACTGATGCTGTGAGCAGGGAGAACGGGCGACCGGAGGCGGGGGCGTCGGGTGCGGGCGAGCAGTTGGCCCTCATCCGGGAGGCCGTGCGGGAGACCAAGGCGGAGCGGGCGAAGCCGCGGACGTGGCGGGGCGCCGAGCTGGCCGCCGGGCTGCCGGTGGCGCGGGTGCTGGTCGACAAGGGGCTGGTGCACCTCGACCGCTATTTCGATTACGCGGTGCCCGCGGCGATGGACGCCGAGGCCCAGCCCGGGGTGCGGGTGCGGGTGCGCTTCGGGGCGGGGGAGAAGGGCGGCCGTCGTGAGGGCGGCAAGCTGGTCAGCGGATTCATCGTGGAGCGGGCCGCGGAGAGCGACTACCGCGGGGTGCTCGCCCCGATCGCACAGGTGCTGTCGTCCGAGCGGGTGCTGACGCCCGAGCTGCTGGGGCTGTGCCGGGCGGTGGCGGACCGCTATGCCGGGACGCTCGCCGATGTGGTGCAGCTGGCCGTGCCACCGCGCCGGGCGCGGGCGGAGGCCAAGCCGTCGCCGGCCCCACTGCCGCCCAACCCCGCCCCGGAGCCCGGCAGTTGGGTCCGCTATGGTGCGGGCTCCGGGTTCCTGGCGGCGCTGACGCGGGGGGATGTGCCGCGGGCGGTGTGGACGGCGCTCCCCGGGGCGACCTGGCCGCAGGAGCTGGCGAGGGCGGTGGCCGCGGCGCTGGCCGGCGGGCGTGGCGCGCTGGTGGTGGTGCCGGACGGGCGCGCCGCGGCGCGGGTGGACGCGGCCCTCGGCGAGCTGATCGGCGAGGGCCGGCATGTGCTGCTGACCGCCGATGCCGGGCCCGAGGAGCGCTACCGCCGCTGGCTGGCGGTCAGCCGTGGCGCGGTGCGCGCCGTGGTCGGCACGCGCGCGGCGATGTTCGCACCGGTCGCAGGACTGGGCCTGGTCGCCCTGTGGGACGACGGGGACGCCAGCCACAGCGATCCGCATGCGCCCCAGCCACACGCCCGTGAGGTCCTGATCCAGCGGTCGGTCAACGAGCGCGCCGGATTTCTGCTGGGCGGGCTGAGCTGCACGGTCGAGGCGGCCCAGCTCGTCGAAACCGGCTGGGCGCGCCCGCTGACCGCCGAGCGCGAGCAGGTGCGGAGTGCTGCGCCGCTGGTGCGTACGGTCAGCGACGGTGACGAGGCGCGGGACGCCGCGGCGCGCGCCGCCCGGTTGCCGACGATGGCCTGGCAGGTGATGCGCGAGGGCCTGCAGCGCGGGCCGGTGCTCGTGCAGGTGCCGCGCCGGGGGTATGCGCCCCGCCTGGCCTGCGAACGCTGCCGTACTCCCGCGCGCTGCCGGGCCTGTGCGGGCCCGCTGGAGTCGCAGGACGCGGGCGAGCTGGCCTGTGCGTGGTGCGGCCGGCCCGAGCCGGACTGGCACTGTGCCGAGTGCGGCGGGGCGCGGCTGCGGGCCCAGGTCGTGGGGGCGCGGCGGACGGCGGAGGAGCTGGGCCGGGTGTTCCCGTCGGTCCCGGTGCGCACCTCGGGGCGCGATCATGTGCTGCCCACGGTTCCGGGGGTGCCCGCGCTGGTGGTGAGCACACCGGGCGCGGAGCCGGTGGCCGAGGACGGCGGATACGCGGCGGCGCTGCTGCTGGACGGCTGGGCGCTGCTGGGGCGGCCGGACCTGCGGGCGGGGGAGGAGGCACTGCGCCGCTGGCTGGGCGCCGCCGCGCTGGTCCGAGGTCAGGCGGAGGGCGGCACCGTCGCGGTGATCGCGGAGCCGACGCTGCGGCCGGTGCAGGCGCTGGTGCGCTGGGACCCGGTCGGTCATGCGGTCCGCGAGCTGGCCGAACGGGCCGAGTTGGGCTTCCCTCCGGTGTCGCGGATGGCTTCGGTGGCCGGCCGCGCGGAGGATGTCGTCGAGCTGCTGAGGGATGCCGGACTCCCCGCGGGCGCCGAGGTGCTGGGGCCCGTTCCGCTCCCGGCGTCGGACCCCGCGCGCCCGCGCCGCCCCGGCGACCCGCCGCCGGGCGAGCAGTGGGAACGCGCCCTGGTCCGCGTCCGCCCCGGCCAGGGTGCCGCCCTCGCCGCGGCGCTCAAGGCCGCCCGCGCGGCCCGGCTGGTCAAGCGGGAGGGCGAGGCGGTTCGGGTACGCATCGATCCGCCCGATCTGGGCTGAGGCGCCCGGGTGCTCCCGGACATGGCGGTGCTCCCGGACATGGCGCCGCCCCGGGACCGCTGTCGGCGGGTGATCCCGGGGCGTTGGCGGGCGGCGGGAGAGCCAAGGGCGCTCGGTGCCGGGGTGGTTCAGCCGTTGCGGGGGCCGGGGAAGGCGCCCGGGCGGGCCGGCTCGTCGCGGGAGACCGTGGAGGGCTGGGCGGGCATGGCGCGGGCGGCCGGGACGGACGGGGAACCGGGCAGGCCCGCGGTCATGGTCACCGCACGGCTCGCGGCGGCGGCATCGGGCGAACGCACCGTCGGCTCACCGCCGTTGCTCTCCGCGGAGGGCTGGGCGGCGGCCCGGCGGGCACCGTAACGGCGGTGCACCGCCTGCTTGGTGACGCCGAGTGCCGAGCCCACCGCGTCCCAGGAGAAGCCCAGCGAACGGTCGAAGTCGACCGCGGCCGTGACCAGGGTTTCGACGCTGTCCCGCAGCTCCTGGGCGAGGCGCACCGTCGGGGCGGGGGCGCGTCCGTAGACGACGAAGCCTGCGGAGGGGCCCGTGCGCCGCGGCCGGTAGACGTTGCCGAGCTGAGCGGTCAGCGTGCGCAGTGCGTCCACCTGCCGGCGCACCCGTTCGATGTCCCGCACCAGGAGATGCAGGCTGGCGCGCGCCTGGGCGTCGTGGGTTGCGTGGTCGGCCATGAGCAAGCCTCTCGAACCGGCGTGGAAAGGAAGGGTGAAAGCGAGCGGGCCGCCAAAGCGGCCCGGTCCGGGTCAATGCTGTTTGACCAACGCGACAGCAGCGGCTCTGGTCACGGTATGGGGGCGCACGAGCTTCCGTACAAGGCGCGGGAAATGTCGTACGCCCCCTGATCCACCGCCCATGGCCTGGGACGTCCCCATAGACTGGTGTGTCGTTCCGCTGCGTGTGAGAGGTAGATCGCCACCCATGAGGCTCGTCTTCGCCGGCACCCCCGAGGTCGCCGTACCCGCCCTCGATGCCCTGCTCGCCTCGGACCGGCACGAGGTCGTGGCCGTCGTCACCCGGCCCGACGCGCCCGCGGGGCGCGGCCGGAAGCTGGTCGCCAGCCCCGTCGCGGAGCGGGCGGAGGAGGCGGGCATCGAGGTGCTCAAGCCCGTCAAGCCGCGCGACGAGGACTTCCTGGACCGGCTGCGGGAGATCGCGCCGGACTGCTGCCCGGTGGTCGCCTACGGGGCGCTGCTGCCGAAGGCCGCGCTCGACATTCCCGCCAAGGGGTGGGTCAATCTGCACTTCTCGCTGCTGCCCGCGTGGCGGGGCGCGGCGCCCGTGCAGCATGCGGTGCTGGCGGGGGACGAGGTGACCGGTGCCTCGACGTTCCAGATCGAGACCGGACTGGACTCCGGCCCGGTTTTCGGGGTGCTGACCGAGGAGGTCCGGCCGACCGATACCAGCGGCGATCTGCTCACCCGGCTGGCATTCGCCGGCTCCGGGCTGCTGGTGGCGACGATGGACGGCATCGAGGAGGGCACGCTGCAGGCGGTGCCGCAGCCGGCCGACGGGGTCACGCTCGCGCCGAAGATCGAGGTCGAGGACGCCAAGGTGGACTGGGCGGCGCCCGCGCTGCGGGTCGACCGGGTGATCCGCGGCTGTGCGCCCGCGCCGGGGGCCTGGACGGTCTTCCGCGGCGAGCGCCTCAAGCTGATGTCGGCCGCTGACGCCGCGGGCCACACCGGGCCCGCCCTCGCGCCCGGCGAACTCGCCGTGACAAAGAAGGCGGTGTACGCCGGTACCGGCAGCCACCCCGTCGAACTCGGCTGGGTCCAGCCGCAGGGCAAGAAGCCGATGAAGGCGGCCGATTGGGCCCGCGGGGTGCGGATCGAGAGCGGGGAGCGGCTGGGGGACTGAACCCCCGGCGTGCGCTGCCGGGCGGGCCGGCAGCCGCCGGAGGGCGGCCCCGGTCCGGCTCCGGCCTCTCCGCGCGGTCCGGCCTCTCCGCGCGGTCCGGCCGCGTGCCCGCGTAGGCTGGGAGGGACCCCTCATCTCGTATCCGGAGCACCTTTTCTGTGAGCCAGCAGCCGCGCCGCCGCCCCAGCAAGCCCCATCGCCGCCCGCAGAAGGACCCGGTCAGGGTCCTCGCGTTCGAGGCGTTGCGGGCCGTCGACGAGCGGGACGCGTACGCGAACCTCGTGTTGCCGCCGTTGTTGCGCAAGGCACGCGAGGGCGGCGACTTCGACGCCCGGGACGCGGCGCTGGCGACGGAGCTGGTCTATGGCTCGCTTCGGTGGCAGGGGACGTATGACGCGGTCATCGCGAACTGTGTGGACCGGCCGCTGCGGGAGGTGGACCCGCCGGTCCTGGACGTGCTGACCCTCGGCGCGCACCAGTTGCTCGGCACCCGCATTCCGACGCATGCCGCGGTGAGCGCCAGCGTCGAGCTGGCGCGGGTGGTGCTGGGCGACGGTCGGGCGAAGTTCGTCAACGCGGTGCTGCGCAAGGTCGCGGCCCATGACCTGGACGGCTGGCTGGAGCGGGTCGCCCCGGAGTACGACGAGGACCCCGAGGACCACCTCGGCATCGTGCACGCACACCCCCGCTGGATCGTCTCGGCGCTGTGGGACGCGCTCGGCGGGGGCCGGGCCGGTATCGAGGACCTGCTGGAGGCGGACAACGAACGCCCCGAGGTGACGCTGGTCGCCCGGCCCGGCCGGAGCACCACCGAGGAGCTGGTGGCGGCGGCCGGCGCGGACAGCGTGCTCCCCGGACGCTGGTCCCCGTATGCGGTGCGGCTCGCGGAAGGCGGGGAGCCGGGCGCCCTGGGGCCGGTCGGCGAAGGGCGCGCCGGGGTGCAGGACGAGGGCAGCCAGCTCGTCGCCCTCGCGCTGGCGAACGCACCGGTCGAGGGCCCCGACCGCGCCTGGCTCGACGGCTGCGCGGGCCCCGGCGGCAAGGCAGCGCTGCTGGCGGCGCTCGCGGCCGAGCGCGGTGCCGCCCTGCTGGCCTCGGAGAAGCAGCCGCACCGGGCACGCCTGGTGGCGCGGGCACTCGACGGCAACCCCGGTCCGTATGCGGTCATCACCGCCGACGGCACCCGCCCGGCCTGGCGGTCCGGCTCCTTCGACCGGGTGCTGGTCGACGTGCCGTGCACCGGTCTGGGGGCGCTGCGCCGGCGGCCGGAGGCGCGCTGGCGGCGCCGCCCCGAGGACCTGGACGGGTTCGCCCCGCTGCAGCGCGAACTGCTCCGGCAGGCGCTCACGGCCGTACGGGTCGGCGGCGTCGTCGGCTACGCGACCTGCTCGCCGCATCCGGCCGAGACCCGGGCCGTGGTGGACGACGTCCTCAAGGGGCGGGGCGGCGAGCCGGTGCAGGTGGAGTGGATCGACGCCCGCCCGCTGATGCCCGGCGTCCCGGCGCTCGGCGACGGGCCGGACGTCCAGCTGTGGCCGCATCTGCACGGCACGGACGCGATGTATCTGGCGTTGCTGCGCCGGACGGCATGAGGAGACGTCTGCCTTCGTGGTGTCCCGGAGCCGCTGCGGTGGGAGCACCCTGCGCCACCCCGCGCTATGCCATCCCCTGCGGTGGTCTCCCGCTACGAATGGCGGCGCAGACCCCATGAGGTGAGTCTGCGCCGCCGTTCAGTGCCTGGGGCGCGCCGGATGGCCGACGCGTGATCAGGGGCGGTCGAGGTCGTCCGCGGTTCCGTCGATCGTTGGACCGCAGCCGGGCGGGAAATGAGCGACGGCCCAAGCGGCGGCCTCGTCGGTGCGAGTGCTGTCGTTGGGTGCTCCTTGCCCAGTTGGTCGCGGGTCTTGTGGTTCTTGCCAAGCAGCTCAGCCGCCCACCCAGGCAGAACCGGCGGCCGCACTCGAAGCGGGGGAGGCGGAACGGGACATTCCGAACGAGGGCCTACCGCGCTGCAGCAGGAACACTGCTCCGGCGCGACCCGGTCGCGGCGTCTACCAGGGCACGGCCTGACCCTGGTAGTCGAGAAAGCGCAGACCGGGTTCCCCCCGGTGGCCCTCGATCGTCTCCACCACCCCGGGAATGCTCTCCTCCACGCTGAGCTCGGCGTCCGGGCCGCCGAGCTCGGTGCGCACCCAGCCCGGGTCGATGAGCAGCAGCTTGCGGGTGTCCTCGGCATGGCGGGCGGCGTAGCTGCGCATCAGCTGGTTGAGCGCGGACTTGCTGGCCCGGTACAGATCCTGTCCGCCCTCGGTGTTCAGGGCGATGCTTCCCTGGTCGGAGGACATGACGCCGATGGTCCCGTGGGGCGCGACCAGCGGGCGCAGGGATTCCACGACGCGCATCGGGCTGAGGGCGTTGGTGACCATGACCTCGGTGAACATGTCCGTCGGTACCTCGCCGATCGGGAGGTCGCCGCGTGTGATGGCGGCGTTGACGAAGAGCAGGTCGAGGGTGCGCCGGGCCAGCCGGTCGCGCAGTGCCGAGATCTGCTCCGGCTCGGTCATCTCCAGCGACTCGATGGTCAGCCGCCCTCCGGAGGCTTCGGCCAGGTCGTGGAGGCCGGTGCGCCGGCTGCCGCGGACCGTGCCGATGACGTCCCAGCCACGGCGCAGGTACTCGGCGGCGAGCCCGAGGCCCAGAGTCCGGGAGGCCCCGATGACGAGGGCGGTCTTGCGGGTGTCGGTCATGTGATTCCTCTTGCGGTTCAGGATTGTGGTCAGGGTCGCGGGTCAGGAGGTGTGGGGCCGGGGCTGCCGCGAGACCTCGTTGACGCGGCCGGTGAACGTGGCGGCGTGGCCGTCCAACGGCGGCCGTGCGTGGCCCGCTTGACGGTGCAGTACCTCGGACATGAGGTGCGCGCCGTACCGCGGGGCGGAGGTCCGCGTGGGTGCCGCCCGCCGGAGAGGCGATGGCGATCACGAGGCAAGTCTCCGAGGGGTTCGGCCGGGCGTCCAATACCCTTTCCACCACGTTGATACCTTTCGGGCATGGATTTAGATCTGCGCAAGCTCCGCTATTTCGTCGCGGTGGCCGAGCACCGGCAATTCGGCCGGGCGGCACAGGCGTTGTTCATCGCGCAGCCCGTCCTCAGCCGGCAGATCCGCGCCTTCGAGCAGGAGTTGGGCTGCCTGCTGTTCACGCGGACCACGCGCAGCGTCGAACTGACCGCCGCGGGACGGCAGTTGTACGACGAGGCGGGCAGGATCACCACGGTGGTGGAGACGGCGCTGCGGCGCGTGCACGAGGCCGGGCGGGGCGAGCAGCGGCTCGTCGTCGCCTTCTCGCCCGGCCTGCGCGTGTCGGAGGCGATCCGGGCGTTCACGGCGAGCCACCCGAAGGTTGAGATCGATGTGTTTCCGCTGCGCTGGTGGGAGCAGGACGCCCCGCTCCGCGACGGCCGCGCGCACGTCGGATACCTCCGGCGCCCCTTCGACGACGCGGGGCTGCGCACCGTCCCCATCGGCCACGAGACCAAGGTCGCGTGCCTGCCCGTGACCCATCGGCTGGCCGGCCGTCGCACCCTCACGTCGGCCGCTCTCGACGGTGAGCCGGTCCTCGACGTCAGGACGCGGCGGACCTCCTCACTGGAGGAGAAGTTCGAGCTCATCGCCTCCGGGCAGGGCCTCGCGCTCGTCCCCCTCAGTGTCGCGGCCTCATACTCCCGCCCCGACCTCGTCTACCTGCCCGTCAGCGATGCCCCGCCCGTCGAGACCTGCCTGGCGGTTCCGGAGGACAACTGCGCGGGCCCCGTGCCGGACTTCCTGGACATCGCCACCGCAACGCTGCGCCGGCCGTCCGGCGAGGCGAAGGCGGAGGCGGAGGCGGAGGACGCCGGGGCCGCGAGCCATGCGCCCTTCCGCGGCGGCCGCCCAGGCGGCGAACCGGTGCGCGCGGCGTCCGCGGACTGACCGAGCGGGCGGCGACCGAGCACGCGGGGGAGCGCTCATCGGCGCCCTCGAAGCCCGCGCTCCGCGTCCGGGGGCGCCGGGGTGTCACAGGCCCGCCGGTCCCCGTCCCTCCCGCCGCCGCCCGCTCCCGGCCCGCACGCCATACTGGGGGCATGGCCTTGATCAACCCCAGCATCCTGTCCGCAGACTTCGCCCGCCTCGCCGAGGAGGCGCAGGCCGTCAAGGGCGCCGACTGGCTGCACGTCGACGTCATGGACAACCACTTCGTCCCGAACCTCACCCTCGGTGTGCCGGTGGTCGAGTCGCTGAGCAAGGCGACGGACACCCCCCTCGACCTGCATCTGATGATCGAGGACCCGGACCGCTGGGCGCCGCAGTACATCGAGGCCGGAGCCGGGTCCGTGACGTTCCACGTGGAGGCGGCGGCCGCGCCGGTGCGGCTGGCGCGGGAGATCCGGGCCAAGGGCGCGCGGGCGGCGATGGCGCTGAAGCCGGCCACGCCGATCGAGCCGTACGAGGACCTGCTTCCCGAGCTCGACATGGTGCTGATCATGACCGTGGAGCCCGGCTTCGGCGGCCAGGCATTCCTGGACATCATGTTGCCGAAGATCCGCCGCACCCGTGAACTGATCTCCCGGCACGGCCTGCAGCTGGGGCTCCAGGTGGACGGCGGGGTCTCGGCGGCCACCATCGAGCGGTGCGCCGAAGCGGGCGCCGATGTGTTCGTGGCGGGCTCCGCGGTGTACGGCGCGGACGACCCGGCCAAGGCGGTCCGGGACCTGCGCGAGCAGGCCGAAACGGCGACCGCGGCGGCGGGCTGGGGCTGCGCGCACTGAGTGCGCGGGCCTGTCCGCACAGTCCCGTCGTTCGCCCGCAGGGCAGGCGGGATGGAAGACAGGCCCTGGGGACCGGAGCCGGCGGCCCGGCTGATTCACGCCACGGGAATTTGCCCGTGGCCGGGGCCCTGCCGCCCGTTGTGCGGGGCGCAACCGAGCGTTCACGAGGGTCGGGGCGGTCATGGTCCCCGTTGCCGCCGGGTTTCTGAAAGGATGAGCAAAGACTCGATCAGATGCGCAAAAGGGGAGAATTTCGTGGTAGCCAGCCGCCCACAGTCCGGAATGGGCCCTGCCGAGCTGGTGCAGGCCGCGGCCATGGCCCGCCGTTTCTATCTTGAGGGCAAGTCGAAGATCCAGATCGCGGAGGAGTTCGGCGTCAGCCGGTTCAAGGTCGCGCGGGTGCTGGAGACCGCCCTGGAACGTGATCTCGTACGGATCGAGATCCGGGTGCCCTCCGAGCTGGACGCCGAACGTTCCGACGCCTTGCGGGCCCGCTACGGGCTGCGGCACGCGGTCGTTGTCGAGTCGCCCGCGGACGCTCCCCCCGCCTTCGGCGGCCAGACGCCGCCCGACGACGCCGCGGACCCGGAGAACCTGGGCGAGGTCGCGGCCGATCTCCTCGGTGAGCTGGTCACCGAGGGCGATGTGCTGGGGCTCGCGTGGGGCCGGTCGACCATTCATATGGCGGCCGCGTTGCACCGCCTCCCGCCCTGCACCGTGGTGCAGTTGACCGGTGTGTACGACGCCGGTACCGCCGACCGCGGCTCGGTCGAGGCGGTGCGCCGCGCGGCCGATGTCGCCGGCGGTGAGGCGCATCCGATCTATGCGCCGATGCTGCTGCCCGACTCGGCGACCGCCGAGGCGCTGCGCCGCCAGACCGGCATCGCCCGCGCGTTCGACTACTTCGACAAGGTCACCGTCGCCTGCGTCTCCATCGGTTCCTGGGAACCGGGCGTCTCGACCGTCTACGACATGCTCTCGGAGCAGGAGCGGGAGCACTACGCCTCGCTCGGGGCGGCCGCCGAGATGTCGGCGCACCTCTTCGACGCCGAAGGACGCCGGATCGGCCGGGACCTCGGCGAGCGCTGCATCACCGTCGAGGCGGACCGGCTCCGCCGTATCCCGGAGGTCGTCGCCATCGCCGGCGGCCGGCGCAAGGCCGACGCGATCGGCGCGGTGCTCCGCTCCGGCCTGGTGACCAGCCTGGTCACGGACACCGCCGCGGCCGACCACCTGCTGCTGGAGACCGGCCCCGGGCCGCGCCCCGCACTGGACCGGGCGGATCCTGACGGGGCGTGACCCGCGCCGGGCGGGACGCGGCGGCGGATGGCCCTGCGTGACCGCCCCACCGCCCCGCCCGGGCCCCCTGGCGCCGGTCACCGACGAGCAGCCTGCGCAGCCCTGTGACAGCATCGGCGCATGGTGATCCGCTCCGTCCCGCGTCGTGCCGCCGCTGTCCTCGGCACGCTGCTCGCAGGGCTGCTCCTCGTGCTGACCGGCTGTGCCACGGGCGGTGGCGCGGGCGGGAGTTCGTCCGGATCGCCGCGGTCCACCGCCACGGCCGCAGCCGACGCGCCGGGCCCCTCCGGCGCCCCGGACCGGCCGCGGGGCATGCCGGTCGTGCCGGCCGGCGCGCTGCCCGCCCCGGCGCGGGACACCCTCCGGCTCATCGACGCCGGCGGTCCCTTCCCGTATCCGCAGGACGGCACCGTGTTCGGCAACCGTGAGCGGCTGCTGCCCCGTCAGCCGCGTGGCTACTACCACGAGTACACGGTGCCCACGCCCGGCTCGCCGGACCGCGGAGCCCGCCGGCTCGTCACCGGACGCAGCCATGAGACGTACTACACCGACGACCACTACCGGACCTTCAAGGCGGTGCTTCGATGACGGGTTCCGTGCCCCGGCCGCTCGCCGCGGTGCTCGACGGACGTACGCCCCCCGGGGTGCTGCCCTGGCCGGCGGAGCGCTCGGTGGCCCAGGCGCTGGCCGCCGCGCGGGACGCCGGCTGGACCGGCACGTCCCTGGATCTGGAGGGGGTCGCGGACAAGGCCGCCTTCATGGACCGGTGCGCCCGCGCCCTGCGGCTGCCGGACTGGTTCGGCCGCAACTGGGACGCGCTCGCCGACTGCCTCACCGATCTGTCCTGGTGCCCCGCCGACCGCGGCCGGCTGCTCGTCGTGACGGGCTGGCAGGGCTATGCGGCCGCGTCGCCGGACGAGTGGAGCATCGTCGAGGGCGTACTGGCGGATGCGGTGGGCTACTGGCGCGACACGGACACCGGGCTGGCCGTGATCATGGCCAGGGGACGGGACCGGCAGGGAGTGTAGCGGCGGCGCACCAGGCCTGACCGGCGGCGATGCGGTGCGGGCCGGCGGGCGGCGGAGCACCCCTGTTCCGGCGTGGCTCTCCCCGCCGTCAACGGCGCCTTTGGCGGATCGCACACACGGCCGGGGAAAGGCTCGGATTATCACATGAGCCCTGGTCAGGGCCCGTATCCTGGCCGTATGCGATTCCTGAATCCGAAGAACGGCGCGCTCGAAGAGAGTTCTTCGGTGCCCTACGACCTGACCTACGACGATGTGTTCATGGTGCCCGGCCGCTCCGCCGTCGGCTCCCGTCAGGGAGTGGACCTGTCCTCCCACGACGGGACCGGCACCACCATCCCTCTCGTGGTCGCCAACATGACGGCGATCGCCGGCCGCCGGATGGCCGAGACCGTGGCCCGCCGTGGTGGTCTGGTCGTCATTCCGCAGGACATCCCGCTCGATGTCGTCACCGACGTGGTGACCTGGATCAAGCGCCGCCATCTGGTCCTGGACACCCCGATCGTGCTGTCCCCGGTCGCGACCGTCGCCGACGCCCTGGCGCTGCTGCCCAAGCGGGCGCACGGCGCGGGCATCGTCGTCGAGGGCGGCCGCCCGGTCGGCGTCGTCACCGAGCACGACCTGGCCGGGGTGGACCGCTTCACCCAGGTGGCCGAGGTCATGTCCAAGGACCTGCTCGTCCTGGACGCGGACATCGACCCGCGGGAGGCCTTCAACCGCCTGGACGCCGCCAACCGCAAGCTCGCGCCCGCGGTCGACGCGGACGGCATGCTGATCGGCATCCTCACCCGCAAGGGCGCGCTCCGCGCCACCCTGTACACCCCCGCCACGGACGCCAACGGCAAGCTGCGGATCGCGGCCGCCGTCGGCATCAACGGCGATGTGGCCGGCCGGGCCAAGGCGCTGCTGGAGGCCGGTGTGGACACCCTCGTCGTGGACACCGCGCACGGGCACCAGGAGTCGATGATCACCGCGGTCCGGGCCGTCCGGGGGCTGGACCCGCAGGTCCCGATCGTGGCGGGCAACATCGTCGCCGCCGAGGGCGTCCGCGATCTGATCGAGGCCGGCGCGGACATCATCAAGGTCGGCGTCGGACCCGGCGCGATGTGCACCACCCGGATGATGACCGGTGTCGGCCGGCCGCAGTTCTCCGCGGTCCTGGAGTGCGCCGCCGAGGCGAAGAAGTTCGGCAAGCACGTCTGGGCCGACGGCGGCGTGCGCCACCCCCGCGATGTCGCGATGGCGCTGGCAGCGGGCGCCTCCAACGTCATGATCGGCTCCTGGTTCGCCGGCACCCTCGAATCGCCCGGTGACCTCCAGCACACCGCCGACGGCCGGCCGTACAAGGAGAGCTTCGGGATGGCCTCCGCGCGTGCCGTGCGCAACCGTACGAGCGATGAGTCGGCCTACGACCGGGCCCGCAAGGGACTCTTCGAGGAGGGCATCTCCACCTCGCGGATGTTCGTCGACCAGGCGCGCCCCGGCGTCGAGGACCTGATCGACACGATCATCGCGGGGGTTCGCAGCTCCTGCACCTACGCGGGCGCCGCCTCCCTGGCGGAGTTCGCCGACAAGGCCGTGGTCGGGGTGCAGAGCGCCGCCGGCTACGCCGAGGGCAAGCCGCTGCACGACAGCTGGAACTGACCCGCCACGGGACCTGCCCCGTCCCGGCACCGCCGCTCACCGGCCCCGCACCGACTCGGTGCGGGGCCGGTCGGCTATCCGGAACCCGGGCCCCCGGTTCCGCCTCACCCTCTCGGAGCCCGTACGATCGAAGCCCGGCGCGCAACGAACGGCTGCCCGGCGCACCGGTGCGCAACAATCTGTCGCTGTTGCGCAAGGAACCTGCATTACGGCAGGTCAGCGGCGGGCCGTAAGGTCATGCGCTGTACGTGGAGTGACGGAGTCCGTCTGCTCGGCGGTCTCCTGCTGCGGGTTGCTTCGGCATGCCCGTGTACCGACCGCTGCCGGTCGCCGTCCTCCGTACCGTCATCTGATCGGCAGCGATAAAGGAGCCACCCCAGTGTTGGAGCACGGCGCAGCCCCGCCCGCAGGGCCCCCACCGCAATCCTCCGGTGGCCTCGGCACCCGGCTGATGCGGCGCAAGCCCGTCGAGCGGCTGGTCGCCGAGGGCGGCAAGGGCGAGGGGGGCACGCTCCGCCGCTCGATGGGCATGTGGCAGCTGACGATGATCAGCATCGGCGCCACGCTGGGCACCGGCATCTTCGTGGTCCTCGGCGAGGCCGTCCCGGACGCCGGGCCCGCGGTCATCCTCTCCTTCGTCATCGCCGGTATCACCGCCCTGTTCTCCGCGCTGTCCTACGCGGAGCTGGCCGGCACCATCCCGGTCTCCGGATCGTCGTACTCCTACGCCTATGCCACCCTCGGTGAGCTGGTCGCCTGGGTCTGCGGCTGGTGCCTGATCCTGGAGTACGGCGTCTCGGTCGCGGCCGTCGCCGTGGGCTGGGGCCAGTATCTGAACGAGCTGCTGGACGGCACGCTGGGCTTCACCATCCCGGACGCGCTGTCCCAGCCGCCCGGTGACGGCGGCGTCTTCAACCTGCCGGCCCTGCTGGTCGTGCTGCTGGCGATGGTGTTCCTGCTGGGCGGGGCCAAGGAGAGCGCCCGCGCCAACACGATCATGGTCATCGTCAAGATCATTGCCCTGCTGCTGTTCTGCGGCGTCGCCGTGCAGGGCGTGAAGTCCGGCAACTACGCGAACTTCATGCCGATGGGCATGGCGGGTGTCAGCGCGGCCGGCGCCACCCTGTTCTTCTCGTACATCGGCTTCGATGCCGCCTCCACCGCCGGTGAGGAGGCCAAGAACCCGCAGCGCGACATGCCGCGCGCGATCATGCTCTCGCTGGTGATCGTCACCGCGCTGTACTGCTTGGTCGCGGCCATCGCCGTGGGCGCGATGCCCTGGCAGAAGTTCAAGGGCTCGGAGGCCGCGCTCGCCGGGATCATGAAGGACGTCTCCGGCCAGAGCTTCTGGGCCGTGCTGCTCGCCTTCGGCGCGGTCATCGCCATCGCCAGCGTCGTGCTGACCGTGCTCTACGGCCAGACCCGCATCCTCTTCGCGATGTCCCGGGACGGGCTGGTGCCCAAGGTGTTCGCCAAGGTGCACCCGAAGAGCGGTGCGCCGCGCGCCAACACCGTGATCGTCTCGCTGTTCTGCGGGATCCTCGCCGCCGCGGTGCCGCTGGGCCAGCTGGCCGACGCCACCAGCATCGGCACGCTGTTCGCCTTCGCGCTGGTCAATATCGCGGTGATCGTCCTGCGCCGCACCCGCCCCGATATGCCGCGCAGCTTCCGGACCCCGCTCTCGCCGCTCTTCCCGGCGATCGGCTTTCTGCTGTGCCTCTACATGATGGGCAGCCTCGGCGCCGTGACCTGGGTGGTCTTCGGTGTCTGGATGGTCGTGGGCCTTGTGGTCTACTTCGGTTACGGCTTGCGCCGCTCCCGATTGGCCACCGCAGAGAAGTGATCCACCCGCAGTGCGACTGAACGACCTCGACGAACGCATCGTCCACGCCCTCGCCGCGGACGCCCGCCGCAGCTACGCCGATATCGGCCAGGAGGTCGGGCTGTCCGCGCCGGCCGTCAAACGCCGGGTGGACCGGCTGCGGGCCGACGGCGCGATCACCGGCTTCACCGTACGGGTCGACCCGGCCGCGCTGGGCTGGGAGACCGAGGGGTTCATCGAGATCTACTGCCGCCGCAACACCTCGCCCGAGGCGATCCACCGCGGCCTGTCGCGCTACCCGGAAGTGGCGTCCGCCTCCACCGTCACCGGCGAGGCGGACGCCGTCGTCCAGGTCTTCGCCTCCGACATGCGGCACTTCGAGCGGGTGCTGGAGCGCATCGCGGGCGAACCGTTCGTGGAGCGGACGAAATCCGTCCTGGTGCTCTCGCCGCTGCTGCGGCGCTACAGCTCGGGGGCGCCGGGCTAGGGAGGCGCCGGGCCAGGGGGCGTCTTTTGAGCCGGTGCGGATCGGCCCGCGGCGCCTGGCGCGCACGCTGCCCCATCAGGCCGGGATCCGGCCCCGTTCGGCCCGCGCCCCGGTGCCCAGGCCGCGCACCACGGCGATGCCCACCACCAGCACCACGCCCGCCGCGAGCCGGTAACCCAGCGCCGTGGCCGCCGTGAAAGCGGTGGCCACGGCGGCGCCGTCCCCGGTACCCGAGGCGAAGCGCACGGACAGTACGGTGCCCACCACCGCGATCCCCAGCGCCGCCCCCAACTCCCGTGCGGCGCCCTGGAGTCCGGACCCCATGCCGGAGCGCCCGGCAGGGACGGACGCCACGATCGCATGCGACAGCGTCGGCATCGCCAGCCCTGCTCCGGCCGACATCACCAGGAGAAATACCAGGTAGAGGACGTACGGAGTGTGGGCGTCCGCGGTGGAGAGCAGCAGCAGACCGGCCGCGATCAGTGCCAGCCCCGCGCCCGCCGTCCTGGCCTCACCGGCCCGCTGCGCCCCGCGCATCCCGTACTTCGTCACCGCCATCATCCCGACGGCCAGCGGCACGATCGCGCAGCCCGTCTGCAGCGGTGAGTACCCCTTCACGTACTGCAGGAACTGCGCGTTGACGTAGAAGAGCGCGAACATCCCGAAGAAGGTGACGGCGATGCCGACGCTGCCGGCGCGCAGCCGCGGCAGCCGGAACAGCCGGGGGTCCAGCACCGGGTGCGCCGCCCGCAGCGCGTGCCGGACGAACATCGCGAACACCAGCACCGCGAGGGCGAAGGCACCGGTCACCGGGACGGATACCCAGCCCAGGCCCGGGCCTTCGATGATGCCGAAGAGCAGCGCCGTCGCCCCGAGGACCAGCAGTGCCGAGCCCGGCAGATCGAGCGCCGCGGTCTGCCGGGGAACCCGGGGTGCGGCGGTCGCGACCCAGAGCAGCAGGGCCAGGGCGAGGGGCACATACCCCCAGAACAGCCCCTGCCAGGGCAGGTATTGCAGGATCAGCGCGCCGCCCGCGTTGCCCGCCATCCCGCCGACGCCGATCGCCGTGCTCCAGGCGGCCACCGCCCCGGCCTTGCGGTCGGGCGGGGCGGAGTGCAGCAGTACGGACATGGTCGCCGGCACCAGGAGCGCGGCCCCCGCGCCCGAGAGGGCCCGGCCGGTCAGCAGCACCGGCAGCCCGGCCGCCGACGCGCTCAGCAGCGCACCCGCGGCGAACACGCCGAGCCCGGTGAGCAGCACGCCCTTGCGGCCGGCCCGGTCGCCGAGTGCACCGGCCGGGATCAGCAGCCCCGCGAAGACCAGGACGTAGGTGTCGACGATCCACAGGAGCTGGGCGGGGGAGGGGTGCAGCCCGCTTGCGGCGATCTTGGGTATCGCGAGGTTCATCGCGGCCACCAGCGACTGCGCGACCAGCACACAGGCGCACATCGCGGCCGTCACCGAGCGCCGCCGGGCAGGGGTGTCGGCGGAGGCGGAGGCGGAGGCGGAGTGGGGAGGAGAGTCGGGAGAGGAGCCGGGAGGGGACACGGTCGAGGTCATGGCAGGCACGCTAGAGTCCTGGTGAGTTGACCTCAAATGCAAGGTATGCACTGCATGATTGCACGAGACGCAAACATCGACCTCAACCTGCTGACGGCACTGGATGCCCTGCTCGAAGAGCAGAGCGTGACCGCGGCCGCCGACCGGCTCGGACTCTCCGGACCGGCCATGAGCCGCGCGCTCGGCCGTATCCGCCGCACCATCGGCGACCCCGTCCTGGTACGGGCAGGCCGCCACATGGTGCCCACCCCGCGCGCCCTGGAGATCAGGGCCGAGGTGCGCCGGCTGGTGGAGGCGGCACACGGTGTACTGGCTCCCTCCGCGCCGGCCGACCCGGCCCAACTGGCCCGGGTGTTCACCCTCTACGCCAATGACCTCTTCGTCACCGCCCTCGGCCCGCGGCTGGTCGCCCGCGTCGCGGAGGAGGCTCCGCAGGTCGTGCTGCGCTTCCTCGGCGAGAGCCATGTCGATGTACCGCTGCTGCGGGACGGCGTGGCGGACCTGGAGCTCGGCGTCATCGACAGCCCCGAGCCGGAGATCCGCAGGGAGGAGCTGTTCGTCGACCACAACGTCGCGGTGGTGCGTGAGGGGCACCCGCTGACGACGGGGAAGCTCACCGCCCGGCGGTTCGCCGACGCCCCGCATCTCAACTTCTCCCGGCGCGGCCGGCTGACCGGCCCCGTCGACGCGGCGCTCGCCGAACGCGGGCTGCGGCGCAGGGTGATCGCCACCGTCCCGACCGTCGCCGCGTCGCTGATGATGGTCCGGGACACCGACGCGGTCGGCCTGGCCAATGCCCGGGCCGCGGCCTCGATGGTCCGGGGGCTGGGGCTGCGCACCCTGCCGATCCCGTTCGCGCTGCCGCCGATGACCATGGAGATGGCGTGGCATCCGCGTCACGAGGCGGACGCGGGGCACCGCTGGCTGCGCGCGACGGTGCGGACGATGGTGCGGGACATCCTGGGGGACCTGGACCTGGACCTGGACCTGGGCCTGGACCTGCCGCCCGGCGAGAGCTGAACGCCGTGGCTGCCGTGGCCGCCGTGGCCGCCGTGGCCGCCGCCGTGCCGCCGGTCGCCGGGCCCCGGGGGGCCGGGTGCGCACGGACCCGCTGATCTCGCGGCGCGGGCGCGCAACGAATCACCGCACATTCCCTTGAATGCGCAATGAATCGTCCCTCGGCGCGCAACGGTGGCTCCTTGTCCGAAATCGTCGGCGGCCCGTACCGTCAATGCGTCCACCCGTACCGTCCTCGCCGAGGGGTCCCATGACGTCGCTGCACACCGCCCTGCTCCAGAGTTCGGGCCGGCCCGGCGATGTCGCGCACAATCTGCGGGTCCTCGACGACGCGGCCCGCGCCGCGGCGGCGACCGGCGCCGGGCTGCTCGCCTGCCCCGAGCTGTTCCTCACCGGCTATGCCATCGGCGCCGACGTCCACCGCCTCGCCGAGACCGCCGACGGCGACAGCGCCCGGGCCATCGGGAAGATCGCCGCCGAGCACGGCATCGCGGTGCTCTACGGCTACCCCGAGCGCGCCGCGCAGGACGAGACCGACGGCGCCGCGGTGTACAACTCGGCGCAGCTCATCGGGCCGGACGGCATGCGCCTCGCGAACTACCGCAAGACGCATCTCTTCGGCTGCTTCGAGCACGAATGGTTCACCCCGGGGGAGCGGGCCGTCGTCCAGGCCGAGCTGTCCGGCCTCCGGATCGGCCTGCTGATCTGCTACGACGTGGAGTTCCCCGAGAACGTCCGGGCCCACGCGCTGGCCGGCACCGATCTGCTGCTGGTGCCCACCGCGCAGATGCACCCCTTCCAGTTCGTCGCCGAGTCCGTCGTCCCGGTCCGCGCCTTCGAGAACCAGATGTACGTCGCGTACGTCAACCGGGTCGGCGCGGAAGGCGAGTTCGAGTTCGTCGGCCTCAGCTGCCTGGCCGGCCCGGACGGTGTCGTCCGTACCCGCGCCGGCCGCACCGAGCAGCTGGTACGGGCCGAGGTCGACCCCGCCTTCCTGAAGGAATCCCGGGCGGACAACCCCTATCTGCACGACCGCCGGCCGGAGCTGTACGGCCCGCTGACCTGAACCGACCTCGCCCGCCCCCCTGATCCGAACCCGCTCGCCCCCTGATCCGCCGCAGGCCGGACCACCCGGCCCGCGCTGCCCTGCCTGCTGTGCCCTGTCTGCAAGGAGTCCGCCCCCGATGACGTCCACGGTGCCCACCGCCGCCCACCACGCGGATGCCCAGCCGCCGATCACCATGTTCGGCCCGGACTTCCCGTACGCCTACGACGACTTCCTCGCCCACCCGGCGGGCCTCGGACAGATCCCCGCGACCGAGCACGGCAAGGAGGTCGCGGTCATCGGCGGCGGCCTCTCCGGCATCGTCACCGCCTACGAGCTGATGAAGATGGGCCTCAAGCCCGTCCTCTACGAGGCGGACCGGATAGGCGGCCGGCTGCGCACCATCGGCTTCGAGGGCACCCCGTCCGACGCCGCGGGCCTGACCGCCGAGATGGGCGCGATGCGCTTTCCGCCGTCCTCGACGGCGCTCCAGCACTACATCGACCTGGTGGACCTGAAGACCACGCCGTTCCCCAACCCGCTGGCGGCGGACACCCCGTCGACCGTTGTCGACCTCAAGGGCGAGTCGCACTACGCCCGTACCGTCGAGGACCTCCCCGAGGTCTACCACCAGGTGATGGACGCCTGGAACGCCTGCCTGGAAGAGGGCGCGGACTTCTCCGACATGAACCAGGCGATCCGCGAGCGCGACGTCCCGCGCATCCGCGAGATCTGGTCCCGGCTCGTCGAAAAGCTCGACAACCAGACCTTCTACGGCTACCTCTGCGACTCGACGGCCTTCAAGTCCTTCCGCCACCGGGAGATCTTCGGCCAGGTCGGCTTCGGCACCGGCGGCTGGGACACCGACTTCCCCAACTCCATCCTGGAGATCCTGCGGGTCGTCTACACCGAGGCCGACGACCACCACCGCGGCATCGTCGGCGGCAGCCAGCAGCTGCCGCTGCGCCTGTGGGAGCGCGAGCCGCAGAAGATCGTGCACTGGGCGCCGGGCACCTCGCTGTCGTCGCTGCACGACGGGACGCCGCGGCCCGCGGTCACCCGCCTGAACCGCACCGCAGGCAACCGCATCACGGTGACCGACGCCGACGGCGACATCCGCACCTACGAGGCCGCCGTCTTCACCGCGCAGTCCTGGATGCTGCTGAGCAAGATCGACTGTGACGACGCGCTGTTCCCCATCGACCACTGGACGGCGATGGAGCGCACCCACTACATGGAGTCCAGCAAGCTCTTCGTGCCCGTCGACCGGCCGTTCTGGCTCGACAAGGACGAGGACACCGGCCGGGACGTCATGTCGATGACGCTGACGGACCGGATGACCCGCGGCACCTACCTGCTCGACAACGGCCCCGACGAGCCCGCCGTCATCTGCCTCTCCTACACCTGGTGCGACGACAGCCTCAAGTGGCTGCCGCTGGACGCGAACGAGCGGATGGAGGTCATGCTGAAGTCGCTGTCGGAGATCTATCCGAAGGTCGACATCCGCAAGCACATCATCGGCAACCCGGTCACCGTGTCCTGGGAGAACGAGCCCTACTTCATGGGCGCCTTCAAGGCGAACCTGCCCGGCCACTACCGCTACCAGCGCCGCCTGTTCACCCACTTCATGCAGGACCGGCTCCCCGAGGACAAGCGGGGTCTGTTCCTCGCGGGCGATGACATCTCCTGGACCGCGGGCTGGGCCGAGGGCGCCGTGCAGACCGCGCTGAACGCGGTGTGGGGCGTGATGCACCACTTCGGCGGTGCGACCGATGCCACGAACCCGGGCCCGGGCGACGTCTACGACGAGATCGCACCGGTCGAACTGCCCGAGGACTAGGCACCGGGGGGGCGGGACCCGGCGCGCTCGGGCCCCGCCCCCGGGCCTCTCCTCCTCAGGGAAGTTTCGCGCGGATCACTGGCTCATTCCATCAATTCGGTTTGCCTGAGCACCGCGATCGGCCAAGCTGGGGCCATGCCTCGCAGAATCATGTTCGTGCAGCTCAAAACGGGCCACGACATCGACCGCGGACCCTCGTGGATCGGGTGGGTGGACTTCTCCAAGACCTGGAAAACGGCCTACTTCCAAGGACGGACCCTGCGGCGTGCCACGGGTCTCGGCTTGTGCGACGCAAACTTCTACGACGTCGGATCCGGAGAGGATTTCTGGATCTCCGGACCCAAACGCGACCGGAGCGACACACGGTACGGACCCGAAGGACCGACCGTGGAGGAGGCCGCCGCCGACGCCTACCGGGCATTTCTCCAGGGGGCGGCGCTTCCCGGCCGGGCGGACGGCTGAGGACGGCCAAGGGCTGCCCCTGGCACCCCTGGACGCCGGCCGCGCGGTCGGCGCGGCGTGCGGGCTGTTGGCGGGCAGCAGGATAGGGATCGGCTGCTTCAGCCTGGGGCCCGCACCCCTTCGCAGCAGCCTTCGTGCCAGCCGCCCCGATCAACGTATCGCGGGCGTAGGGGAGTTCCGGGGCACGCCGCGACACGGTGGCCGGGGTGCCGGGCGGATCAGCCAGGGAGTGGAGTCAGCAGCATCCGCCCGACCAGGCCCACCCCGGCGTCGAGCCGCTCGGTGAGTTCTTCGGCCACCTCCGGCAGCCGGCGCACGCTCCACAGCGCCCTCGCCGCCACCCAGGCGCCGTCCCTGGCCTTGTCCAGGCTCCACGAGCCGATCAGATGCGTCAGCGGATCGGCCACGTCCAGCACATCGGGGCCGGGCATCAGCCGCTCGCGGATCCGCTCCTCCAGGCCCGTCAGTACCCCGCCGACCCGGTCGAAGTCGCTTTCCAGCGCGGCCGGTTCGCACGCCAGAGCCCGGCAGGTGTCCAGCACCGCCAGCGCCAGATCGTGGCCGATGTGGGCATTGATCCCGGCCATCGCGAACTGCAGCGGATGCACTCCCGGGTGGCGGCGGAGCTGGAAGAGCGGACGCCAGCAGGCCGGTGGCCGCAGCCCGGCGGCTGTCGCGTCCACCGCGTCGAAGTACCGCCGCGCGAAGCGCACGTCCAGTTCGCCCGCGGCCGCCGGGTCCTGGAACGCGCCGTCCCCGATCTGCCGCGCCACGGCCTCGGTGACCGCCAGGTAGACCCCGTTGAAGACGGCCACCCCGTCCTCGGCGGGCAGCGCCTCGGCCAGCGCCCGCATCCGCGCCAGTACGTCCGCCACCTCCGTCGCGGCCGTGGGCTCCGGTCCGGCGGGTGGCCGGGCGGCGGCCCCCGCGACCGGGGCCGGCCTGCCACGGATGTCATGGCGCTGAGTCGTCGTCATCCACTCAGCGTGACACTCCGATTACGGATAGGGAGGTCGGCTCCCGCTCGTTGACCGGAACGAGGTACCGAACGGCGCGCCTCGTTGTGGCGCGGGAGCGGACGCGGGTCGCCGCCGCCGGGCCGAGGGCTCCCCGGATACCCAGCGGCTTCAGTTTGTCCGGACGCAGTCGTTCGACTATGAATCACCTCGGCTCTGTGACGTGCAGGGCGTCGCGGAGTGGAGAGTGAACATGGCCGGCCTCGGGTGGACAGTGCATGGAGACGGGCGGCATCTCAAGCCCGGCGAGGTGGTCAGGCCCGGGGAGCGCCTGACGTGGGGGCGGACGATCGCGCTCGGCGCCCAGCATGTCGTATCGATGATCGGGGCATGTTTTGTCGCCCCCGTGCTCATGGGCCTGGACCCCAGTCTCGCCCTGATGGCGTCGGGTGTGGCCACCGCACTGTTCCTGGTGATGACCCGCGGACGCATCCCCAGCTACCTGGGCTCCTCGCTTTCCTTCGTGGGCGTGTCCGCCGTGATCGCGGGCCAGGGGGGCGACGCCGGCACGCTGACGGGGGCGATGCTCGTGGTCGGTGCGGCTCTGGCCGGCTGTGGCGTCGTCATCCATGCCGTCGGGGCGCGGGTGATCCACGCCGTGCTCCCACCGGTGGTGACCGGCGCGGTCGTGATGCTGATCGGCTTCAACCTCGCCCCCGTCACGGCGTCCACGTACTGGCCCCAGGACCAGTGGACGGCCCTGGCGACGATGCTGTTCACCGGACTCGCCCTCGTCGTGCTGCGCGGCTTCTGGTCGCGGATCGCCATCTTCCTGGGCCTGGTCTTCGGCTATGCGCTGTCCTGGATTCTCGACCGCACCGCGGGAAAGATTCACTCGGTCAATGGTGCGGGCAAGCTCACGGATCACTGGCGCATCGACTTCTCCGGCGTCGCCAAGGCTGACTGGATCGGCCTTCCCGCATTCCACGCGCCGAATTTCTCCGCCTCCGCGATCCTCGTCGCGCTGCCGGTCCTCATCGCGCTGATTGCCGAGAATGCCGGACACATCAAGGCGGTCGGTGCCATGACCGGTGATCCACTGGAGGACAAGATGGGGGTGGCCATCATCGCCGACGGCACGGCAACGGTCCTGTCGACCGCGGTGGGTGGCCCCGCCACCACGACCTACGCCGAGAACATCGGCGTGATGGCGGCCACCAGGGTCTACTCCACCGCGGCTTACTGGGCGGCGGCCGGCTTCGCCTTGCTCTTCGGCCTGTGCCCGAAGTTCGGCGCGGTGGTGGCGGCGATTCCCGGCGGGGTGCTGGGCGGTATCACCGTCATCCTTTACGGCATGATCGGCCTGCTGGGAGCCCAGATCTGGGTGCGGAACAAGGTGGATTTCTCGGTCCCGCTGAACCTCATTCCGGCCGCGGCCGGAATCATCATTGCCATCGGAGGTGTCTCGTTGAAGTTCACCGAGCACTTCGAACTGAGCGGCATCGCCCTGGGGACGCTCACCGTGCTCACTGGCTACCATTCCCTGCGCTGGCTCTCCAGGGCGGCAGGCCGGCCGCGCACGCCCCTCCTCGACGCCGGGACCAGCGAGTACACCGAGCCCGGGGACGGGGAGGGCTGACGCGGCGCGGGCACCGCCGCCCCCGGTCCGCCGCGCCGCCTGATTGTGGGACGCGTCTGCGGCACTTGAGCGCCTTCCGCTCCCGGCCCCGCCCCCGCCCCGCCAACCGGGTCCCGGCCGCGGCGCGACCCCCGTGGGTACACATGCGCCGCCGTCCGCCGCGCGCCACAGTGAAAGGTGCGGCCTCCGGAGAAAGGCGAGCTGACCCGTGAACAGCAGGAACAAGCTGACTACGTACCGTGGCAAGCGGCACTTCGACCGGACCGGCGAGCCGCAGGGCGGGCGGGCCCCCTCCGGTGACGCGCCCTGCTTCGTGGTGCAGATCCATGACGCCCGCACCCTGCACTTCGACTTCCGGCTGGAGGTCGATGGCGTACTGAAGTCGTGGTCCGTACCGAAGGGTCCGTCCGCCGACCCGCAGGACAAGCGGCTGGCCATGCCCACCGAGGACCACCCGCTGGAGTACCGGGATTTTGAAGGAGTCATCGCGGAAGGGGAGTACGGCGCAGGCACCGTGATCGTCTGGGACGAGGGCAGCTACCGGCCTCTCCCGGGGAAGAAGGGCCGCCGCGGCCGCACCTTCGGCGAGGCGCTCGAGCAGGGCCATGCCTCGTTCTGGCTCGACGGCAGCAAGCTGCACGGCGGCTATGCACTCACCCGGTTCCGCGGCGGCGGTCCCGGGGAGCGGGAGGCCTGGCTGCTGGTCAAGGAGAGCGACGAGCGGGCCGGACGTCGTGGCACCCCCGATGCGCGCCGGGCCCGGTCCGTGCGCAGCGGCCGGACCCTCAAGCGCGTCACCCAGGAGGAGGCCGGGGAGCAGGGGAGCCCGTGAGGAGCGACGACACGTGGCCCGAGGGCGTGATCGCACGTCCGGCCCGGGGCTGACCGGGGCCGCGCCATGTCCGACACCGCACTCATCGTGATCGACATGCCGGCGGACGGAGCATTCTAAGCGGCCGCTTACGATGGTCTCGGTTCGTCATATGAATGCCACCCGTACCGTCGGCGCCATCCGCATCAGCGGCAGCATCCGCATCAACAGCGCCGGACGGTACATCCAGACCCCAGGAGCACCACCCGTGAGCGTCGAAGCCCTGCAGACCACCACCGTCCCGTACGGCGAACTGGTCCCCGTCACCGTCCACTTCGACGACCTCGACGCGCTCGGCATGCTCCACAACTCCCGCTACCCGCTGCTGGCCGAGCGCGCCTGGGCGGAGTACTGGCACGGCCATGGCTTCGGCTTCGACGGCGACTGGGCCGCCGCGGGCGATATGTGCAACGTCATCAAGGAGATGCGCGTCTCCTATGAGCGTCCCGTCACCCGCCCCGGCCGCTATGCGGCACACCTCTGGGTCGCCCGCCTCGGTCGCACCGGCCTCACCTACGGCTTCCGGATCTGCTCGGCCGACGGCAGCGAGACCTACGCCCACGGCCACCGGGTGCTGGTCCGCGTCGATGCGCAGACGCTGCGCCCCACTCCCTGGTCCGACCGGGCCCGGAGCGTCGCGACGCAGCTGCTCCGGCCGGAGGAGGCGGCCGCGGGCGCCGAGGCGGACGCGGCCTGACCCGTCGGCGACCTTGAGCTGCCGGGATCACGTCCGCGGCCGTATGCGATCCGGAGCGGCCGGGCTCATGACCGTTCCAGGTCGCCGGTCATCGCGGGGGCGCTGCCGGATGTCGTACGGCTCGGTACCCGCAGAACCCGCGCGCCCAGCACCAGCCCGCACGCCAGTGCCGTCACCAGCATGAACGACGCCGTCAGCGAGGTCGCCTGGGCGATACCGCCGATCGCGGACGGGGCGATCAGCCCGGAGGCGTAGGTGATCGTGGCGACACCCGCGATCGCCTGGCTGGGCGCGGGACCGCTGCGCCCGGCGGCCGCGAAGGCCAGCGGGACCACGACCGCGATCCCGAGGCCCATCAGGCCGAACCCGCCCATGGCCATGGCCGGATGCCGGGCCGCGATGATCAGCAGGCCGCCCGCGGCGGCCAGCACCCCGCCGGCCCGCACCGTGTGCACCGCGCCGAAGCGGGCCACCACCTTGTCCCCGGCCAGCCGGGCGGCGGCCATGGTGCAGGCGAAGGCGGTGGTCGAAGCGGCCGCCAGGCCCGCATCGGTGCCCAGTGCGTCGCGGAGGTAGACCGCCGACCAGTCCAGGCCGGCGCCCTCCGCGAAGACCGCGCAGAACCCTATGGCGCCGATGAGCAGCGCCGACCTCGGCGGCAGCGCGAAGCGCGGCGGCGGATGCTCCTCGGGGGCGCTGCGCAGATCCAGTACGCCCTGGCAGGCGAGCGCACCGAGGACGCTCAGGACGAGCGCCGCACCGGTCAGATGGATCCGGGCATCCCACCCGGCGTGTGCGGCCACCGTGCCGGCCGCCGAGCCCAGCAGGGCGCCCGCACTCCACATACCGTGCAGTCCCGACATGATCGGTTTGCCGAGCCGGTCCTCGGTCTCCACCCCCAGCGCATTCATCGCGACGTCCGACGTCCCGGCGGCCGCGCCGTACAGCAGCAGCGCCGCGCAGAGGGTGTACAGGCCGGGGGAGAGGGCGGGCAGGAGCAGCGACAGGGTCCACAGGGCGAGCAGGCCGCGCAGCGCGGTGCGGGCGCCGAAGCGGTGGCTGATCCGGCCGGCCAGCGGCATCGCCAGGGACGCGCCGATCGCGGGGAAGGCGAGGGCCAGGCCGAGCTGGCCCGGCGACATGCCGGTGTGGTCCTGGATCCAGGGGATACGGGTCGCGAAGTTGCCGGTGACCGAGCCGTGAATGAGGAACACCAGGGCCACGGAGCGGCGGGCGCGACGCAGCTCCTCGCGGGGGAGCGGGGTGACGTTGTGGGGGACACCGTTGCCAGCCATGCGCGTAAATTATCAGGAACCCTGCCTGATAATAAGGGTGTTGACCCCACCGGAGGGAAGACTCACGCCATGTATGCACCGCGCGCGGCCGCGGCCGGCCGCACCGCCTCCCCGGCCACCGCACGGCTGATCAACGACCGTCTGGCTCTGCAACTCCTGCAGTCCGAAGGCGCCTTGACGGCAGGTCAGCTCACCGTGCTGACGGGTTTGTCCCGGCCGACCGTGGCGGATCTCGTCGAACGCCTCCAGGCGGCCGGGCTGATCGCCGTGGTCGGCGAGAGCGGCGCACAGCGGCGCGGCCCCAATGCCCGGCTCTACGGAATCGTCGCCGACCGGGCGCATCTCGTCGGCCTCGATCTGCGGACGCACGGCGTCACCGTCGCGGTCGCGGACCTCCTCGGCGAGGTACGCGACGAGCGCACCGTATCCATCGGCGCCGACGACACGCCCGAGGCGGCCGTGGCCACCGCTCTCGCCGCCGTGGACAAGGCGCTTGCCGCGGCGGGCGCACACCACGCCCACACCATCGCCGTCGGCGCTCCCGGCCTGGTCGACCCCGCCACCGGGCGGCTCGGCGGCACCGACTGGATCCCGTCCTGGCATGTCGCCCTGACCGCCGCGCTGCGGGCACGGTGTGGCGTCTCCGTCCTGCTGGAGAACGAGGTCAATCTCGCCGCCATCGCCGAGCAGCGGGACGGCGCGGCCCGCGACCGCGACACCTTCGTCCTGCTCTGGCTCGGCCATGGCACCGGCGCCGCGGTCGTCCTGGACGGCACGCTGCGGCGCGGCGCCTCGGGCGGCACCGGCGAGATCGGCTTTCTACCGGTCCCCGGCACCGCCGCGCTGCCCTCGGCGAGCGGCTGCGACGGCGGCTTCCACTCCCTGGCGGGCTCCGCCGCGATCTGTGCCCTCGCCGTGGAGCACGGCTTCTTGCCGGCCGCGGCCGGCACCGGGCCCAAGACGGCGCACACACCCCCGCCCGATGCCGCCGACGCCCCACCCGCCGATGCCGATGCCGATGCCGGCGACGCGGATGCTCCGCCCGCCGAAGCCGTCGTACGCGCCGCCGCGTCCGCTGTTTCTGCCGTGTCCGCCGTGTCCGCCGTGTCCGCCGACGACGCCGGTGCGGCCTTCCTGGACGCACTGGCCGCGCGGATCGCCCTCGGCGTGGCGGCGGTGTGCGCCGTGCTCGACCCCGGGTGTGTCGTCCTCGGCGGGGAGATCGGCCGGGGCGGCGGCGAGGAGCTCGCCGGGCGGGTCGCCGGGCAGCTGGCCCGGCTCTCCCCGCTGCGCACCGACGTCCGCGCGGGGACGGTCGGGGGGCGGGCGGTGCTGCGCGGTGCCGTCCTCGCCGCGCGCGAGGCCGCTCAGAGGGAGCTGTTCACGTCCGCGGGGTGAGCCGGCGGGGCGACCGCGGGCCGGGTGTGCCCCGCCGCCGCCGGCCGCGCCGCGCGGCTCCGGGCGCTCCCTGGTGGTGCCTCATCGACGCGCTCCGCCCCCCGTACGCTCCGCGAGGAATGCGGCGTAGGTCCGCAGACCGTCGGCGTGCTCCGGGGTGAGGTTGCCGCCGCGGCGCAGTGCCGCGGCGGACGCGCCCGGCAGCCACAGCGGCATCAGCAGCCGGCGCCGCCCGCCCGCTTCCAGCGTGGCCCGTACGAGATCCCCGGCGTCCAGCACCTCGGGACCACCCATGTCGGTGACCCGCCCGGCCGGTTCGCCGACCGCCAACTCGGCCAGCCGGGCGGCGACTTCCTGTACCTCGACCGGCTGCACCCGTACGCCCGTCGGCACCGGGAGCACCGGCGACCGGGCGCCCGCCTTGATCACGTCGAGCACGAGGTTGTGGAACTGTGTCGTCCGCAGCACCGTCCAGCCGATACCGGAGTCCTCGATCAGGCGCTCCACGGCGAGCTTGGTGCGGTAGTAGCCGATCGGGACCCGGTCCACGCCGACGATCGAGATGTACACCAGGTGCGCCACGCCCGCCGCCCTCGCCGCCGCGACGAGCCGCCCGGCCGCCTCCGTGTCCCCGCCCGTCGGTGACGAGGCGCAGTGCACGATCGCGTCCACGCCCGTCACCGCCTCGGGCAGGCCCGTGCCGTCCCGCAGGTCGACCGCGTACGAAAGCGGGCGCGGTCGGGCCGTGCCGGTGTGCGGCCGCCGGCTCAGCGACCGGACGTCATGGCCCTCGTCGAGCAGCCGGCCGACCAGGGCCCGCCCGAGTGTGCCCGTGCCGCCGGTCACCAGAATTGTCGCCATTGCGGATCAGTCCTTGGGGGAGAAGGGACACGTGCTTCTCCGCTATGACGAATCACCTGCGCCGTCTGTGACAGGCGGCGCGCCGGGTGTTGTGAGGCAGCCCACAGCGCTTCGCCCGCATGGGCGACTACCGGGCGTGGCAGACTGAACCTGTACTGACATAAGAAGCAGCAGCGCACTCCGGGGTCGGTGTAATTCCGAACCGGCGGTAACAGTCCGCGACCCGTCCGCAGCCAGCGGCCGGTTGAGCAGGTGAAATTCCTGCACCGACGGTGAAAGTCCGGATGGGAGGCAGTGCGCGGCGGGCCAGCTTCGGTAGACCGCCGTCGGCGGCGCGTCCGGATTTTCCGGACGGGTTCTCCTTTCCGGCGCGGTGTTCCCGTGGCGTTGTTCCGCTTTCTGTCGTCCAGACAGCCCCGGAGTCCGTGCCCTGAGAGGCAGGAGGACCCGGTGGCCACCGCAGCCCCCGTCGAGACCGCGGCGATGCGCCGAGCCATCGAGCTCGCCGCGCGCGGCCTCGGGCACACCAGCCCCAACCCCGTGGTGGGCTGTGTCGTCCTGGACGCCGCGGGCCGCACGGTGGGCGAGGGCTGGCACCAGCGGGCCGGCGGGCCGCACGCCGAGGTCCATGCCCTGCGTGCCGCGGGCGAGCGGGCACGGGGTGGCACCGCACTGGTCACCCTCGAACCCTGCAACCACACCGGCCGCACCGGTCCCTGCGCCCAGGCGCTGATCGACGCCGGGATCGCCCGCGTCGTCTACGCCGTCTCCGACCCCGATCCGACGGCCACCGGCGGCGCGGTCACCCTGGCCGACGCCGGGATCGACGTCGAAGGCGGACTGCTCGCCGACGAGGCCGCCGCCGGCAATGAGGCCTGGCTGACCTCGGTCCTGCGCCGCCGCCCGTTCGTCCTGTGGAAGTACGCCGCCACCCTCGACGGCCGGATCGCCGCCGCCGACGGCACCAGCCGCTGGATCACCTCGCCCCGGTCGCGCGCCGATGTGCACCGGCTGCGGGCCGCCGCGGACGCCGTCATCGTCGGCTCCGGCACCGCCCGCGCCGACGACCCGCAGCTCGGCGCCCGGATCAGCGGACTCGCCGACGACGAGATCAGCCAGCCGCTGCGGGTCGTCGTCGACTCCGGCGCCACCGCCGTCAAGGCCGGCGCCCGCGTCCTGGACGGCACGGCCCCCACCCTCATCGCGGTCGCCGAGGACGCCGACGCCGGCCACCTCGAAGGCCTCGCCCCGATCCTCCGGCTTCCGCGCGGCGCCGGGGGGCGCGGGCTGTCCATCCCCGCACTGCTCCAGGCCCTGTACGAGCGCGAGGTGCGCTCCGTCCTGCTCGAAGGCGGCCCCACGCTCGCCGGGGCCTTCCTCGCCGCCCAGGCCGTCGACAAGGTCGTCGGCTATCTCGCCCCGGTGCTGCTCGGCGCCGGACCGGCCGCCGTCGGCGACGCCGGAATCACCACCATCGCCCAGGCGTTGCGGCTCGACGTGACCGACACCGAACGGCTCGGACCCGACCTGCGCATCACCGCCAGCCCCATCCGCCACGCCCTCCCCGAGGAGAACTGAAGTGTTCACCGGAATCGTCGAAGAGCTGGGTGAGGTCGTCGCCGTCGACGACCTCGGTGACGCCTCCCGCTTCCGACTGCGCGGCCCCGTCGTCACCGAGGACGCCAAGCACGGCGACTCGATCGCCGTCAACGGCGTCTGTCTGACCGTCGTGGACACCGCCGACGGTGAGTTCACCGCGGATGTGATGGCCGAGACCCTGAACCGCTCCAGCCTCGGCGCGCTGGCCGCCGGTTCGCGGGTCAACCTGGAGCGCCCGATGGCGCTGGGCGGACGGCTGGGCGGACACCTCGTCCAGGGCCATGTCGACGGCACCGGCACCCTCGTCGAGCGCACTCCCGCGGAGCACTGGGAGATCGTCAAGATCGCGTTGCCGGCCGCGCTGTCCCGCTATGTCGTCGAGAAGGGCTCCATCACCGTCGACGGCGTCAGCCTGACCGTGGTGGAGGCCGGGGACGACTTCTTCACCATCAGCCTCATCCCCACCACACTCGCCCTGACCACCCTGGGTATCAAGAAGGCCGGCGACCCGGTCAACCTTGAGGTCGACGTCCTCGCCAAGTACGTCGAGCGGCTGCTCGGCCGGGGCACCGGCGACCTCAAGGATCTCGACGAGCTCAAGGAGATGGACCGGTGAGTGCCCTCGACTCGCTGAACGGCGCGGCCTTCACCGCCTTCGGACAGCACGTCATCTGGTCGGACATGATCGGCAACACCATCGGTCTGGCCGCCCTGGCGCTCGGCTGGCGGCGCTCCATCTGGACCTGGCCCGCCCAGTTCCTCTCCGGCGTGATCCTCGTCGCCGCCTATTCCTCCGCCCACCTCAGCGGCGGCGTCGGCAAGCAACTCCTGGTCATCGGCGTGGCGTTGTGGGGATGGCGGCAGTGGCAGCGCGGCCGCCGGCAGGCGCAGGACGGCTCGATCGCCGTACGCTTCGCCGGCTGGCGCGAGCGCGGCCTGCTGCTGGGCGGCACCGCCGTGGGCACCGCGGCCGTCGGCACCCTGTTCACCCTGGTCCCGCAGCTGTCCTGGAACCCCTGGCCGGACGCCTACATCTTCGTCGGCACGCTCGCCGCGATGGTCGCCCAGGCCCGCGGACTGGTCGAGTTCTGGTGCGCCTGGCTGCTGGTCGACATCGTCGGCGTCCCGCTCGCGTTCAGCAGCGGCCTCGCCTTCTCCGGCCTCGTCTACGTCGTCTATCTCGCCCTCGTCGTGTGGGGCATGCGCGACTGGTGGCTGCGCTCGCGCGCCGCCGGCCGCACCGTCCTGGAAGGAGCAGCGGCATGACCGCCCTCAAGAGCTGGTATGACACCGAGAACGCCGACGACGAGGCGTCCCTGGACCTCGACCCCGTCGAGCAGGCCATCGCCGATATCGCCGCCGGCCGTCCCGTGGTCGTCGTGGACGACGAGGACCGCGAGAACGAGGGCGACCTCGTGCTCGCCGCGGAGAAGGCCACCCCCGAGATCGTCGCCTTCATGATGAGCGAGTGCCGCGGACTGATCTGCGCCCCCATGGAGGGCCCGGAGCTGGACCGGCTGGAACTCCCGCAGATGGTCGAGCACAACACCGAGTCGATGCGGACCGCCTTCACCGTCTCCGTCGACGCCACCGCCGCGCACGGCGTGAGCACCGGCATCTCCGCCGCCGACCGCGCCACCACCCTGCGGCTGCTGGCCTCCGGCGAGTCGGTCGCCGGAGACTTCGTCCGGCCCGGCCACATCTTCCCGCTGCGCGCCCGGCCCGGCGGCGTGCTGGTCCGCAACGGCCACACCGAGGCCGGCGTCGACCTCGCCCGGCTGGCCGGACTGCGCCCGGCCGCGGCCATCGTGGAGATCGCGGGTGAGGACGGCACGATGCTGCGGCTGCCGGAGCTGGTGCCGTTCGCCCGTAAGCACGGCCTGTCGATCATCTCCATCGAGGACCTGATCGCCTACCGGCAGTCGTCCGAGCCCACCGTCCGCCGCGAGGCCGAGACCCGGCTGCCCACCGCCCACGGCGAGTTCACCGCGTACGGCTACCGCTCCACCGTCGACGGCGTCGAGCACATCGCGCTGGTCGCGGGCGAGCTCGGCGACGGCGAAGACGTCCTGGTCAGGGTGCACTCCGAGTGCCTGACCGGGGATATCTTCCACTCGCTGCGCTGCGACTGCGGCCCCCAGCTGGCGGCCTCGCTGCAGCGGATCACCGAAGCCGGCCGGGGCGTGGTGATCTACCTCCGCGGCCATGAGGGACGCGGCATCGGGCTGCTGTCCAAGCTCCGTGCCTACGAGCTCCAGGAGCGCGGCCGCGACACCCTGGACGCCAACCTCGAACTGGGCCTGCCCGCCGATTCCCGCGACTACGCCGCGGGCGCGCAGATGCTCCAGGACCTCGGGGTGCGCTCCCTGCGCCTGATGACGAACAACCCGGAGAAGACCGCCGCCCTGGTGCGGTACGGCCTGCAGGTCAGCGGCCGGGAGCCGATGCCCGTCAAGGCCGGTGAGCACAATCTGCGGTATCTGCGGACCAAGCGGGACCGGATGGGGCACGACCTGCCCTGGCTGGACCCCGGTGTCACCACGGGGGCGGCCGGAGCGGCGGACGCGGCACCCACCGCCGCCACCACCTGCGACAACCAGTAGCGACCGGCACCACCCCTTAAGACAGCACCACCCCTTAAGACAGCACCACCCCTTAAGACAGCACCACCACCCGTAAGACCGGCACCAGCACCACCACCCGTAAGAGGAGAACCGTGAGCGGCAAGGGCGCACCCGAACTGACCGTGAAGAACTGTGGCGACCTGCGGGTGGCCGTCATCGCGGCGCAATGGCACGAGCAGGTCATGAACGGCCTGGTGGACGGCGCGCTGCGCGCCCTGACCGAGCTCGGCATCGACGAGCCCACCCTGCTGCGGGTCCCCGGCGCCTTCGAGTTGCCGGTCGTCGCCAAGGTGCTGGCCGGCCGCGGCTATGACGCGGTGGTCGCTCTCGGCGTGGTCATCAAGGGCGGCACCCCGCACTTCGACTACGTCTGCCAGGGCGTCACCCAGGGCCTGACCCAGGTGTCGGTGGACACCGGCGTACCGGTCGGCTTCGGCGTGCTGACCTGCGACACCGAGCAGCAGGCGCTCGACCGTGCCGGTCTCGAAGGATCGACCGAGGACAAGGGCCACGAGGCCGTCACCGCCGCCGTCGCCACCGCCGCGACGCTGCGGACCGTGTCCGAGCCCTGGCGCTGAACGCCCGCCCGTCGCCGGCCACCACCCTTCGGCCGAGGCGTTGCACGCCCACCCGTCGCCGGCCACCACCCATCGGCCGAGGCGTTGCACGCCGCCGCAACTTCACCGCGTAGGGTGGTCACCATCATGTCCAAGAAGACGTTCGAGGAGCTCTTCGCCGAGCTCCAGCAGAAGGCCGCCACGGGCGACCCCGCCACCTCCCGCACCGCCGAGCTGGTACAGGCCGGTGTCCATACGATCGGCAAGAAGGTCGTCGAGGAGGCCGCCGAGGTGTGGATGGCCGCCGAGTACGAGTCCGACGAGGCCGCCGCCGAGGAAATCTCCCAGCTCCTCTACCACCTCCAGGTCATGATGGTCGCCAAGGGCATCTCCCTCGACGACGTCTACGCCCACCTCTGATCCACCCCCGTACCCGCCGCAACACCCCTCAGTGCAAAGGAATTCGCTCTCATGCTGCGCATCGCTGTCCCCAACAAGGGTTCACTGTCCGAGCCTGCGTCGGCGATGCTCCATGAGGCC
Organism: Streptomyces sp. NPDC048516; assembly: GCF_043199875.1. Taxonomy (NCBI): domain Bacteria; kingdom Bacillati; phylum Actinomycetota; class Actinomycetes; order Kitasatosporales; family Streptomycetaceae; genus Streptomyces; species Streptomyces sp. NPDC048516. Next base: position 36,164 of record NZ_JBICWS010000016.1, on the reverse strand, counting down.
GGATACCGCCAGCGCAAGGACCGCAGGGAACTGGTCCTGGTCGACGTCGAGAACGAGGTCGAGTTCTTCTTCCTGCGCCCGCGCGACATCGCGGTCTACGTCGGCTCCGGCAAGCTCGACATCGGCATCACCGGCCGTGACCTGCTGCTGGACTCCGGCTCGCCGGCCGAGGAGATCCTCCAGCTCGGCTTCGCCGGCTCGACGTTCCGCTACGCCACCCGTCCGGGTACCGCCAAGGACGTCAGCGAGTTCGGCGGCATGACGATCGCCACCTCGTTCTCCGGCCTGGTCCGCCAGCACCTCGTCGACAACGGCGTGGACGCCTCCGTCGTCCACCTCGACGGCGCTGTGGAGACCGCCATCCAGCTCGGCGTCGCCGAAATCATCGCGGACGTCGTGGAGACCGGCACCACCCTGCGCAACGCCGGGCTGGAGATCATCGGTGAGCCGATCCTGAAGTCCGAGGCCGTGGTCATCCGCGGCACCGGCGCGCCGGACGACGACCCGAAGGTGCGCCAGTTCCTGCGCCGGATGCAGGGCGTCCTGGTGGCCCGCCGGTACGTGATGATGGACTACGACATCCGGGTCGAGCACGTGGAGAAGGCCGTCGGCCTCACCCCGGGCCTGGAGTCGCCGACCGTCTCCCCGCTGCACCACGAGGGCTGGGTCGCGGTCCGCTCGATGGTCCCGTCCCAGGACGCCCAGCGCATCATGGACGAGCTCTATGACCTCGGCGCCCGCGCGATCCTGACCACCGGTATCCACGCCTGCCGGCTCTGACCCGCGGCCGGGCCGGCTCCGGCCCCCGCGCCTCCTGATCCCCGTACGCACCGCTGCCTCCCCGACGGAAGACCCGACGACGTGTCCGCGCCCCTGCCCAGCCTCCCGGTGACGTTCCGGCCGACCCGCACCCGGGTCGTCCTGTACGCCGTCGGCATCGCCCAGCTCGCCGCCCTCACCGTGATCGCGCTGCTGCTGCCGAAGCTGACCGGCGGCGAGCGGCTGAGCTTCGTCGTCACCGGGCTGCTGGTGCTCGCCGTCCTCCTGCTGCTCAGCCGCCCCAAGGTGGTGGCGCGGCAGGAAGGCGTCACGGTGGTCAACCTCACCACCAAGCGCGACCTGGCCTGGGCCCAGATCCTGCGCGTCAACCTCCGCGAAGGCGACCCCTGGGTCCATCTCGACCTCGCCGACGGCACCAGCCTGCCCGCCATGGGCATCCAGCCGGGTATCGCCAGGGACCAGGCCATCCGGGACGCCCGTGCGCTGCGCGATCTCACCGAGAAGCACGGTGCTGTCGACCACACGGCCGGTTGAGCCTGCCCTAATCAGGGTCCCGCTGTTTACTCTGTTCTCCGGGGCGCACCCTGCGCCCTGCCCCTCAGGGGGCCAACACCGACCCGAGGAGTGACTCCCTCCGGCAATGGACGGATCGTCCTGTAGTACCTGCGCCGCCCCTCCCCAGCCCCCGCGTACCACGGAGGCGGCGGCATGACCGGCCCCTTGCTGCTGCTCGCCGCGGCTCTCGTCCTGATCCTGGCCAACGGTTTCTTCGTCGCTGCCGAGTTCGGACTCATCACCGTCGAGAAGGCGGACGCCGAACGGGCCGTGGCCGACGGCGACCGCCGCGCCCCCACCGTCGTCTCCGCCCTGCGGGAACTCTCCTTCCAGCTGTCCGGCACCCAACTGGGCATCACGATCACCTCCTTGGTGGTCGGCATGCTCGCCGAGCCCGCGCTGGCCGAGCTGCTGTCCGGACCGCTGGCCGCCACGGGCCTGCCCGCGGGCGCGGTGCCAGGCACCGCCGTGGTCGTCGGCATGCTGCTGGCCTCCGCGGTCCAGATGGTCGTCGGCGAGCTGGTGCCGAAGAACTGGGCGGTCTCCAAGCCGCTGCCCGTCGCCCGGGTGGTCGCCGGCCCCCAGCGCGCCTTCTCCCGCTTCTTCCGCCCGGTGATCACCCTGCTGAACACCGTCGCCAACCGTTTGGTGCGCGCCCTGGGCGTGGAGCCGACCGACGAGCTGGCCTCCGCCCGTACCCCGGGCGAACTGGTCTCGCTCGCCCGGCACTCCGCCCGCGCGGGCGCCCTGGAGCAGGACACCGCGGACCTGTTCGTCCGCACCCTCTCGCTGGGTGATCTGACCGCCGAGAACGTCATGACGCCGCGGGTACGGGTGAGCGCCCTGCAGGCGTCCGCGACCGCCGAGGACGTGGTGAACCTGACCCGCGCCACCGGACTCTCCCGCTTCCCCGTCTACCACACCCGCCTCGACGAGGTCGTCGGCATGGTGCACCTCAAGGACGCGCTGGCCGTCCCGGCGCACGACCGGCTGCGCGTTCCGGCGGGCCGGATCGCGGTGCCGCCGCTGCTGGTGCCCGAGACCCTGCCGGTACAGCCGCTGCTGGAGCGGCTGCGCAGCGAACAGCCGATAGCGGTGGTCGTCGACGAGTACGGCGGCACGGCCGGCGTGGTCACCCTGGAGGACATCATCGAGGAGCTCGTCGGTGAGGTCCGCGACGAGCACGACGGGGTGGACCTGCCCGAACTGGGCCAGGCCCCGCCCGAGGAGGGCCGCCCCGCCTGGGACGCGGACGGCGGCTGCCGGGTGGACACCCTGCGGAGGATCGGCCTGGAGGCCCCGGAAGGACCGTACGAGACGGTGGCAGGACTGGTGGCACACATACTCGGCCGGATCCCGGCCCCCGGCGACATCGCGGAACTCGACGGCTGGCGGCTGCGGGTACGGCTGGTGTCGCACCACCGTGCCGAGCGGATAAGGATCGTCCGGACCGCCACCGTCACGGTGCCCGCCGCCTCCGAGGCACCCCGTGAGGCCGTCGTGATGAGCGCGGAGGTGGCCCGATGACACTGGTCCAACTGCTCTTCGCGGTGCTGCTCGTCCTCACCAACGGTTTCTTCGTCGGCGCCGAGTTCGCCCTGGTCTCGGTACGCCGCAGCCAGATCGAACCGCTGGCGACCGAAGGCTCGTCCCGGGCCCGGCAGGTGCTGCACGGCCTGGAGAACCTTCCGCAGATGATGGCCGCCGCCCAGTTCGGCATCACCGTCTGCTCCCTGACGCTCGGTGCGGTCGCCGAGCCCACCGTCGCCCACCTCCTGGAACCCGTCTTCGAGGCGGTCCACCTGCCCGCCGCCCTGGTCCATCCGCTCGGCTACGTCATCGCCCTGGCGCTGGTGGTCTTCCTCCACCTCGTCATCGGCGAGATGGTCCCCAAGAACCTGGCGATGGCGGCACCCGAGAAGACCGCACTGTGGTTCAGCCCGGGCCTGGTCGCCTTCGCACGGCTGTGCCGTCCGGTCACCGCGCTGCTCGGCGCCTGCGCCCACGGGGTGCTGCGGATCTTCCGCGTGGAGCCGAAGGACGAGGTCGAGGCGGTCTTCACCAGTGAGCAGCTGACCCATCTCGTCGAGGACTCGGTGCAGGCGGGCCTGCTCGATCCGGCCGAGCAGGAACAGCTCTCCGACGTGCTGGAACTGGGCAGCCGGCCCGTCACGGACGTCCTCCTCGACCGGGCCGCACTGGTCACCGTCGAACCGACGGTGACGCCCCGCCAGGTGGAGGGGCTGACCGTACGGACCGGCTACTCCCGCTTCCCGGTGTGTGCGCCCGGCGGCGCTTACATGGGCTATCTGCACGTCAAGGACGTCCTTGACCTGGAGGAACGCGACCGCGCGGTGCCCCAGCGCATCTGGCATCCGATGACGACGCTACGCGCCGAGCTGCCCCTGGACGACGCCCTCACGGCGATGCGCCGGGCCGCTTCCCACCTGGCGGCGGTCGCCGACGCGACCGGCCGGGTGCTCGGCCTGGTCGCGCTGGAGGACGTGCTGGAGATGCTGGTCGGCGAGGTCCGCGACCCGGCCCACCACCGGGCCCCCGCCGCCCGAGGCCACCGTGCCCGGGGCGAGCGGGCCGCGGGAGACCGTGCTCCGGGAGAGCGGGCTTCGGGCGACCGTGCTCCGGGCGACCGGGTCAGTGAGCCCCGTGAGGAGGCACCGCTGCCGGCCGGAGAGCTGGACGCTATCGGCCGGTGACCGCGGAAGCCCTGGCAACAGCAGCTTCGTGGGCCTTCTTCACCTCGTTCAGCGCTTTCTGATTCTTCTTGATGGCCGATTTATGGCCGTTTCTGGAGGGTCACCTCGGCGTCGAACCAGGTCTGTTGCACATGATTCTGATCGTGGCAGGAAAAATCGGCCCGTGCCGTCTCCTTTTCCTCGCCGGAAACGTCATCGATCTGCTGGACCGGGGCGGCCCATTGGGCGGCAGGAGCCGGGCCGTCGGCCTTCTCGACGCACGCCTTCAAGGCCGCCTTGTCGCCGCCGGAGCTGTCGACCGCACCGTCATGCGCGGCCGGTGGGCGAGGGGCGTTGCTGCGGAATGACCGATTCTCCCCAGGCGTCACACCGGGGCTCTCGGTCCGTACGGAGAGCCGCGAAGCGGAAGGGGAAATCAGCGGTTCCGCTGATCGGTAACCGCCTTGTGTCCGCACGGAAGGCTGCGGCTTTTCCGACGGGCACTTTCCGTCACGCTCCGCCGCCCTTGCATTCCCGGCCGAGCCCCAGGACGTCCCGCAGGGGTCTCCCTAGAGATCCAGCCCCTTCGGCGGCGGCCCCTGGACGTCCGGGCCGCGGCCCGAGAGGACCTCGCCGTAGGCCTGCATCAGGTCGGGCAGCCGGAGGGTGGCGAGGTCGTCGCGGGTGGGGGTGCCGCGCCAGGTGGAGAGCCGTAGGTCGCGGTAGGCGCAGCTCTTCTCGTAAAGGGTGCGCAGAAAGCGTCCGTTGCCCAGTTCGTCGATCCAGCCCTGGTCGACGACATGGCCGCTGATGCTGCACAACTCGTCGCGGGACTCCTCGTCCCAGCGGTCGCCGTTCTCGGCGGCCAGCACCTCGCCGATCGCGGTCAGCTCCAGCGGCCGGTAACTGGGGAAGTCGACGCGGCTGGTGAAGCGGGAGGACAGGCCGGGGTTGGCGGCCAGCAGCCGGTCCATGCCCTCCGGGTAGCCGGCCAGGATGACCACGAGCCGGTCGCGGTTGTCCTCGGCACGCTTGAGCAGCACCTGCAGCGCCTCGTCGCCGTAGGCGTCGCCCTTGCTGTAGCCGGAGTTGGACAGGCTGTACGCCTCGTCGACGAACAGCACCCCGCCCAGCGCCGAGTCGATCAGCTCATTGGCCTTGACGGCGGTCTGGCCGAGGAATTCGCCGACGAGATCGGACCGTTGGGCCTCCACGAGATGGTCCCCGCCCAACAGCCCCAGGGCGTAGAAGACCCGCCCGAGTATCCGTGCCACGGTCGTCTTGCCGGTGCCGGACGGGCCGGAGAAGACGAAGTGTCGTTTCGGCGGCTGCACCGGCAGCCCCTGGCTCGCCCGCAGCCGGGCCATGCGCAGCTGGGCCGACAGCGCCCGTACCTGCCGTTTGACCGGCTCCATGCCGACCATCCGCTCCAGCTCCGCCAGGGCCTTCTCCAGCAGCACCGGATCGGCCGGCCCCGCGGGCAGCCGCTCGGCGCCGCGCGGCACCGGCGCCGCCGCCTTGACCCGGGCCGCGGCATCGCCCCCGGCCGGGACGCCACCGATCTCCCCGTCCGGCCCGTCCGTCTCGCCGGTCACCAGCAGCTCACGGCCGTCGACCGGATCGAGCGGGGCCAGATCGCCGCCGGCTTCCTGGCCGAGGCCGGATGCGGAGACCGCCGCGAGATCGGCGCCCTCGTCCAGTCCGTCCCCCTCCGCGATGGCGGCGAGCCGCGCCGCGGTGTCCATGAACGCCGGGTCGACGCGGTGCACCGCGCGATAGAGGGGGAGCGCCGCGGCACTGCGGCCGGTGCCCTCATGGGCGCGGGCGAGCCAGTAGCGCAGCTCCTTGCGCTGCGGCTGCTCGCTGCGGCAGCGCATCAACGCGGCCGACAACAGCGGCTCGGCCTGTCCGTACATCTCCAGCCGCACCCGCGCCATCCCGCCGAACAGCCCCGCCTCGATGCCCAGCACCGGATCGCCGAGCAGCGGCTCGGTGTGCCGTACGAGCTGGTCCCAGTCCTTGACGAGATAGGCGCGGCAGGCGTGCAGAAAGCGCACCTGGGCGTCGGTGTCGACCGGCGGGCAGCCGGCCAGCGCCTGGTCCAGCTCGGCGACATGACGGCCGTCGAGCCAATGGGAGGCATGGGCGAGCAGCAGATCCCGGCCGGTCTCCAGCACCGGCTGGACCCACCACCCCAGCCAGTACCAGGAATTGAGGGTGCGTCGGTGACGGGCCCGCATCTCACCGAAGCGGTCGCGGTGGCGGTGCATCCGCAGCAGCGCGATGGAGGTGTCGGCACGCAGTGCGTGCAGGCCGAGCCAGGCGTCGGCCATCGACGGATCGAGGCGTACCGCGGCCCGGAACTCCTCCTCCGCCTGCGGATAGGCGCCCACGGTGTAGGCGTCGACCGCGCGCAGCCAGGCGAGCTCGGCCGGGGCGGGCGAACCCTGAGCGCCGACATCCATCCCGTCCCCCCACACAACACGTCCCCCAGTACCGCCGGGCGCGTGCCCGGCCGCGGCCGGGCGAACCGGCGTACGCGGAGCGGGAGTTGACCTTCGCCGCGCGTACATCGGTCCTGGCCTGCGGTGGCACAGACTCGCATCGTACCTGCGGGATCGGTGCAGGTCGTAGAGGGCGGTACGGGGCAAGAGCGGACGCGGGGGAGGGGCGCGGCGGCGCGAAGAATGCGGTGACCCAGGGTGAGGGAGGGACAGCGCCGAGCGGCGATAAGAGGTGGTTTCGCACAGAACGAAGCCCCCGATCACGGGGGAACAACCGGGGGCTTCGCATCTGCGGGCGGTCCGTAGAACCGCACATTGAGAACGTAAGTCCTGTACGCCCCCCAGGTCAAGCCGAGTTGGGGCACTCGGCGGGACCCTGTCGGCGCCTTTCGGCCCGCCGGCCGCCGTCCACTACAGAGCGTGAGATCTGGGGCCGGTCAGGGCGTCGCGGGCGGTCCCATGAGCACCTCGTACCCCATCTGCTTCTGGTGCACCAGAAAGTCGGCATACGGACGCGAGGGATCCGCTGCGAAGTGCGCGCGCTCCGCCGGAATCCAGCCACTCCAGAACGCGGCGAGCCCCGGTCCGTCCCGGAGCCGCCCCCTTTCCCAGGAGTGTTCGCGCGCCAGTTCCATCCACACCAGGGACGCCAGGTACGGGCGCAGCTCCCGCCGGCCCGCGCCCACGCCCTCGACCAGCACCAGTGGCGCGGGCGCCAGCTCACGCACCTCGGTGAACTCCCCGCGCACCCAGTCGTAGACGCCGTAGCGCGCCGTCTCGCCCCGGGAAAGCGGCTGGAGGATCTGGTGGGCGAACCGCTCGCTCCAGGCGAACAGCTCCTCATGGGTGGCGAGGTCGTCGGTGTGCACCACCGGCGCACCACCCAGCGCATCGGCCAATCGGCCGGCGAACGTACTCTTGCCCGACCCGGCGTGCCCGTCCACCGCGATCAGCCGCACCGGCCCGCAGGACGGGGGCACGGCGCGCAGCCGGGCGGCGAGCGAGGCCAGATCACGATCCATTGCGCCAGCGTACGCGCGGGGCTCCGGCCCCTTCGCACGCCAGTGGTCCACACCAATATTCCTCGGGCGACGCGCGTCGCAGCGCCTTCCGAAGCGGGCCGGAAACGGCAATAGTTGAGCCACTGCTGACCCGCCCGTGCCCGTCCGCGGCCCCGGCCCGACCTCCCGCACCCATTCGTACGCATCCGACTGGGGGACCTCCACCATGACCAGCTCCGCGCCCCGGCGCACCGTCCTGGCCGCCGCGCTCGCCGCCGCGGCGGGTGTCGCCGCCCCCTCGGCGCAGGCCGCCGACGCCTCGCGCAGTCCCGCAACGGGTACCGCCGCCCCGGCCCCCACCCCGGACGCCCCCGCCCGCCGACCGAAGAACCTCGTGGACTATCACGCCTGGACCACCACAGCCGACTGGACCAGAGGCCGCGGCAAGGGCACCGCCCTCGCGCCCGGTGCCCGGCCCGGCATCCGCCTGGCACACCCGACCGGGTCCTTCGACTACCAGGACCCGCACACCGGCAGGTCCGCCACCTGGGAGTACGCCACCTGGACGTCGCCGGTCCACCGCCTCGCGGTCCCGGCCACCGAGGTCGTCGCCTCCTGGAACGCGCACACCCCGCCCGGCACATGGATCGCCGTCGAGCTGCGCGGCACCTACACCGACGGCGGCCGCACCCCCTGGTACGTCATGGGCCGCTGGACCGCCGGCGACAGCGACAGCGACATCCGGCGTACCTCCGTCGACGGCCAGAAGGACGGCAAGAGCAGCATCTCGACCGACACGTTCGCCATCGACACCCCGGCGAGCGGCCTCCGCCTGACCTCCTACGAGCTCCGCGTCACCCTCTACCGCAAGCCCGGTGGCAGCGTCGCCCCCACCGTCTGGCGGCTGGGCGCCATGGGCTCGGACCTCCCCGACCGCTTCGAGGTGCCGGCGTCCAGGCCCGGCCTCGTCGGCCGCGAGCTGACCGTCCCGCGCTACTCGCAGGAGATCCACAAGGGCCAGTACCCGGAGTACGACAACGGGGGCGAGGCCTGGTGCAGCCCCACCTCCTCCCAGATGATCGTCGAATACTGGGGCCGCAAGCCCACCCAGCAGCAGCTGTCCTGGGTCAACCCCGACTACGCCGACCCCCAGGTCTGCCACGCCGCCCGCTACACCTTCGACTACCAGTACGACGGCTGCGGCAACTGGCCCTTCAACGCCGCCTACGCCGCCACCTACCGGGACCTGCAGTCCCTCGTCACCCGCCTCTCCTCCCTCACGGACGCCGAACGCCTCATCCACGCAGGCATCCCGGTCATCACGTCCCAGTCCTTCCTCAAGACCGAACTCGACGGCGCGGGCTACGGCACCGCCGGCCACCTGATGACCATCGTCGGCTTCACCACGGACGGCGACGTCATCGCCAACGACCCGGCCTCCCCGAACGACGCCGCGGTCCGGCGCGTCTACAAGCGCCGCCAATTCGAGAACATCTGGCTGCGGACGAAGCGCCACGACGCAAACGGCCAGGTCAAGAGTGGTTCAGGAGGGGTCTGTTACCTCTACTTCCCGGCTAAGCCGGCACCAACTCAGCACCGAGTTCTCGCGGAGCTGGGAATCCGCTGAGCATGTGCACCCCGAAGGTGGCCTCGATGACCTGACGACAGCGCTCACTGCCGTCGAGAGTGAGATGGCCGTATCGGTCCACCGTGATCTTGATCGAGCTGTGGCCCATCCATCGCGACACCTCGTGGATGGGTACACCGTTGCTCAGGGTCACGGTGGCCCATTTGTGCCGCAGGTCGTGCGGGTTGTAGTCGGGAAGCCCGAGACGTTTGAGGGCGCGATCCCAGGACTTTCGAAACAGGTCCGGGTAGATCATTCCGCCGGCTTGATTCCGTAGGGGGAGTCGTTCAATGAGCGGCTCCAGGGTGACGGGTGCAGGCATGTCGCGCCACTCGCCCTCTTTCCGGTGCTTCAGGGGCGCATATAGGGCGACGTACTTGCCCGAAGAATTCTTGATGCGCACGACTTGCTGTCGGCAACGCAAGGTGCCGTCGACGATGTCCTCCGGGAAAACACCCAGCGACTCACCTATGCGCAATCCGCAACACGCCATAAGTCATAAGGTCGGCTCCAAGCGGGGGCCAATTTCCTTGGCCACGGCTGAAACCTCTTCATAGCTGGGAAGTGCCCTCTCATCTACTTGCATGATGGGGTTGTCGGGCTTCTCGGCCAGCTTGACCGGGTTCTCGCGAATCCTTTTGTGTCGTACGGCATGAGAAAACATCCCTGAGAGGGCAATGCGGCGGGAATCGATTGTGTTGGGCGCCGCGCCCTGCCGGCGCCAGTAGGCGTACAGCTCTTCCACGTCCGTCGCGGTGACCTGAGAGATCGTCTTCTTGCCCAGCTGCGGGAGTACGTGCAGGCGCATGATGCGCTCGTAGGACTCCTCCGTACCGGCGGCCATGCTCTTCAGCCCGAGCCAATCAGCCGCATAACGCTGCACTGAGACCTTTCCGGCGTCCGGATCGACGTAGAGGTTCTCCCGCTTGTCGTTCTCCATCTTGGTCGCGAAGTCCATCGCGTCCTTCTTGCGGTCGAATGACTTCTCGCGCTGCCGAGCGCTACGCCCGCCGGGCTCCCGGTAGCCGTGGTGGAGGATCTGGCTACGGGGCTACTCGGTCAAGGGCCTCAAAGCTGCTTCATTGACGGCGGGGCGCTGACGGCGAGAGCAGCGTTCGGCTCCTGTGTCTGGCCTGGTCATCCGGATGGGGCTAACAGGCGATGCTTGGCGTCTCGTTGCGGAACGCGTTCACGCTCACCCGGCGCTTGCCGATCTGTGTGAGTGGCGGTGCCTCAAATTAGCGGCTCGCCGCATCGTGGTGTCCTGCTGCACGAGAGAGATGCGCCATCAGCCACTCACACCCGTGCTATGCAGGAACCTCAACGGATTGCACATGGAGAGCTTTTCCTCCTCCTGGGCGTACCCGTCCAGGAGGAGGAAAAGGAAGGGCGATTTGGCGGCCGCGCTCCTCGGCTAACACCACCTCGTCTCATCGGGTGCTGTACGGCCCGTGCGGTTGGTGATGCGGCGCACATTGCCGATCACGTCCCCGTCTCGCTGGGTAGGTAGGCCGCTGCCTGCGGGGTTCCGGCCCCAAGTGAGGTGATGCGGGCCCGGTAGTGCGGCGCGAGCGTGTCGAGGCTGCTGACCTTCTCCAGCGGAACCCACTCCACACCGATCTGGTCGTTGTCCGCGTGGTGGCCGCCAGACAGCTCCGGGCTCCCGGTGAGAGTGCATTGGAAGGCGATCTCAATGCGGTGAACGATGTCGTTGTCCTGCGGGAAGTCGCCAGCTTGGCTTGCCCACTCCCGAACCCACAGTAGTTGGCCGGCGGTGACGGACAGTCCAGTCTCCTCAAGGACCTCGCGCTCCACTGCCTGCGGCAGGTGCTCGCCGGGAAGCTGCCCGCCACCGGGCAGGAAGTGACATTCCCGGCCGCGCCAGAGGTTCCGCGTCAACAGCACGTTTCCGTCGTGGATGACCACTGCCTTGGCGGAGTTCCTGAGCCGGCTCGGGGTGCGCGGGGCCGGCAGTCGGCCCGTTCCTTCGAGCGCGCGGCCGGCCTTGGCTGCAAGTTGGTTGTTGAAGTACTCGTCCGGGTCGGGACGCATACGCGCGAGGGCGACCATGCTCGTGATGATGACGTCGGCGACCTCGGCCTGTACGTCGTCCCAGGTGTGGGAGAGGCCCTTGCGGGGGTTGGTTCCGGTCAGGCCGACGACGGCCTGGGCGGCTTCGCCGGTTTCTTCGGCGATCTTGAGGACTTGCAGGATCCAGTTCTGCTCGCGGGGCAGGTCGGACCTGTCGTCGTAGTAGTCCGCAAGGGCGCGAACGGTATTCCAGGCATTTCGCTGCACGGGTTCTCCTTGTCGACGTATCGGGATTTCAGCGGTCGTGCTGCAGGCGGTGCAGTTCGGCAAAGAGGCCGTCGGCTTCGAGGAGCTGGTCGTAGCTGCCCTGTTCGACGATTTTGCCGTGGTCGAGGACGATGATGCGGTCGGCGGAGGCCACGTTGGTGAGGCGGTGCGTGATCATGAGGATGCCGCGGGTTTGGGCCAGATCGCGGAGGCCGGCGAACACTCCGTGTTCGGAGCGGGCGTCGAGGGCTGCGGTGGGCTCGTCCATGACGAGTAGGTCGGCTTGCCGATAGAAGGCGCGGGCGAGGGCGATGCGCTGCCATTGGCCGCCGGACAGTTCCTGACCTCCCCACCATTGGGAGGCCAGCAAGGTGTCCGGGCCGGACCGGAGTTCTTCCATGACCTGGTCGGCGCCGGAAGCTTTCGAGGCGACCTGGAGGGCTTCGGCGTCGTCCTCGCGGGGCTGGCCCAGGTTGATGTTCTCTCGGGCGGTGAGGGGCCACTGGGCGTATTCCTGGGGGACGTGGGCGACCTGCCGCCACAGTTCTTCCGGGTCGAGGTCGGCCAGGTCGGTCTCATCCCAAGTGATGGAGCCCTTGTCGGGCAGGTAGAGGCCGGTGATGAGCTTGGCCAGGGTGGTTTTCCCGGAGCCGTTCTCGCCGACCAGGGCGACGATCTCTCCGCGGCCGACAGTGAGGGAGACCCCGTTGACGGCCGGGGCCTGGCCGCCGGGGTAGGTGAAGACGATGTCGTCGGCGGTGAACACCCGCGGCCGCGGCGGCGGGAGCTTTTGCCCGCGCTGCATCTGATGTCCCCCGGCCTCTTCGAGAAACGATGACCAGTCGTCGAGGTACATGCCGGTGCGGAAGAGCCGGGCCCAGGCGGAGATCAGCGCAGACATGGCGGTGGACACGGTCCGCATGGCCAGGACGACGGTTCCTGCCTTGGCGACGGAAATCTGGCCGGACGCCAGCAGCAGCGCGAGTGCGCCCCAGATCACCCCGGAGGACAGGCCGGAGATGACCGAGCCGGCGAGGTTGATGAGCGCGGAGTGCCCGGCCGCCGCCTGCCAGCGCTCCTGCACCTTGCTTGATGTGGTGCGGTAGCGGCCGAAGAGGAACCGGAACATCGTGGCGGACCGAATCTGGTCGGCGAAGCGCTTGTCGATGATCCGGGACCGCAGCAGCGACAGCAGCCGCCGCTCGTTCATCGTGTGACGGGACTCGATGTACTGCACCCGCGCTGCGCGGATCGCGGAAACCGTCCGCGGCAGCGCCCCCAGCGACAGCAGCGGCAGAAGCAGGGGGTGCATTACGGTGATGACAGCTGCGGCGCCGAGAAACGACATGATCGCGGAGATGGCCTGCCGCGCTTCGAAAACGATGTCGCGGGATGCGTCGGCGCCGCGATCGGCGGCGTCCCAGCGTTCGTTGTATCCGGGATGGTCGTAGGCAACCAGCTCCGCCTTCGTACCGGCAGTGAGAAGGTCGATTTCCGCTTCACGGGCCACCAGCGGGGCGATGCGGTCGGCGAGCCAATTGGCCGTGATCCGGGCGAGCGTCCGTAGCCCGACAACGGCCATCAGAAAGACCAGGGCGGGCGCGGACTCTCGGAGTCGGGCAGCCATGTCGCCTGCGGTAATCAGCGAGGTGATGACGTTGGTCGTTGCCAGCAGCCCGAACGCATCCATGGCGCCGGCCACGACATCGCACACGATCATGCCGGTCACCGACGCTTTGTGAGTGCGCCAACCGAGCGCCAAGGCCTGTCGCATGAGCCGCGGTAGGCGTTTGGCCATGGCTAACGTGGTGACGTTCGCGAAGTCCGTCCGGACGCCGAGCCGTCGGAAACCGAGTTCTTCCGCTTGCGGCACGGACTGCGAGGGGACAGAGGGCTGCGATTTCTCGCCGGTTTCGGTGTCACTGCTGGTAGAGCTGGGTTTGCTGTCGGCGTCGCTGGACATGGGCGTACTCCTGTGGCGGCAGGACGATGGAAGAGGTGGCAACGGATCGTAGTTGCCTGGTAGCGGTGTGCGCACGAGGTTTATCGGGCTCGGGTGAGGGAGCCAGCCCGGGATATACAAGGGTCCTAAGCCGGTACTCCGAACGTCCGGGCGAGGATGGTCGCGGCGATCTCGCCTGATCCAAAGAGGCCGGCGAGCCGTGGCGGATCCACCACCAAGATCGCTATCCCTGAGACGCAGCCCCTTGCTCGGTGAGGCAGTGAACGAGCCTCGCTCCCGCTGCGTTGACGTCATGCATCATCGTGGAAAGCACCGTCTCCGGCAGATTCCCCTGATCGAGGGCGCCGTCGCGGGCAATCGCGTCCAGCTTGCGGCGCGACCGCTCGCTGACCCAAAGGGAGGGGTGGCGCAGGATCTCGCGCGCAGCGTAGGTGTCGCCTGCCTGCGTGGTGTCGCTGACGATCGCGTCGTGCAAGGGTTGCGCCTGGGCTTCGCAGCCTTCTGCCAGGTCGATCGCCGCCAGGACCATCCTCACCCGGAACATGCGCAGGTGCGGAGGGGTTGGCTCCGATGCATCCCACACAGCGCGCGCCACAGCGGTAAAAGGGGCGATGTAGTCGGCGGCGATCCGCTCGGCCTTGTCCCACTCAGTGAATTGGACATACAGCTGACGCCACGCCGGGGGACCCACCTGCTCAGCGAGCGCACGCTGCCCCGCCTGCTGGTAGACGTCGACGGCAGCGCCCAGGTCGGTGGGTTCAAGACCGGCCTGGGCGGCGGCGGTGTCCGTGCCGGCGCCGGCCAGGACCTCCAGCACAGCGTGCAGGGTCGCTTCCAGACGGGTGGGCTGCTTCAGTCGATCAGTAGACATGCGTCCCATCCAGAGGTCGGGGCGGCGTCGTGGGCTGCGGTGGTCAGGGCGAGTGCGGTTCCGGCGTCGCCTTGCAGGAGGCCAGGGGCGAGGTTGGGCTCGGCGTGCTGGGCCAGAGCGGCGGCGAGTCCGGGCAGAACGGCACGCAGGGTCGGGGTGGCGGCGTCGTGGGCCGCACGCCAGGCCGTCTGGTAGACGCCCGCCCAGCCATGGCACAGCCCCCCATCGGTGACCCGGCTCAGTTGCGCCGGATCGGTCAGGCAGCTGGCCATCGCGTCCTCGAACAGGTGCTGCCGCCGGGCGTCGCCGAGGGCGATTGAGGCGAGTTGCCCAGCACGGGCGATACCGGGGGTGCCGTAGCACCAGCTTGGGCGGGCCGGCCCCGTCCGCACGGTGCGGCCCTCGCGCAGTTCTTCGGTGGTGATGTGCTCAGGCCACCAAGGCCCGGAGGGGCCGTCCTGCCTCCACATGTCCAACCAGTCGAGGATGGTGGCGATGGCCTCGGCCTGGCCGTCCACGGTCACGCCTTGACGGTGGGAGCGGGCAAGCAGCATCAGAGGTCCGGTGATGCCGTGGGCTGCGCCCAGGTTGGCGTGCCCGCCAGGGAAGTCACTGGAGTTGGTGAGGTTGGGGGCGTGGCCGACCCACCAGCCGGGCAGCCCGTCGTCGGGGGCGGGACGGGTCAGGGCAACGAGGTGGGTGAGGATGCGCTCCATGGCGGTGCCCGTGGGGGCGCTGCGCAGTAGGTAGGCGCCGATGCCGGCCAGCCCGTAGAAGACGTCGTACTCGTGGAAGGTGGAGTGACGTCCGCTGCGTAGGCGTGTGTCGGCGGCGCTGGCTCGGCGGTGGGCGAGATCGACCACGTGCCTGTCCATGACGTCGAGCGTCTGGTGGTAGCGGGGCGAGTCGTTGGTGACAGCGCAGAGGAGCATGAAGCCGATAGCTGGGGCACCCAGGAACAGGCCGGTCGTGTCGGCTGCGCTGATGTCTCTGGAGACGGCGGCCGTGATCCAGGTGTGGGCTTGGCGCCAGGTGCCGCGTCCGGTGTGGGCGCGTTCGATGTGGAGCAGGGCGGTACCGGCGGCGCCCGCAGAAAGGGACTGCGTTTGCCAGGGCTGGTTTTCGGGTGGCTGGTGGGGTGAGTCCAGGGACCGGGCGAATGAGTCGGCGATTGCGGTCGGGTCGGTTGCGGTGGTCACTGCGGTCCCTTCGCGTGGCGTAAGGCGCAGGCGCGTGTGAGTCGGCCGGTGGAGCGTTCGTGGTCGGAGTCGATAGGGAGAGCACGGTTGTAGTGCTGGTGGAGTAGTGACCGCAGGACGGTGTGCGGGTTGCGTTGGGAGGCCAGTTCATTGCGGTAGGTGCGCAGGGCGGCTGAGCGGTTCTGCCAGGCGTCGGCAACGTTCCGGCCTGAGGGCAGAGACAGCAGGTGCGTCCGGTCGGAAGCGGACAGGGCGATGGCCTGGCGGGTCACGTCCCGGTCGAGGTGGCCGTGTTCACGGGGCAGGTTGTGGGTCAGCCAGGTGTCGGCCTGGCGCGGGTCGCCGATGAACTGAACGGCCAGGTCGTACATGCTGGCGGCGGTCAGGGCTTGGGAGGTCGGGCCGTCGGGGGTGACGCGTAGCTGTGCGGTGCATGCGGCAGAGTCTGCGGTGAAGACGTCGTATGCGGCATCGAGGGCGGGACCGTGTCCGTAGCGCCCGGCCTGTGGCAGATGGGTGGCCAGCTCCAGCCGGGCGGCCAGACCCTGGTGATTCAGGGCGGTAGCCCAGTCGTGGAGCAGTGCGGCGGTGGGGCCGTAGTCGTCCGGGGTGGCCAGGGTCAGGTGCAGCATCAGGTACTGGTCGGATGCCGGGCTGCTGGTGTCGCGGTGACGCAGGAACCACCAGCGCGGTGGGTTTTCGAACAGGCTGAGCAGTCCGGGCAGATGACCGGCGATGATCTCGGCGTACCGCTGGGGGTGAGCGTAGAGACGGGCGTGCAGAACGGTGGATCGGCCCGGCATCAGCGGGCTGATGGTGGTGCGCTCTGGAAGAGACGGGAGGGCGCCGGCAGGAGCGGAGTTCGCCAGGGGGATGAGGAGCTGGTGGGATCGGCCGATCCACCCACGGTCTTGCGGCGTGGGGGTTTCCCGCAGTTCGACAAGGTGGGTGCGGTCCAGGCAGGCGCGCAGCAGAGCGAGTCCTCTACGCGCAGCCCGTAAGCCGCATCGTCCGACTCACCCTCGACGACGTCATCCGCGACGGCGACACCGTGCTGCTACGGCTCGGGGAGTCACCCTCACCGATCCCCGAGCCGGTCGCCGACCTGCTGCTGGAACACATCGCACACCGCGACAACATGAACACCGCCACCAACACCGCGTCCCGCTGGCTCTTCCCCGGCCGCAGGGCCGGCCAGCCGTTCCGCCCCGATCACGTGTCCGCTCTGCTGAACCAGATCGGGGTCCCGGCCGCAGCTGCCCGCGGCGCCGTCATCCGCCAGCAGCTCCTCGACATGCCCGCCCCCGTGGTCGCGGACGCGCTCGGCTACCACCACAAGACCACCACCCGGCTCCGCAACGAGACTGGCGGCACATGGAGCCGATACGCCCCAGGAGATCACGGAAGGTCACCAGCGGGCTGGACTCCTCGGGGAACTGGCGACAGTTGATTACGCGAGTCCACCAGTATCGCCCCCCACTTCCCGCCCGCAACTCTTGTCAGTCTGGGTTGACGAGTAAATGGCTGTCAGTTTGGGTTGACAAGCGGCGACTGTCAATCCAAACTGACAGTCATGGAAACCGGAGATCTCTCAGAACGCCTCAGATCAGACGACCCCGCCGTTGGGCTACGGGCGGTGGGTGCCCTCCATCGGCTGGCTGAGCAGGTCGAAACGGCAGCGGTGGCCCGCGCCAGGCAGCAGGGATGGTCCTGGGAACAGATCGGGGATGCCCTCGGCGTGTCACGGCAATCCGTACACGCCAAACACGGGAAGTGAGACGACAGTGTTCGAACAATTCGCAGCAGGCGCCCGCACGGCGGTCACCCATGCTCTGGAAGAAGCCCGGCTGCGCGGCGATCGCCGCATCAGTACGGAGCACCTCCTCCTGGGAGTCCTCCACGAGACCGGCTCGTTCGCGGTCCAATCCCTCGGCACCGACCTGGAGGCCGCACGTACAGCCCTCGACGCCCTCGACCGGACTGCACTGGCCGCGATCGGCATCGACGCCCAAGGCGTCGAGTGGCCGCCGATCCCCGCCTCACGTAAGCACACCCCCTTCACCTCCGGTGCCCGTTCGGTCCTTCCGCGCGCCCTCGCCGAGGTGAAGAAGGCCGGCGGTCGGCGCATCACGTCGGAGCACCTACTGCTCGCGATTCTTGACTGTGAGCGGCCGGATCCCGCGGCAGAGCTGATGGAGCAGCTGGGCATCGACCGCGCGGCCGTCCGTGAACGCATCAGGCAGACGGGCGCCTGAGATCCCCGGTGGCCACAGACAGGGCGTCGGGACGGGAGGCGCTGTATTGGGGCGTCTCCCGCAGGCGCCGGTCCCGCTGTCCGGCGAGACCGCCCCGCTCACGCCCGGTGCGTTTTCCGAGACCCGCGTGAGTCGGTGCCCCCTCATTGCTCACGGTGTCCGGCTTGCGCAGGGGGCGCAGTCCGCCGGTCAAGCCGGTCAGCGTCGGCGAACGGCAGGGGCGCGGGCAGCGAAGTGCTGGGCGACGGTGTCGACGCCAGGGCGGGCGTACCGCTCCAGTGAGTGCACGGAGGTGTGGCGGGTGCGGGCGCCGATTGGCTGCCCTTCGAGCTGTTCGTGGAAGGCCAGGACATGCTCGTCAAACGGGTGTTGCTGCGCCTCGGTGCAGCCGCCGATGCTGCATCCGGGCACACATGTGCTGGTGGCCCAGGTTTACGTGGCCTGGGACGGGAAGGCGGTTTCAGCACCGGTTTCTTACGCCGACAACACGGTAGTTGGCGGTCTTGCTCCCTTCGATAACGGTTGGGTGGGGATACTCCGGGCTGCATTCCCCGGGGGCTTTCCCGTATCGGCTGATGTTCGACGCAGTAATCCGGAGCGGTTGCTTCCAAATCGCATACGCCGCCTTCAGGAGTAGAAATTCCGACGTTCTGTCCCGATCTTCGGAAGGGCTATCCTTCAGCGATTCGAAGGGGGCCCAGGTGTCATTGCAGGACCTCCTCGACCGTGCAGGACGAACTGAACGTCCCCTTGGTCCAATCCGTCACCTGGCTCTTCCGATTCGGCATTTCCGTTCCCGACGTCGGGCAGTCGCTGCGCGAAGCGCTTGCCGGCGTGCTGCTTTCGGCGTCGGGAACGCTCGCCGACTGATCGTCGGACCTCGGGTCAACTCGGGGTGATGGCGCTTAACCTGTCCCGCCGCGTACCGAAATTCCAGAAAACCCTCTGGGCTGTAACTGAGAATGCGAGAATGGATCGAGCGAAGGTGCCCTTGGCCGTGCTTTGCGAGAGGAATTTGATGACGTACTCGTTCGATCCTGAACTCGTCCCCTGGGCAGCGCAGTTGCAGCCCTCGGACTACGCCGATGTGGCCGGGGCACGGGCCGAGTTGGCGGCGATAATGGCACAGTTACCTGTGTATCAGCCGGACGAGCCGGTGGAGGTGGCGGACCACATGGTTGCCGGGCCGCCCGGCGCCCCCGAGGTGCCCGTGCGCGTCTACCGGCCGCACGGTGTCACCGAACCGATGCCCGGCCTGCTGTACATGCACTGGGGCGGATTGATCAGCGGCGATTTGGACACCAACCATTCGGCTGTGCTGCGCATTGCCGAGCAGGCCCGGGTCATGGTGTTCTCGATGGACTACCGGTTAGCCCCGGAACACCCGTTCCCGGATGGCCTCCACGACTGCTGTGCGGTGCTCGAATGGGTTGTCGGGCACAGCTCGGAACTGGGTGTGGACACCGACCGGCTCGGCGTGGGTGGGGACAGTGCGGGCGGCGCGCTGGCCGCCGGGCTGGCCTTGCTGGCCCGCGACCGCGGTCTACGTTTGCGGATGCAGTGCTTGAGCTTCCCGGAATTGGACGACCGGATGGACACCCAGTCCGCTCTCGCCTTTGTCGACACACCGATGCTGGACCGGGCCAGCGCGCTGATGAGCTGGCACCACTATCTCGGTGGTAAGGACGCGTCGGAGCGCACCGACGTCTCACCCTACGCGGCTCCGGGCCGAGCCGAGGATCTGACGGGGCTCCCTGCTACGTTCATCTCGTCCTGCGAGTTCGACCCGTTGCGCGATGACGACCTCGGGTTCGCCCGCCGTCTCATCGAGGCAGGTGTGCCAACCGAACTGCACCACTACCCCGGCACCTTCCACGCATGCACAGGGATCACCGACGTCGCGGTATCGGAGCGGATGGTGCGCGACCAGATCGACGCGATCCGCCGGGGCCTGCACGGCTGGCGGAAAGCCTGCGGAGGCCCGGGCACCGGTGTCACCGTCGGTGCGCCACCGAGCTCGCGGCCTCCGCTGCGGCGATGAACCGCGCCACCCGCGCCGGCAGTTCCGAGCCGCGGTACCAGGCCAGGCGGACCGGGGTGGGTGGAAGGTCGTGGATGGGGATGATCCGGATGGCCGGCGGTGCCATGTCGGCCACTGATGCCACCGAGAGGTGCAGCGCGTCCGAGTTCACCACCAGTGCCATCATCTCCGGGATGGTGTTCACCCGGTGTCGGCGGCGGATTTCGCGACCCTGGGGGGTGCGGCGCGGCACCATCTCGTCCCAAAGGTACTCGGGGAAGGCACCGGGGCGTCCGAAGGCGTCGTAGTCGGCGACCTCCTCGACGGAGACTGTGTCACGGTCGGCGAGTGGATGACTCGAGCTCACCACGGCGGCCCGTGATTCGAAGTGCAGTACTTTGCTCGTGACAAGGTCGGCCTCTCGCAAAGCGAACTTGACGACGAGGACGTCGAGTTCACCGCTGCGCAGGGCCGAGAACGGGTCGGCGAGATCGTAGGGGACGAGCGCGGCCTGGTCTTCGCTCAGCCCTGCGCTGGTGAGGACGTCGTGGGCCGACTGGGGGGAGCTGGGGTAGCCCAACCGGATCAGGCTGTCCGCGGAGTGGATGGTCGGGTCAGGCATCGTGGGTTTCCTCGGTGAGAGCGGCGTAGGCACGCAACTGGTCTGGCTTGCCCGGAGGGTTGGCGATACGCAGAGCTGCGAAGGGACCGGCCAGGCCCGGCAGCCAGGGGGCCTGGCGGATGGTGAGCTGGTCGCCGGGGCCGATGATTCCGTCCAGTACGGCTTCGACCAGGAGGTGGTTGAGGTGGACCAGGCAGTCGGCGATGGCCACCTCGGCGGTGGCCACATACAGCGCACGTCGGACCGGGGTTCGTCCTCCCGGGTTCTGGTCAGCCAGCACCCGCACCACCGCCGGGGGACGGGTCGGCAGTTGTGCCGCCCCCTCGAAGAGCTTGAGCAGACGGCGCAGGGTGGCGCTGTTCTCGACGGGTGCCGGGTCCTGCCAGGCCGCTGACCCGTCGTCGGCGACATGTCCGAAGACGAACCGGTTCCTGAGATTGTCCGGGTTCCCGGCCAGAAAGACGGTACGGGTGAAGTCGCGGCGCCAGTCAGCGGCCGCCACCTGCTCGACGCGGCCGGCGAACGCGCACGTGGCACGCACCCACGTCGGCAGGTCGAAACCGCGCAGCACGCAGATCGCCAGCACTTTGGCGTCCTGCGCCGCTTGGGAGATCTCCCGCTGCGCGGCCAGCAGTCCGCCGGGGGTAAGCAAGTCGAGCCGTCCGGCCAGCTCCGGCCGTGCGGCGCGGATACGCTGTGCCACCACTTCACGGAGCATTTCCTGGGAGATGGTCACAGGTAAACCGCCGTAAGCAGGCCATGAGTCGGTGCCGGTCGGTGTTTGGCGAGCAGGCTGGACGTCAGCCGGTACGGATTGACGTACAGGTGGTCGCCGCGGTGGCGGGCCATGACATCCGGAAGTGGTGCCGGGTCGGTGTCCCGGCCGCCAGACATCAGCCGGGCGGCGCGAGCCAAACTCTGCCGCAGTGTCTCGTGGCGGAACGATTGCTGCTGGCCGGGGCCCAGCACAGCGATGAAGTACAGCCGCATACCCAGCCGCAGCACCGCATCGTCGTACTCCGCCGTAGCCCTGCCCAGCAGGGCGTCGGCGGTGTGATCGTGCCAGTCACCGTGGCGCGCGGAGCGGATCTGCCCGTCGATCGGCACCCGGCCGAGGGTGACCCGGCGGACGGTCGCGCCGAACGCGGACAAGGTGCGCTCCAGCAACAGGTAGTCGGGCTCCAGCTCGCGGTCGTAGAGCAGCACCATCTCGTCGAACTGGGGTGCCAGCGGAACCAGTTCCCTGAGCATGCAGGCCAGATAGTTGGGCTGGCCCTGTGCGTCGACGATCTGGCGTAGCGGCAACCCGTACTGGGTGGCGTCCAGGAAGACCGGGCTGCCGTAGGCGCGCAGATCAAGGCACATGCCCACGGCGCCGAGGTGGTCGATGACCTCCTCCAGGCCCAGACCGGGCGGCTGGTGGATGAGGAGTCCGGGGCCGTGCATACCGAGCCGCTGATAGTGCGCCGCCCACATCCCCAGTACCCGGACGCTCGCTGGATGGACCCAGCCGTGGTGCTCGACCGCCTCGGCGTACGGCCGTAGCGCGGCGGCGCCGACCCTTCGACCTTCGGCCCGGTAGCCGACGTACATCTCCCCGATCTGCTCCTCGGAAAGACCCGAGTAGTCGGCGTCCCCGATGGTGCGGTCGAGGTACGCCCAAACGCCGAGCGTCTGCTCGGTGAGGTGGTACGTGGTGGGGCTGTACAGGTAGGTCACGTCAGCCAGCTGTGAGGTGGCCCGGTACATCACATCGGTCCACAGCAGTCCCTTGAGATGGCTCGGGGTAAGGGGTTTGGAGGGGCTGATCGTGATCGGGGCCAGCAACACCCTCCGCCGGAAGGTCCCGGGAGACCCGACTTCGGGCTTCCCGGGCCGGCTACTGCCACGCGCCGAGTTCGCCTGGAGGGTTAACACCGCTACTCTCCTTTCGCCGCCGCGATAACGCGGACGAATTCGTCCCGGCCGGGCACCGGAGGCAGCCCTGCCGGATCGATCGGGGGCGCCTGTGCCACCCGGGCCAGGAACTTCTCGTCGCCGAAGGCTGTGGCGGGGGTACTCAATCCCATGAATACGCGGGTGAGTGAACGCCAGACCAGCCCGTCGGTCAGCGCCGCGGCCTGCACCTGTCCGGTGCTCGTCCGGTCACCGGGCGGTTCCGGCCGCGGTGTCGCGGACCGGTCGCCGCCGGTCGCCGCCGCTTTCCATCGGGCGGTCCGCTCTCTGTCCTCCTGGGCCTGGAACTCGTACCAGGGCGTGAACAACCGCTCGGTGAGCCGGGCGGCGGCTTGGCTCAGCGCTTGGTCCGTCGAGGCGTCGGCCAGCAGGTCGGCCAGTTGGAAGGCGTGTTCCACAGCCAGCGACATGCCGCGCCCGTACAGCGGATTGGTGACACAGGCCGCGTCGCCGACCGTGAACAGGCCCGCCACCGGCCGCTGCCGGGTTGTCGCCGTGCCGCGCAGCACGTTAGGCGGACAGGTGATCACATTGACCGGTGTGAGCGGCTCGCTGACACCGGGCGCGAGCCAGGCACCGATGTCGGGGGTGGCCCGGGCGGCGGCGGTGAACGCGTCCGTCGCGCGTAGGCCGGCCGTCGCTCGGTCGCCGGTGAGCACCATGACAGCGATGGCAAAGGTGCGGCTGTCCCCCGGGTGCAGCGCTGCAGCGTAGTGGTCCCACACCCCTCCAGCCGCTCCACCGCGGTTGAGCGGTCCGGGACGGCCGGTGCCGCGTAGCCGGTACTGGCGGCTGAAACCGGTGATGGCGCATGGCTGGACCAGGTCCTCGACGACCGGGACCCCCGCCGCGGCCAACCAACCGCGGGACTCGGCGCGGCGGCCAGTCGCGTCGATCACGACCGCGGCCGATACCACCTCGCCGGTGTTGGTACGCACCCCACGCACTTGCTCGGACGACGAGTCGAGTACCAGCCCGCGGACCGCCGTTCCGTGGTCGATCCGGACCTGCGGCAGGTCACGTACGGTCCGGTACATGAGCATCTCAAGGACGGTGCGCCGGCAGGCCAGGGTTACCAGGTCATCGTCGCCGACCTCCCGGGTACGGTCCTCGATCAGCGCGGGCAACGCCTTGATGAGATCCAGCAGTTCCGCGCCGGCGTCCAGAGCCGCGGTCAGCAGCTGCGGGGCCCGGCGGCGCAGCACCCGCACGCCGAGCGAGGTCAGAGTGTGGGAGTGAATTGCCTGTGACACGGTCGGCCGGTGCCAGTCCCGCACAGCCTGTCCAATTGGCCCGTCGGGAGGGGGGCGGCGCGCTCCAGCACCCGAACGTGGTACCCGGCGCTACTGAGGGCGAGGGCGGTGGCCAGACCGGCGATACTCCCGCCGACGACTATTGCGTCCGCCATCTCAGTTCTTGCTCCCGTGGACGAAGAACACCCGGCGCACCCCGGTCTCGGCGCGATCCGGCACCGGGTCGGGCCACCTGTCGTACGCGGCCGCCGGATCGCCCGGCTGCGCGGCCTCCACGGTGAAGCCGTGCTCGTCGAACAGTGCTTCCGGATTGTCGGAGCCGAACAGCCATGGGCAGCCCCAACCGGCGAACACGTCCAGCAAGCCGCGCATGTTCGGCAGGGTCAGCGCAGCCTCGTTGACGATGTCCGCGGCGATCCTGCTGCCCGGCTTCGTGATCGCCGCCACGCGTTCGATGATGCGGTGCGCGTCGTCACCGGGGATGTAGTAGAGCAGCCCTTCCAGCAGCCAGGTGGACGGAAGCCCGGGGTCGTAGCCGGCCGCCACCAGCTTGTTTTCCCAGTCCGGCGAGGTCAGGTCGACGGCGACCGAGTGATGGTCGACCCGTGGAGGTACTCCGCGCAGTCGCTCTTCCTTGTAGGCCAGCACCGCGGGCCGGTCCACCTCGAAGTAGCGGATGTCGGAGGGCCAGGCGAGCCGGTAAGCGCGCGAGTCCATCCCGGCGGGCGCCAGCACGATCTGATGCATGTCCGGATCCTGCGCCGCCTGCTGGAGGAAGTCGTCGAAGAACCGGGTGCGGATGGCGTTGTAGTCCGGTGTGCTCGGCAGGGTGCGCGCCGCGTTCTTGGGGAACGTGGCCTCGCGGATCTCGGCGAGCAGTTCAGGGCCCGCGTCGCCGGCCAGGCGAGCTGCATAGGGGTCGTCGTAGAGCCGGTCTTGCCGGCTGCTCTCCGCCGCGCGGAGCGCCGCCGTCAGCAGCGCGGTGCGCTCGACGGCATCCAATGTCTCGGTCATGCCTGTCCTCCCTTGTCGGCCCGCGCAGAGCCGGTCAGCATTTCCCAGAGTGCGGGATCCTGTCTGAACAGCCGGTCCTTGACCTGGGTCGGCCGGATACCGGAGGCGACGCGGGTGTGCCAGTCACGCAAGAAGGCCTCACCGTCGAGGCGCTGCAGGGTCACGGGGCCCAGTCGGCCGGTCGAGCGTGCCGTCGCGTAGGCCGGGGCCTCGCGGCCGATGGAGCTGTCCAGCAGGGTGGCGAAGCGATCTGTCTCCCGCTCACTCCACTCGCCGGGCGCCGAGAGAGCGAACTCGTAGTGTGCGGCGGCACCGTCCGCTTGGTTCACCCGGCAGGAGGCGTTGCGGACGTCGAGCCCTGTGGCCTGGGCGGCCGAGGCGAGTGCGCGGATGACGTGAGCGTCGCGCAGACGCTCGCCCGCGGCGTCCGAACGGGTGCTGCGGCCCGCGTATTCCACCCTCGGCACTCCGTCGACCCGGTCGACGACCCGCACTACGTCGCCCACCGCGTAGCGGTACAAACCGCCGATGTGGCTGAAGATCACGTGGTAGTCGCGGCCCGGTTCCAGCTCGTCGAGCGTCAGGGTCGGCGCGTCGGGCCGGAGGTCCGACTCGGCCTCCACGAACTCGTACGTCGAGGCGGTGACCACCAGGGAGCCGGCGGAACCGTGCCGGTCCAAGGCCACGCCGACGGGCCCCTCTGACGCGGCGACAGGCGCGGGCAGGCCGGCCACGCCAGGACCGAACTCCGCACGCAGCCGCCGCATGTAGAGCGAAGCCAGGCCCGTCGTCCAGCAGAACAGTGCCCGCATATGGGGCCAGACATGAGCCGGACGTACCGTTCCGAAGTGGTCGGCCAGCCGCTCCAGCGCGGTGGCTCGCTCCGGGTTGGGATCGCCGTACGGCACTCCGCCGAGCGTGCCGTCGCGGATCTCCTTCACCAGCCGGGGCCACCACAGGTTCAGCTGGTAGGGCACGGCGGCGACCATTGCTGGGTTGATGCCGATGACGCAGCGCACATCGCTCTCGACGGCGAGGCGCAGGCGTAAGTAAGTCTTCTCCAGGTGGTCGTTCTCCTCGACGGGCACCGGAAGGGTGCCCCACAGCGCCGCTGTGCCGGGCTCGGCGGAGAGCGGCTCACCGAACTTAGTGCCGAAGTCGACCTGGCTGGCGCCGACATGGGGACGGCCCGAGGCGGTGGTCGGGGGAACGGGCCGCGGGTCGTGCTTGAGGTTCAGCACCCTGTTCGGCCGGTCGAGCACATCGGGGAAGTGCTCGAGCAGCGGAGCCCAGGCCGCGTAGTAGAACGGGAAGAAGGTCCGGTGCATGAAGCGGGCGGTGACCGGGATCTTCTTGTGGTCGCCGGTGGTGCCGCTGCTGGTGAAGTACACCGTCGGGTCGTCCGCCGTCAGCAGGTTGCTCTCGCCCGCCGTCATCCGATCGATCCAAGGTGCCAGCGCCGCATAGTCGTTGATCGGCACCGCTTTGCGGAAGTCGGCCATGGAACGGATCGAACCGAATGAGTGGGCACGGCCGTACTCGGTGTTGGCGTTGTGCTCCAGTAATTCGATCAGGACCCGGTGTTGGTGGCCGTTGGCGTCTGCGAGCGCGGCCCTCAGGTTCACGCGTTCGCCGAAGACCCGGTCCCGGTAGTGCTGCAGGCGGCCTGGACGTTCCAGGTGTCACCAATGGTCATGGGCTATCGCCTCTCGTATCTTCTGTGCAGTCCGCGATATATGTTCCTGTTCCTCGATGACGGTGACCGGAAGTTGCCGTACCTCTTCCCACATGACCTTGCGTAGATCGGACTGGAACTTCTCGAACGACGCCTGCTCGGGCCGTTCGCCGTAGTACTCCAAGGAGTTGGTCTCGGCTCCCTGCCGGCAACGTCGCCAAGCCGTCGCTGCCGACACCTCCAGGAAGATCTCCCTGCGTGGCTGGGGAAAGGTGCGCCACCAGTCGAACATCGGGTGGTTGTCCACTCCGGACAGCCGGCACTTGGCGAGGATCTTGTAGTAATAGGAGTCCACCAGGACCGGTGCCCCGCCCGGGCTGCGCTCGATGCTGTCACGCAGGTGGAGCGCCGCCGTCTGCAGCAGGCTGATCATGAAGTCAGTGGAGTAACCGTGGTGCAGACCTGGCAGGACATCGGCGACCAGGTTGCGGCGTAATTGGCCGATCAAGGAGTGTTCGGGCCCCAGGAACTCGTCGTCGACGGAGACGATCGGCCAGGCTGGCGCGCGGTCGGCGAGTTCCAGCAGGGCGGATGACTTGCCGGCGTAGTCGGGGCCGAGCAGCACGGTGAACGGGGGTGTGGCGCGGAGCGCGCTGGACGCCGCGCGGCAGGATAAGGGGCCTGTTACGTCCTGGTTCATCGGCGGCTTCCCTTGCCGAGATGGTGGCCACCGACCGTGCGGGAAGCGATGGGGCGGCCGCCGGTGGGGCGAGGCGTAAGGCGCATGGTCGAGGGTGCCGACATGCCACGGTCCTTCGTGCCACGTAAATGGCGGCGTACGCGGTGGTCTTCAAGCGCTGATAGTGGCGCGGGCGGGTGTATGGGTCGTCGATACCCTCGCCGCGCCGAAGAACTCACCGGGACAGGTCCAGTCGACGATAACTTTGTGGAGCCCGATTCTGCCGAAGTCGGCATGATTCTTTCCCCCCGTGGGAAGTGTGGTCCCATCGTTCCGCAGGCGTCTCGCGGTTTGTAGGGCACATGATTTGTGGGCCGTTTTTGGCCTGTCAGCCGCGTGTGGACTGCATTCCCCCCATTCGATGCGCCATCGGATCCGATTCCAACGAAAGTAACGGGGGTAATGGCGTCCGAGCGGACGTCTCTTGTCGGGCGTGTGATTCTATCTACGGCATGTCGGGCCACAGGGTCATGTATGCACGAAGGGCCTGCGCTGGTCGTGCGGTGGTTGCGCGGCCAACCGGCAGTAGCCCGGGGGCCCGAACGCACCCCACCGGCCCCAACTGACGTGCCGGCCCAGGGCCTTACGCGCTATCCGTTGAGGGCGTCGTCGTCAGCACATCACGAATGTCGTGGTGAAGTGGGGCGGTTTCTGGGTGGGGTCGCTGATCTCGAATGCCATGTAGCCCGACTTTCCCTCGTAGGCGCCGCTTATTCCGGTGGCACGGTGGACCTGGGACATACGGCGCATCAAGGCGGTGCAGTCGATGACCGCACTGTGCTCGATAACGCCGTCCTCGAATTCCGTCCTGCTCTGATGGAATTGCCACATGTGCGGAGTCATCATCAGAACGACGGAATTGCCGGTCATCGTGCCCACCCGCTTGCCGTCGGCATCGACCAAGGCCTCACGGTACTCGACGGTGGTTCCCGGGCCTGCCTCTTCCTTCGAGTGGCTGACCGTGAGATTTTCCGCCATTTCGGTCACGCTACGAATGACGCACCTGCTCACTGCGTCGTCCTCGGAGTGGACGCCCGGTGTGTGCAGGCCGGCTGCGGTGGCTGCGGCCACTGCAAGTGCCGGGATGCTCAGCGGGCCCGGATCGGGGTGCATTTCCTTGAGGGACTCGGTTCCGACCTCGAGGGCCCGCTCGTCGATCAGATCCCCTGATTTATTTCCGGCCGCTGTCATGTGAACTCCAGAAATCAATAGGTGGCTAATGTTAATTCTTGACCCGAATTGTAGAGAGTGTGGCTAAAGGCGCTCTAAGTTGATATGGGTCAAGGCTGGCTTTAGTCGCAGCACCAACAATGGGCAACTCCTACGGGCCGGTATCGGAGGAGCTTGTGGTTTGGGTAGCTCTCTGCTCTGCGTCCGGCCCAGCAGATCGGGAGAAATTGTTCCGTGCGCACCTTTGACGACGCCCTGGAGATGACGCGATGAAGAGCGGTGGCGGATTCAGAAGAGCGCGCGTCGCGCGTGAACGTGGCCATACCCTGCTGTTCCTGGACGAAATCCGGGCCATCAAGCCGGTGTTCCTGGACACGGACATAGACATGACTGCGGTTCAGGCGTACCGGTCTGCGGAGCGTGCCGGGCTCCGCTATTCCGTGGTCTCCCACGTACTCCATGTGGCATCGCGCGTGTTGGCCGTACATCCGGATGCCAACGCCGCCATGCGCGGCCATTTGTGGCCGCAGGTGGCGTGGTACGACTCGGTCAACGGGAAGGTCACGCTGGACAAGAACCTCAACGGGCACCGGGTGGTCGTCTCGACGGTTCTGAACGATGTTCACCGGATGAGCATTGACGAGATCCAGGAGCGGGTGGAGCACTTCCGGGAGGGCGACCCGGCCACCATGCCCGAGTTTGCTCCCATGCGAACGCTGCAGCGCCTTCCCCGACCGCTCTCGCGACTGGCCTTCCGGCTCGGTGTCAGGCCGCTCGCCGGTCGTGCCAGGACCATGGGAACCTTTGCCGTCACCTCACTGGGGCACCGTCCAGTCGACGGCTTTTACTCCGTCGGAGGGACCACGATCACCTTGGGGATCGGCCGCATCGCCGACCGTCCCGCGGTGCGTGACGGCAGAGTGGCCGTCGTCCCGCTCATGCGGCTGAGCCTCACTTTCGACCACCGTGTCATCGATGGCGCGGAGGCCGCGGACGTACTCGCGGAAATCAAGGACGGGCTGGAGAACTGGAAGGAGGGGCGAGTGTGAACGACGTCGCGGAACTCAAGGGATACATCGAGGCGCACGCCCGGGGTCAGCGGATTCGCGGCTATCGGGACGTGCTGGACCGCATTCACTCCGACGACGGCTCCGCGCGGGGGTCCTGGGTCAGGGAGTGGTGCCGTGCCGGTGAGACGCTGGAGAAACAGGGGCAGCACCTCGAAGCGAGTCGGCACTACGCCATGGCCCGGTTCCCCTACATCGACGGCCCCGCCCGTCAGGAGGCGCTGGGCCGGTGCATCGGCGCGCTCGACCGCTGGCGGTCCGACCATCCGGGCATCGAACGCCTGACCCTGGACTTCAAGGAAGGCCAGGTGGGCTGCTGGGCCAGCGGCCTGAGCATGACCGAACGCAAACCCCTCTTGATCGTCATGGGCGGTAACGTGACTATCAAGGAGCAGTGGGCACCCATGCTGGCTCATGCGGGGCGGCTCGGGATGGCGGCCGTCGTCACGGAGATGCCCTCCACCGGCGAGAACACCCTGCGCTACGAACCGGAAAGCTGGCGCATGCTCTCGGGAATCCTTGACCAGGTGGCCGATCGCGCGGACGTGACGCGGACGTATGCCATGGCCCTGAGTTTCAGCGGCCAGATGGCGCTGCGCTGCGCTGTGGACGACGCGCGGATCAAGGGCGTTATCACGGTGGGCGCCCCGATCCAGGAATTCTTCACCAACGCCGACTGGCAGCGCGGACTGCCCCGGATTACCACGGACGCGCTGGCTCACATGACCGGTGCCGAGACCGTCGTCGGCGGTCTCGGCGGCTGGGCGCTGAGCGACGAGCAGCTGGCGTCGCTGCGCATCCCCGTCTCCTACGTCGCCAGCCTTCGGGACGAGATCATTCCGGCTGATGACATACGCCTGCTGAAGAACCATGTGCGCCGGCTCAGTCTCATCGAGCACGACGACGTCCACGCATCGCCCAACCACGTGCTGGAGACGCAGTTGTGGACCACGGCACAGCTGCTGCGCTCGCGTGGTCTCCGCACCTCACAGACCATGGTCCTCGGGCTTCTCCTGCGCGCCGTACGGGCCCGCCGTCGCATACCGTTCCTGCGCGGCTGAACGGTACCGACGGCTGCGAACGCAGCTCTACGGACCGGGTGGACCGCTCTGTCGCGGCCGCCCGGTCCACCCGGCCCGCGCCCACCCGCGGTCTTCACGAGGCGGCGCGTGCGGTGAGCTGGCTGTCGGCCGCCAGGATCGCGCGCTGCAGGTCACGGAGAGCCTGGCACGGCTCCAGCCCCAGCTCCTCGTCGAGGGTCCGGCGGGCGGTCTGATAGACCTTCAGGGCATCGGCCTGGCGCTCGGATCGATACAGCGCCAGCATGAGCTGGCGGTAGAACGCTTCGCACAGCGGGTTCTCGGCGATGAGCGCGTACAGCCTGCCGACGAGCTCGCGGTGCCGACCGAGCTCAAGATGGGCGTCCGCCAGCATCTCCAGACACTCCAGGCGCGATTCCATCATGCGGGTCACGAAGCCGTCGCCGATGGGCCCGCTGCTGAGGTCCCCCAGCGCCGGCCCGCGCCACAGTCCCAGTGCCTGCTCGAAGCACGAGGATGCCTCCTCGTGCCGGCGCTGCTTCATCTGGGCGCGGCCCTGGGCGATCAGCTGCAGGAACTCGTGGAAGTCGACCTCGTCGGTACCCTTCAGCAGGACGTAACCGGGTGGCCGCGTGAGGATGGGGTTCTCCGAACGGCCCGGACGGTGCAGGAACTTCCGGAGCTGTGAAATGTAGACGTGCAGACCGGCGGTGGCCCGGAGCGGCAGGTTGACCCCCCAGATCTCATCCATGAGCTGGTGCGGCGTGACGGTCTGATCCGACCGGATCAGCAGGACGGCGAGTACGGTCTCGATCTTCCGCGCGCTGATGGAGGTATAGGTGGCACCGTCGGCGACGCGAAGAGGCCCCAGGATCTCGTATCTCACAGAGCAGGCTCCTCGATGGCGCTGGTGATGAGGGACGAGCCGCCGATCGTGGAGGCGATCGCATCGGTCACGGAGTTCCGGTGCTCGTCCAGATAGAAGTGGCCGCCGGGGAAGACCCGTAGGTCGAACGCCCCGGTCGTGTGCCCGGCCCACGCGGCGGCTTCTTCGGCCGTGGCCTGGGGATCCTGGTCACCGACGAACGCGGTGATGGGGCAGTCGAGTTTCGGGGCCGGCGTCCAGGCGTACGTCTCGATCGCCTTGTAGTCGTTGCGCGTCACCGGCAGGAACGTACTGAGCAGTTCCTCGTCGGCCAGAAGTCGCGGATCCGTCCCGCCGACCTTGCGTAACTCGGCGACCAGGACAGAGTCGTCACAGAGGTGGACGCTGCCCTGACGGTGGCGGGAGGGTGCCCGTCTCCCCGAGACGAACAGCCAGAGCGGACAGGTGCCGGTCCGTTGCATGAACCGCTGTGCCACCTCGAAGGCCACGGTTGCCCCCATGCTGTGGCCGAAGAACGCGAGCGGGCCTATGGGCAGGTCCTTGAGTATGTCGAAGATCCGGTCGGCCAGCTCGGGAATGTTGTCGATCAGGGGTTCGCGTCTGCGGTCCTGCCTGCCCGGGTATTGGACGGCCAGCACATCGACGTCCCCGGCCAGGGAGTGGGAAAACGGGACGAAGTAGCTTGCGGATCCTCCTGCGTGCGGAAAACAGACCAGCGGAATTCGGCCTCGCGGATTCGTAGGGAATCGTCGTATCCAAACGTCCTCATCGCGGGTGGGCAATGGCATGCTCGTGTCCCCTGTCGAAGGCTGTAAGACTCTCTTGGAGAATCGAAATCATGTGGGCTTTGGTGAGAGCCTAGGGAGACGTGGGTATGCCTTGTACCCCTAATCTCCCGGACCGGGCGCTGATACAGGGGGTGTCCAGGCGGGCAGGGGTTGCGCCTGAGAGTGCGACCTTGCGTTGTTGATCGCTTCACCGCCTGGTTCGCCGGCTGCCGCAGACTGCCCCGCAGATACGAGCGGCAACCAGTGCACTTCCTGGCCTCCACCGCCATCGCAGCGAACCTCATCAGCTACCGCCGACTCGCCCAATGAAATGAATCCGTAGATTCGCCTTGACGCCGTACCTGACCATCGTGGGAGAGCCCGCTTCGGCGGGCCGGGGAAGGGGCGTGGCGCCACGTGCGCGGAATGCCCGTGAACAGAGGGGGCGACGCAACTCCGCGCCCTGCCCGAGGTGGAACGGCAGATCTGGGTGCAGCTGGACAAGAAGTGACGGAGGCCGTCGTCCTCAACCCCTACGAGGATGCCGAGGACGACGGAGGGCAGGGGTAGGGGGCTGCCCCTGCACCTCTCGTCCGGTCAGTTCGCCGACCGGGCGGTGTCGGCCGCGCCGAACCACTTCCGGAGTGCCGCGGACAGCGTCTCGTCACGCTCCCCCGACATCACATCCGTTGCCCATGCGACACGGCCGTCCGGCCGCAGGAGCACGGCCGCCGCGTCGATTTCCGCCGTCGGCTCAGCGCGGACGTGGTCGACGCGGTCCGTCCATCCGGCCAGGTCGGACGCCTGGCCCTGCCCCGAGAGGTCCAGGAGCAGACCCCGACCGGACGCGAGGAGCTGAGCCACGGAGGTGCTGCCGCCCGACGCGATGAGCGGGATGTCGGCGAGCCGACTACCTTTCAAACCCTGGGCTACTGCGTGGGATTCGGAACTCTTTTCACCCATGGGATAGTGGATGTCGATCCCGCCCACCATCTTCACCAGGTACGTGTTCACCTCGTCCAGCGCGAGCAGGTCCCCGAGTACCTCCCTCAGCGGGGCGATCTCCGTGAGGCCGTGCATGAGTGCCGTCTGCGCCCGGGTCGTCAGACAGGCACGGGCGCCCACCGGGTACCGCTCGCTCTCGTACGTGTCGAGGAGGTCCGGCGCCGCCCACCCGGCGACTTCGGCGGCCAGTTTCCAGCCCAGGTTCACCGCGTCCTCGATGCCCGTGCTCAACGCCTGTCCCCCCAGCGGGAAATGGACATGCGCGGCGTCGCCAGCGAGGAAGACCCGGCCGACACGGTACCGCTCCGCCTGTCGGGACGTGGCATCCCACCGGCTCAACCACTGTGGCACACCCTGCAGTTCGGCACCGGTGAGCCGCGTATACGCAGCACTCAGCTCTTCGAACGTCACCGGTGCCGTGCGGTCTTCCGGCTCGATGCCGAACTCGCCGGTCATCACCCGGAGCGTGGTCGGACTCGTCGGGACGACCGTGCACAGACCGGTCTCGTATTGGTTCTTGCCGATCCGTGCGAGGAGAGGATTGCCCGGCTCGACCACCAGATCCCCGAGCATGCCGTAGAACCGGGGCGTGGTCCCGGGGAAGCCGATCCCGGCCAAGCCACGTACGGTGCTCTGCGCGCCGTCGCAGCCCACCAGATGACTCCCGCGGACCGTGACGTCGGTGCCGCCGGTCCGTACCGTCAGCACCACGCCGTCCGGATCCTGGGCGAGACCCACGACCTCGGCGTCGCGTCGTATGTCGACGCCGAGCTTGACCGCGCGCTCCGCCAACCGCTGTTCCAGCCGTGCATGCGGCACGGCGAAGGAGAACGCGTGCCGCTCAGGGACTCGGGGAGCGTCGAGCGGAAGATGGGCGAAGTGGGCCTGGGTGAACTCGAAGCCGTCCCCCCTCAAGGCTTCCATCAGGCCGCGCTGCGTGAGGAGTTCGACCACCGCGGCGTTGATGGCACCGCCCCGCGACTGTTCGTTCGGCTCTGGCTGCCGCTCCAGGACAAGGGTCTCCACACCGGCGAGACCAAGCTCGCAGGCGAGCATCAGGCCCACCGGGCCGCCGCCGGCGATGACAATGGGGTACGTCAAGAGGGGCTCCTCTGTCGTGTCTGTCAATTCGAACGGATCTGCCGAACCGCTAATGTGCCGTTTCCGGTTCGCCGCCACCCAGTACGGCAAGAAGGTGCTCTGCGAGCTCCGTGGGAGTCGGATAGTCGTACAGGTCGGTGGGGGAGAGCGCCACGCCCGCATCGCGCAGCCGGGTGCTCAGTTCCAGCGCTGTGATCGACGAAAACCCGAGGCTGAGGAAATCGGCATCGGCGTCCACCCCGTCTGGTGTGCAATGCCCCAGCAGGGCGGCCGACTGCCGCCGCACCAGCGCGAGCAGGAACTCGAACCGCTCGTCCTCGGGCACTTCGCCCAGCTGGGCCGCGAGGGACCGGTCCGGAACGGACGCCGGCACAGGCTCCGTATGCGTGGCCGGAATGCCGCGGAATAGTCCGCGGTGCAGTGCGCCGACTCTCGTGGCCTGCTGCTCCCAGTCGACATCGGCTATGACGAGCGACTCGCCGTCCAATTCTCGCGCCCGTTCGACGAGCGACGGCACTGTCTCGGGCGGCACCGGCCGGATGCCCAACGGGCCGATGCCCGGATTGGCCTCCTGCTCCGGCACCACGCTCAGTTGGAGCACCGGCAGCCCGGCGGCACGGCGGACGCCGGCGGTGGCGTCGATCGAGGCGTGGGCGAGGGCAGTGTCCCCGAGCCCGGGCACGCCGAACATTCCCGTGACCGAGGAGAGCAGTACAAACACCTCTGCGTCGGCCTCCCTGGCCAGGACGTCGAGCTGCGCGGCGATGTCCGCCTCGTTCAGCGCCCATTCGACCGACGTGCCGGCCCTCGCCTCCACGGCCGGAGCTCCCGCATACGTGGCGACGTGCACGACCGCCGAGACCCGCTGCCCGGCCCTCGCGGTCCTGAGCAGCTCCGCACGGGCCGCGGCGTCGGCCAGGTCGCACGACACCACCGTGATCCGCTCCCCGAGGTCTGACCGCAGCTCGGCGACGACTGGGCTTTCGGCATCCCCCGGGCCGAGAAGGAACAGCACGTGGGCACCATGGTGTCCGGCTGCCCAGCGGACGAGCCGCGCACCGAGCGGGTTCGCCGCCCCGGCGAGCAGTAGCGTGCCACTCGGCTGCCAGGGCTCGGCTCCGTCACCCGCGACATCCGCCGCCGCCAGCCGTCGCGCGAACGCCCCCGAGGGCCGCAGCGCCAACTGGTGCTCGCCGTCCGCCGCGAGCAGTCCGCTCAGCCTTCCGGCCATCGGCACATCGACAGCCGCCGGCAGATCGACGAGGCCGTACGGGAAATCGGGCCGCTCGGCTGCCAGGGCCTGGCCGAGCCCCCAGAACGCCGCCTGCCGGGGGTCGTCGGGTGAGTCCGACGGAGTCACCGACAGCCCCGCACTGGTCGCGAGCCACAGCGGTGCCGTCACGCCCAGCTCGTCGAGAGTACGGGTGAGGGCGACCGTCGCGGACAGGCCGGCGGCCGGTGCTTCCGGACCGTCGTCCAGGGCCAGCAGCGAGAGGACACAGTCCACCGCCTGCTCGCCGGCGAGGGCTTCGCGCAGCAGGTCCGCGAGTCCGGAGCCGTCCTGGACGGTGACCTTCGTGGCGATGTCGATCACACGGTCGCCGAGCGCAGTGAGCGACTCGGAGAGACCCGTCGCGCGTCCCTCCAGCGGGCGGACGAGGAGCCAGGTTTTCGGCGTGCTGGATCGCGCGGGTTCCGGGACGGGCTCCCAGATCACGTGGTACGTCCAGTGGCGCTGACGCCGCCAGGTGGACATGGCCGGCAGCAGCGTGGCCAATGACTCCCGCTGGTCAACAGGCAGCCGCAAGGTGGTGGCCAGTGCGTCCAGGTCCGCCCGCTCAACGGCATCCCAGAACCGCTCTTCCGACGAACCCTTCGCGTCGTTGCCGGTACCGGGCGCATCGGTGGCGATCCAGTATCGCTTGTGTTGGAAGGGGTAGGTGGGGAGTTCGGTGTGGTGGGCGTTGGTGCCTTTGAAGAATTCGGTCCAGTTGATGTGGGTGCCGTGGGTGTGGAGTTGGGTGACTCCGGTGGTGAGTGTTTCTGCGTCTGGGTGTCCTTGGCGGAGGAGGGGGATGGTGGTTGCTGTGTCGAGGGTGTCTT
>NZ_JBICWS010000015.1:0-208220 GCF_043199875.1 Streptomyces sp. NPDC048516 | reverse complement strand
ACGCCCGGTTACATTCCGAACCCGGAAGCTAAGCCTTTCAGCGCCGATGGTACTGCAGGGGGGACCCTGTGGGAGAGTAGGACGCCGCCGAACAAATTTTGTGGGAAAGCCCCGCACCTTATGGTGCGGGGCTTTTCTGCGTTCCGGGGCCGCTCGGTACGCTCAGGAGCATGCGCTATGACCTGGTCATTTTCGATAACGACGGCGTGCTGGTGGACAGTGAGCCGATCGCCAACCGGATCCTGGCCGCGTACCTCACCGAGCTGGGCCATCCGACGACCTATGAAGAGTCGCTGCGTGACTTCATGGGCGGCGCAAAGCACCGCATTCACGAGACGGTGCTGGATCGGACGGGAAAGCGGCTGCCGGCCGGGTTCGACGAGACCTTCGATGCGCGGGTCTTCGAGCAATTCCGCAGCCGGTTGGAGCCCGTGGTGGGTGTGGTCCAGGTGCTGGACAAGCTGGTCGCCGACGGGGTGCCGTACTGCGTCGGGTCGTCGGGGAGCCATGAGCGTATCCGGGTCGCGTTGAAGGAGACGGGGCTGTTCGAGCGTTTTGCCGAGGGCCAGGACGGCGGTGCCGGTGGTGCCGGGCGGATTTTCTCCTCGGAGGATGTGGGGCGGGGGAAGCCGAGGCCGGACCTCTTTCTGCATGCGGCGCGGGAGATGGGTGTGGCACCGGAGCGGTGTGCGGTGGTCGAGGACAGTCCGCTGGGGGTGCGGGCCGCGATCGTCGCGGGGATGGACGTGTACGGCTTCACGGCGATGACGCCGGCGGTGACGCTGACGGGGGCCGGGGCCACCGCGCTGTTCGCCCGTATGGCGGAGCTGCCGGCGCTGTTGCAGTAAGGGCAGGAGAGGTCCCTGCCGGTCGGGTACCTCGCCGGAATTGGTGGGGAGATCCATCTACCCAGTGGTAGTGGGGAGTCCTAGGCTGAGCGGCCATGACGGCCCCTCGGGTACCAGCAGCGCAGTTACGGCACGGCCGGGTCTCGCTCGCCCTCAGCTTCTTCGTCCAGGGGGCGGTCTTCGCCCTCCTCGTGACCCGCATCCCCGCCATCCAGGAGCGCTACGGGATTTCGGACGGACTGCTGCCGGCCTTCCTCGCGGCGGTACCGGTCCTCGCGGGGGTCGGCAGCTTCGGTGCCGAGCAGGTGGTGAAGCGGGTGCGGGCCGGCCGGGTCCTGCGGTGCGTGCAGCCCGTGGTGTGTCTGGCGCTTCTGGCGGTCGGTTCGGTCGGGTCGATGGCGCAGGCCGCCGTGGCGCTGGCGGTCTTCGGGTTGTCCGTGGGGGCCCTGGACGCCTCGATGAACATGCTCGGGGTGAGCCTGCAGCGGGCGTGCGGGCGGAGCATCATGCTCGGGTTCCATGCGGCGTACAGCCTGGGCGGCATTGTGGGCGCCTCGCTGGCCTGGGCGGGTGCGCACTGGAAGCTGTCGCTTGCGCTGCTGTACGGGCCGGTGGTGGCGGTGCTGGTGCCGCTGGCGCTGCTCGTGGGCCGCTGGTTCGTGGACCGGGACCGCCGGGATCCGGTGGAGGGAGCGGCGGGGCCAGGGGCGGCCGTGGCGCCCGTCGCGATGCGGGTGCTGTTGCCGTTGTGTCTGGTGATGGCGTGTGCGTATATCGGGGACGCGACCGTCTCCAATTGGAGCGCCAAGTATCTGCAGGACGTCCTGGGGAGCTCGGAGCAGCTGGCCACCGTCCCGTACAACGTCTATATGGTCACCACGCTGCTCGGGCGGGCTGTCGGGGATCTGGGCGTGCGGCGCTTCGGGGCGGTCGCGGTGGTGCGGACCGGGACGGTGGTCGCGGCGGGCGGTTTCGCGGTGGTGGCGGCGGCTCCGGGGGCCTGGGCCGGCATGGCGGGGTTCACGCTGCTGGGGTTCGGGCTGTGTGTGATCGTGCCCCAGACGTTCGCGGCGGCGGGGCGGTACGCCGACGAGCAGCACGGCCCCGGGGCCTCGGACCTGGCCGTCGCGCGGCTGAACATTTTCAATTATGTGGGCTTTTTGATCGGCTCTCCGCTGGTCGGGGCGCTCGGTGATTCCTGGAGCTATCGGGGGGCGATGCTCGTACCGATGGCCCTGGTGCTGGTGACGTTGGTGTATGCCCGATCGTTCGGGGTGCCCACGGCCCGATACGGTGACGGATATGAGCGGCCGCGCACAGCTGATGTGGGATGAGGCAGTAACGGGCTACGACTTCGGGTCCGGGCATCCGATGGACCCGGTCCGGCTCGCGCTGACCATGCGTTTGGTGGAGGCGTACGAGCTGGACCGCGGGCCGCTGGAGGTGGTCGCGGCCAAGCCTGCCGGGGACTCCACCCTGCGGCTGGTGCATCGTGAGGACTACATCGCAGCGGTGCGCAGGGCCTCGGTGGATCCCGCTGCCGCGGATCTCTCGTACGGGCTGGGGACGGCGGACGATCCGGCGTTCGCGGGGATGCATGAAGCGTCCGCGCTGATCGCCGGCCAATCGGTGGGTGCGGCGGAGGCCGTCTGGCGCGGCGATGCGGCGCATGCGGTGAACTTCGCCGGCGGGCTGCACCATGCGATGCCGGGCGGGGCCGCAGGCTTCTGTATCTACAACGACGCGGCGCTCGCGGTCGCCCGGCTGCTGGAGCTGGGCGCCGAACGGGTCGCGTACGTCGATGTGGATGTGCACCACGGCGACGGGGTGCAGGTGGCCTTCTGGGAGGACCCGCGGGTACTGACGATCTCGCTGCATGAACATCCGCGGACGCTCTTCCCGCAGACCGGCTGGCCGGAGGAGACCGGCGGCGAGGGCGCGGAGGGCAGCGCGGTGAATGTGGCGCTGCCGGCCGGGACCGGGGACGAGGGGTGGCTGCGGGCCTTTCATGCGGTGGTGCCGGAGCTGCTGGGTGCCTTCCGGCCGCAGGTGATCGTGACGCAGCACGGCGCCGACACCCACTTCGAGGATCCGCTGGCGCACCTTGCGGTGAGCCTGGACGCTCAGCGCGCGGTGGCGGAGGCCTGTCACGACCTGGTGCACCAGTACGCGGACGGCCGCTGGGTCGCGCTCGGCGGAGGCGGCTACGCGGTGGTGGACGTGGTGCCGCGCAGCTGGACGCATCTGGCCGCGATCGCGGCGGACCGGCCGATCGAGCCGACGTCCATGGTTCCGGAGGCATGGCGGCACGAAGTGTTCCGCAGGACGCGGCAGTTGGCGCCGCTGCGGATGACGGATGGCCGTACGCCGCAGTGGCGGCACTTCATCGACGACGGCTATGACCCGGCCGACCGGCTGGACCAGGCGGTGCTGGCCACCCGCCGGGCGGTGTTCCCGGCGCACGGGCTGCTTCCGTAGGTCTCGGTAGGGGGCCCGCTGCCTCCTCCGTCGCACCGCCTCGCCTGCCGCGCAGCCGCGCCGTGCCCCCAAAGGTGTGACTACCCGTCGGTCAGGGCAGCCGCGGGCCGACCAACCGGACAGTATGGGATGCGTGTTGGGCACCGGGGCGCTGCGGGCGCACCTGATCGAGGCGCGGCTCGCGGGGGCGATCGCGACCAGGCGGGAGAAGAGTCTGGCGCGCTACCGGCTCTTCGCGGCGCGCGATCCCCGGGCGCTGCTGGGGCTGGATCCCGAAGGCGACTGGCCGGTCGGTGAAGTACTGCGACTGATGGGGCAGAAGTGCGGGGTTTCGGTCGATCTCGCACATACTTCCGGCCCGGATGAGATCGATCCCGACCGCACGCTCGCGGCGCTGGACCGGTTCGCCGAACGCGTGGGAGAGGCGGCCGGCCGCCGGGTGCCGGTGCTGATCGGCACCGGCCATCCGGACCGGCTGGTGGGGTTCTACGCCGCCCTCGCAGACGCTCTCTCGTCGGCGGGCTGCCCCGTTCTCACTCCGGCGTATGGCGCCCGTGTCGACATAGCGACCCGGTTCGGCGTACGCACCTGCACACTCGACTACGTACGGGGAGTCGCGGTGATGCGAGAAACCGGCGTGCGGGGCGCGCCCGGGGAGGGGGGCGTACACACCCATTCACCGCTGCCGGTGCGGACCGCTCTGGCGGCCGTGGGAGGCGTTGCGGGGACCCTGCCGACTCTGGTCATCGGGGACCATGGATGGGTCTGCGGGGCAGGTCAGCTGGGCATCGAGGCGATCGGGCTGGCGGATGCGGATGATCCGGCGCTGTTCGTCGGCGAGGCCGAGGGGCGGGTGTCGGTGGCGGTGCCGCTCGACGATGGCGTGCCGGGCGCGCACTACCAGCCCCTGGCGCGCTATGTACTCAATCGTGCATATCTGTCCCGATAGGGGGCTGTTCGCTGCTCCTCTTCCCCACTCGCATCACCCGCCCCTAATCTGGGGAGTGAGCGCATAGCGACGAAGAGTCACCGGAGGGGAAGCCGGTGACCGTCTTATGCGGAAGGTGCAGGTGTGGCATGGCTGCAGACCAGAGGCCTCTGAACGAGGTCGTGTTCCTGACAGTGGCGGAAGTCGCCACGGTGATGCGGGTGTCAAAGATGACCGTGTACCGCTTGGTGCACAGTGGCCATCTGCCCGCGATTCGGGTGGGGAGGTCTTTCCGGGTTCCGGAGCAAGCGGTTCACGACTATCTCCGGGAGTCCTTTGTGGGGGTGGAATCGGCCTGACGAGACCTCGCCGACCCTCGGATTACGCCGTACGCCCGTCGCCGGGTAGGCTGGCCCGATGTAGGTAGTGTGGGCTCGGACGCCCCGCACCGAGTGATTCGAAGTGAGCGAGGGTAGTCGTGGGCTCTGTTATCAAGAAGCGGCGCAAGCGGATGGCGAAGAAGAAGCACCGCAAGCTGCTCAAGCGCACCCGTGTTCAGCGTCGTAACAAGAAGTAAGCGACGCTGATCGCGAATTCGCAGCCCCCCATCGCCTCGTGCGATCGGGGGCTGCGGTGCGTTGTGGGCCGTATGGACGGTGGTCGGACGGAAATGTGGCCACGGGCATCCTGCGGACATCACGGCGCAACACCTACCCGATAGCGTGGCCTGCACAGCTCGGCCACGGCGGTCGCGGCGGGAAGGAAGGGCTGATCTTGGGCAAGGTCGTGCTCGTCACGGGAGTCGCACGGCAGCTGGGCGGCCGGTTCGTCCGCCGTATCCAGCGCGACCCCGACGTCGACCGGGTGATCGGGGTCGACGCCGTGGCACCGGAACACCATCTGGGCGGCGCCGAATTCCTCAAGGCCGATATCCGGCATCCGGCCATTGCCAGGGTCCTGGCCGAGACGGGCGTCGACACGGTCGTCCATATGGATATCAACGGCACGCCGTTGAGCAAACGCGGCGGCCGCGCCTCGGTGAAGGAAACCAACGTCATCGGGACGATGCAGCTGCTCGGCGCCTGTCAGAAGGCCCCGAATGTGCAGCGCCTGGTCATCAAGTCCAGCACCAGCGTCTATGGCTCCGCGCCCCGCGACCCGGCCGTCTTCACCGAGACCACCACGCCGAAGTCGCTGCCCAGTGGCGGCTTCGCCAAGGACGTGGTCGAGGTCGAGGGGTATGTGCGCGGCTTCGCCCGGCGCCGGCCCGACGTGGCGGTGTGCGTGCTGCGCTTCGCCAACATCCTCGGGCCGTGTGCGGATTCCCCGCTCGCCGAGTACTTCTCGCTGCCGGTGTGGCCCACCGTTCTCGGCTACGACCCGCGGCTGCAGTTCGTCCACGAGGGCGACGCCATCGAGGTGCTGCGGATCGCCGCCGCCGCGCCGCGCCGCGGGACGCTCAACAGCGGCACGTTCAATATCGCCGGGGACGGCGTCCTGCTGCTGTCGCAGACCTCCCGGCGGCTGGGGCGTCCCACCGTGCCGCTGCTGCTGCCGACCGTGACCTGGGCCGGTACGGCGCTGCGTTCCATCGGCATCTCGGATTTCTCGCCGGAACAGATCCGGCTGCTCACGCACGGCAGGGTCGTGGAAACGACGCAGATGCGCGAGACACTGGGGTTCCATCCGAAGTACACGACGGCG
Organism: Streptomyces sp. NPDC048516; assembly: GCF_043199875.1. NCBI lineage: Bacteria > Bacillati > Actinomycetota > Actinomycetes > Kitasatosporales > Streptomycetaceae > Streptomyces > Streptomyces sp. NPDC048516. The sequence goes on along the minus strand of NZ_JBICWS010000015.1, from coordinate 202,262 downwards.
GAGACCTTCGCGGAATTCGCCCGCAGCCGTGGACCCGGGCTGCTGCCGCCCGAGTCCCTCGCCCGCACCGTCGACCGGCTCGCCGAGGCGCTGCCGGCCCGCAGCGGCCCGACCCAGTGAGGAGTTCATCCACGATGGCGGACGCCAAGGTCATCCCCTTCGGCGAGGAGCCCCGGGCGCGCAGGAAAGCCAGGAGGGCCGGGCGCACGGGGCGCGGTACGGCGCTGGCGCCCGTACCCGAAGCCCGGACCGAGCACCCTCCGGCGGCGGCACCGCCGCCGAACCCCGGCCGGTCCCTGGACGAGCGGATCGCGGGCGGGCTGGCCTTTCTGCGGCGGCGGATCACGGGTGACTACGAGGTCGACGACTTCGGGTACGACGAGGAGCTGACCGACCAGGTCCTGATGTCGCTGCTGCGGCCCTTCTACGAGAAGTACTTCCGGGTCGAGGTGAAGGGTGTCGAGAACATCCCTTCCGAGGGCGGGGCACTGATCGTCGCCAATCACTCCGGGACGCTGCCGCTGGACGGTCTGATGCTGCAGGTCGGGGTGCACGACAACCACCCGGCGCAGCGTCATCTGCGGCTGCTGGCGGCCGATTTGGTGTTCGTCCTGCCGGTGATAAACGAGCTGGCGCGCAAGGCCGGGCACACCCTGGCCTGCGCCGAGGACGCCCAGCGGCTGCTGGAGCGCGGCGAGATCGTCGGGGTGATGCCGGAGGGCTTCAAGGGCATCGGCAAGCCCTTCGCCGACCGCTACAAGCTGCAGCGGTTCGGGCGCGGCGGCTTCGTCTCGACGGCGCTGAAGGCCGGGGTGCCGATCGTGCCGTGCTCCATCGTGGGCGCCGAGGAGATCTACCCGATGATCGGGAACGCCAAGACGCTGGCGCGGGTGCTCGGGCTGCCGTACTTCCCCCTCACGCCGACCTTCCCGTGGCTGGGTCCGCTGGGGGCGGTGCCGCTGCCGACGAAGTGGACGATCCAGTTCGGCGAGCCGATCCCGACGGCCGGCTACCCGCCGGAAGCGGCGGATGATCCGATGCTGATGTTCAACCTGACGGACCAGGTGCGGGAAACGATTCAGCACACCCTCTACAAGCTGCTGGTACAGCGACGCTCGGTGTTCTTCTGAGGGAAGGACCGGAAGAACACCGAGCGCCGGAGGTACTGCTTCGCTGCTTTGCTACTTCGGCAGATCCTCGCCGTCGATGCCCAGGCCGGGAAGCAGCCCCGGGATCAGCGGCGGGAGGGTGACATCGGGCTGACCGCCGGTGCCCCGGCCCCGATGGTGGTGGCCGCGGTCCTGCGGGGACGCGCTGCCGCTCTTGGACGGTGGGTCGAGCAGGCCGCCCGTATTGCCGCCGAGCAGGCCGTCCTCCTGGGACGGTGAGGCCGACGGACGAGAAGCGTGCGAGCCACCGGTGTGGGTGCCGGGGGCGGACCTGCTGCCGGACGGCGCGGGGTGCCCGTCGGACCGGGAGCCGGTGCCCGCGGAGGCGGGCGTGTTGCGGTGGTGGCTACGGCCTTCCGGGGTGGGCGGCAGCAGCGGGCGGAGCGGACCGACCTCTTTGTCCATGGCGTCGAAGACCGAAGTGACCTTGTCACGGACGTCCATGAGCTGCACGGGGAGCTTGTCGCGCAATTGCGACCAGGTGCGGCGGTGGGACTTGGTGAAGGAGTTCAGCGCCTGGATGGGGTCGAGCGAGCCGTCGCGCTCGTACGCCTGGTGCAGCAGGCGGTGGCCCTCACCCGCATCGTGGGTGACGCCGGCGAGCGCCTTGCGGACCTCGCCGAGCGCTTCGTGGTCGAGGTCGGCGACCCGGGCGCGCTCCATCAGGCGGCGCGCCTCCATCATGCGGATGGCGGCCTGGTCGAGGTAGAGCCGGCCGCGGTCGGAGTCGTCGTCGGCCATGCCGAGCTTCAGGTCCTCCATGCCGCGCTTGAGGCCGTAGAGGGAGTCGCCGGGCAGGGCGTCGGAGCTGGCTGCGGCGACGCCGGTGAACGCCCCGGCGGCGACGCCGACCGTCAGCCCGCCGGCCGCCAGCCCCTTGGTGAGGCGGGAGCGCGGACGCAGCTTGCCGATGGATTTCGTGGCGCGGTGCGCGCCCCTGTGTTCGCGCTGCTCGGGCACCCTGGCACCGTCGGACGGAGCGCCTTCGGCGAAGGCGGCCTCCATCGCGGCGATGAGCTGGGCGCGCTGGACAGTCTTGACCTCGGCTGCCATCTCCGGCCTCGGGAGTTTCCCGAGGCCGTCGGCGACCGCCAACAGCCGTGCTTCGCCCGGCGCCTGGGCCGGATCTTCGACCTGGTCCTCGGTCGCCGTGCCCTCGAGGACCTGCTCCTCAAGGGTCTGGGCGAAGGCGTTGGCCCGCCGGTGCACCGAGACATTCGCGATCACGGGCGGCACCTCCTCTCGTCATCCCGCTCGACTCCCCGGACTGGCTTTGACTGTCCAGACGGACCGGACGGTTGCAAGCCGTTGTCCGCGACCACTCGATCGAGTGAGAGGCAGCGGGCAAGGCATGACCGCATGGAGCCTGCATCCCGCACAACGAGCGGCGCGGCACTCGGGTTACGCACTCACGATGATCTGACCGACCGGGTAGGAAAGGTCACCAAGAGTGAGCAGATATGGCACGGGACCGGTCAGCGACATCCGGGGACAGGGGGTCGGGTCAGCGGGCGTCTTCGGGGAGCAGCCGCGCCAGGGTGCGTACGGCGCGGTACTGGAGGGTCTTGATCGCGCCCTCGTTCTTGCCCATGACGCGGGCGGTCTCGGCGACCGAGAGGCCCTGCAGGAAGCGCAGCGTGACGCACTCCTGCTGTTGGGGGTTGAGCTTGCGTACCGCCTCCAGCAGGGCGGCGTTGGAGAGGGATTCGAGGACCGAGTCCTCGGGGCTGCGCTCGACCTCGTTGGCGTCGAGCATCTCTCCGGTGGTGACTTCCAGGCGGAAGCGGGAGGACTTGAAGTGGTCGGCGACGAGGTTGCGCGCGATGGTCACGAGCCAGGCGCCGAAGTCGCGGCCCTGCCAGGTGAACGTGCCGATGCGGCGCAGGGCGCGCAGAAAGGTCTCGCTGGTGAGGTCCTCGGCCGTGGCGCGGCCGCCCACGCGGTAGTAGATGTACCGGTAGACGGTGTCGGCGTACTGGTCGTAGAGGCGGCCGAAGGCGTCGGCCTCGCCCGCCTGGGCTCGTTCGACGAGGTCCATCATGCGACGGCTGTCGCTGTCGGCGGGGCGGCGGGCGGTGGTCGTGCCGGTGCCGGAGCGGCGGGTTCTGCCGGCGGCCTTGCCGACCGCAGCGCTCCCGTCGGCCAGGGCGTAGCAGGGTCCGGCGGCGGGGACGGCTGAGGCGAATGCGGGGACGGCGTACGCGGTGGGGACAAAACTGCGCAGGTGGTCGACGAGTGTCGTACGCAGCGTAGCCAGGCCCGAGGCGTCAACCCCGACGTGTGGGTACACGGGACTCCCAGAGGCAGAGCTTCCATCACGTGCAGTGCGGGACCGTTCACTCGTCGTAGGGACGTGTGGGTTCCGGATTGCGTCTGAGGAGAATAACGCTTCGTACAGGCAGCGCTACACCCAGTTGCTCAAATCATCGATTAGTTACGTTCCGTGCCGGTTTGGTGGCAGATCAAGTATCGATTACTGAGCAACTTTTGATCGGAAGGAAACGCAATCTGCCTGGTTGGAGGGCGTGTTGTGGTTAACCGGCAGCAAAGGGACTGAGGGGACGGCGGAGGGGGTAGGAAGCCGGGATGGCCCGCCGTCCCGTAAGGCGATCAGGCCTGGTCAGCGGCGTCGGCGCTGCAGTGCGACGGCGGCCGCGGCACCGCCCGCCAGGGCGCCCACGCCGGCCGCCGCGGGGATGCCGATCTTGGCGGCCTTGCGCCCGGTCCGGTAGTCGCGCAGCCGCCATCCCTGCTCCCGGGCGTGCTTGCGCAGCCGGCTGTCAGGATTGATCGCATAGGGGTGCCCGACGAGCGAGAGCATCGGGATGTCGTTGGCGGAGTCGCTGTAGGCCGCGCAGTGCGAGAGGTCCAGGCCCTCCGCGGAGGCCAGGGCGCGGACCGCCTCGGCCTTGGCCGGGCCGTGCAGCGGCTCGCCGACCAGTTTGCCCGTGTAAACGCCGCCGACGGACTCGGCGACGGTGCCCAGCGCGCCGGTCAGGCCGAGCCGGCGGGCGATGATGGTGGCCGTCTCGACCGGGGCCGCGGTCACCAGCCATACCTTCTGACCTGCGTCGAGGTGGGCCTGGGCGAGCGCGCGGGTGCCGGGCCAGACCCGCTCGGCCATGTACTCGTCGTAGATCTCCTCGCCGATGGACATCAGCTCGGCGACGCGGTGGCCCTGGACGATGGACAGTGCGCTGTTGCGGACGTCCGCCATGTGCTCGGGGTTCTCCGAGCCGGCCAGCCGGAAGTAGATCTGCTGCCAGGCGAAACGGGCAAGATCGCGCTTGTGGAAGAAGTGCCGCTTGTACAGGCCGCGGCCGAAGTGGAACAGCGCGGCGCCCTGCATGACGGTGTTGTCCAGGTCGAAGAAGGCGGCGGCGGCCGTGTCCCCGACGACCGGGAAGTCGGGCTCCGCCGGGGTCTCGGTCTCCTCGGCGGGCGGCGCTTCCTGGGAGGACTTGCGGGCGGCCTCGGCCGCGGCCTCGCCGGCCAGCACGCTGCGGGCCGTGGCGGGCCGTCTGCGGCGAGGGATCCAGCCCAGGTCGAAGAGCGCCCCGGAGGGCATCCAGCCGGATCGGCGAGCGGGCGACATGGCGCTAGCGTAGCCAGTTTGTTCGGTGCTTCCGGTTACGGGCGCGTGTCAGGAGGGCCTGGAGTGCGGGAAGTGTGCATTACGGCCAGCTCTGCGGGGCCTTAGGGGGCGGGCGAACACTTCCCGTAAGGGGACGAGAAGCCCCCTTCGGGCCACAACGTGGCGGGGGGAGAGGGTATTCCGGTTCCGGGGGTGGGCTGCGACGCGGCGGGGGGAGAGAGGCGTTCTCGAAGGGGGTGTGACGCGGCGGGGGAGAGAGGGGTTTGCGGAGGGGCTGCGACGCGGCGGGGGGAGGGGGGATCCCGGAGAGGGCGACGCCGTGGGGGGCGTTTCGAGGGGGGCGGGGCGGCGTGGCGGGGGTGTTCCGAGGGGCGGCGGCGTGGCGGGGAGGGGGCCGGGGGTGGGTTGGGGGTCCGGGGTCAGGCGCCCAGGGCCGTGCGCAGGCGCTTCGGGTCGACTCGCCAGAAGTCGTGCTGGGCGCCGTCGACGAGGATGACCGGAATCTGCTCCCAGTACTTGCGGTGCAGGTCAGCGTCCTCGGTGATGTCCTTCTTCTCCCAGGACGCGCCGGTCTCGGCGCACACCTTCTCGATCACGGCCTGGGCGTCGTCGCAGAGGTGACAGCCCGGCTTGCCGACGAGGGTGACCATCCGGTCGGCGGGGTTCTTGCGGGGGCTGCGGCTGAACGAGCTGAACAAGGGGGCCATGGAGTCATTGTGCCGGGTCGCGGTGCGCGGGCGGGCGGATGTGCGTGCGTGCCCGTGGCGGCCGGGACCGGGGCGCTGCCGGGCGTGCGTGCCCGGAGCGGCCGGGGCCGGAGCCGGGCCGCCAGGACCGGGGTTCCGCTGCCGGGGCCCTGCCGCCGGGCGGGTGTGCCGTACGGGCCGGGCCGGGCACGGGCCGGCGGAGCCCGAACCGGGGCGCGCCCTCGGCCGTCCGGGTCGATTACCATCGATGGGCGATTTGTAGGTTTCCGGGGGTATAGCGGTGAGGAGTGAGGGCGCGTGCTCCCGTGGGTGCTGCCGTGTTTCACGGGTGGCGCGAGTGAACGGTGTGACGTGGGAGTTGGTTCCACGGCGGCCTGTAATAGGCGCGTGACCCCGGTCACTTTGGGCGGACAAACCGGACACCATCTTTGTGCACGCGTTCACAAAGACATAGCCTGCAGAAGACAGGGCGGTCGGGTTCCATGCGGTCGCCCGCAGCCCCGCTCTACCCGCAGGAGCACCGTGGCAACTGGCCGAACTCACCGACCGGCGACCCGCAGCCGAGGCATTCCCGAGGCCACCGTCGCCCGGCTTCCGCTGTATCTGCGTGCACTGACCGCGCTGTCCGAGCGCTCGGTCCCCACGGTCTCCTCCGAGGAACTTGCCGCCGCGGCCGGGGTCAACTCCGCCAAGCTGCGCAAGGACTTCTCCTACCTCGGCTCCTACGGGACCCGCGGTGTCGGCTACGACGTGGAGTACCTCGTCTACCAGATCTCGCGCGAGCTGGGGCTGACGCAGGATTGGCCGGTTGTCATCGTCGGTATCGGTAACCTCGGCGCCGCGCTCGCCAACTACGGCGGCTTCGCCTCCCGTGGCTTCCGGGTCGCCGCGCTGATCGACGCCGATCCGGCCATGGCCGGCAAGCCCGTCGCGGGCATCGGGGTCCAGCACACCGACGAGCTGGAGCACATCATCGAGAGCAACGGCGTGTCGATCGGTGTCATCGCCACGCCCGCCGGGGCCGCCCAGCAGGTCTGTGACCGGCTGGTCGCCGCCGGCGTCACCTCGATCCTCAACTTCGCGCCGACCGTGCTGACCGTCCCCGACGGGGTGGACGTGCGCAAGGTCGACCTGTCGATAGAGCTGCAGATTCTCGCCTTCCACGAGCAGCGCAAGGCCGGCGAGGAGGCCGGGCCCGAGAGCGGTACCCCGGCCACGGCCGCCCGTGCCGCCGCAGCCGTGGCCGGCGACCGTAAGGGACCTGACGGGGACATGCCCGCCGTGATGCCGGCATGACCCTCCTGGTCGTCGGACTCAGCCACCGCAGCGCGCCGGTGAGCGTGCTGGAGCGGGCCGCGCTCGCGCCCGAGGCGCGCGGCAAGCTGCTGCAGGACACGGTGTCGGCCGAACCGGTCACCGAGTCCGCGGTGCTGTCCACCTGCAACCGCATCGAGCTCTACGCCGACGTGGACAAGTTCCACGCCGGTGTCGCAGAGCTCTCCACCCTCCTGGCCCGCCACAGCGGCGCCGGCCTGGAAGAGCTCACCCCTTACCTCTACGTCCACTACGAGGACCGCGCCGTCCACCACCTCTTCTCGGTGGCCTGCGGCCTGGACTCGATGGTCGTCGGCGAGGGCCAGATCCTCGGGCAGATCAAGGACGCGCTGGCCGTCGCCCAGGAGCTGCACACCGCGGGACGGCTGCTGAACGACCTGTTCCAGCAGGCGCTGCGGGTCGGCAAGCGTGCCCACAGCGAGACCGGCATCGACAAGGCCGGACAGTCGCTGGTCACCTTCGGGCTGGAGCAGCTCGCCGGCGGCCGGGACGTCGAGACCTGGGCGCGCGGCAAGCGGGCGCTGGTCATCGGCGCCGGATCGATGTCCTCGCTGGCCGCCACCACCCTCGTACGGGCCGGCGTCGGCGAACTGGCCGTCGCCAACCGCACCGTCGAGCGCGCCGAACGGCTCGTGCGGATCCTCACCGAGCCGGGCGGGCCCGGCGCCGCGAACGGGCTCCGAGCCCGTGCGGCCGCCATGACCTCCGTCCCCCAGGAGCTGGCGCTCGCCGACATCGTGGTCTCCTGTACCGGCGCGACCGGTCTGGTCCTGGCCGGCGAGATGGTCGCGGCCGCGCGCGAGGGCAACACGGCGCCGCTGGCGCTGCTCGACCTCGCGATGCCGCGGGACATAGATGCCGCGGTCCACCGGATCGAGGGCGCGCACCTCGTCGACATCGAATCGCTGGCCGACGCGTCCGCGGACGCGCCGATGGCGGCCGACGTGGACAAGGTGCGCGGCATCGTCTCCGACGAGGTGGCCGCGTTCGGCGCCGCCCAGCGGGCCGCGCACATCACCCCCACCGTGGTCGCCCTGCGCACCATGGCGGCGGACGTCGTCGCCGGTGAGATCGCCCGGCTCGACGGCCGCCTACCCGACCTGGACGACAAGCAGCGCGCCGAGATCACCCAGACCGTGCGCCGCGTCGTCGACAAACTCCTGCACGCGCCCACCGTCCGGGTCAAGCAGCTGGCCAGCGAGCCCGGCGGCGCCGGGTACGCGGACGCCCTGCGGGAACTCTTCGACCTCGACCCCCAGACGGTCGCCGCCGTCAGCCGGGCCGACACGCGCGCCGACAGGCACGATGTACGGGAGCGGGCATGACCGACAGCACCACGAGAGCACTGCGGCTGGGCACGCGGCGCAGCAAGCTCGCCATGGCCCAGTCCGGGCAGATCGCCGAGGTGGTCCGCAGGCTGACGGGCCGGCCCGTCGAGCTGGTGGAGATCACCACCTACGGCGACACCTCCCGGGAACACCTCGCGCAGATCGGCGGCACCGGCGTCTTCGTCTCCGCGCTGCGTGACGCGCTGCTCGCCGGGGAGATCGACTTCGCCGTCCACTCCCTCAAGGACCTGCCCACCACGCAGCCCGAGAACCTGACGCTGGCCGCGATACCCGTACGGGAAGACCCCCGGGACGCGCTGATCGCCAGGGACGGGCTCCGCTTTGAACAGTTGCCGGACGGTGCCCGGGTGGGGACCGGGTCCCCCAGGAGGATGGCGCAGCTCAACGCCTGGGCCAGGTCGCTGGGCCGGCGTGTGGAGACCGTGCCGATCCGCGGGAACATCGACACCCGCATCGGCTTCGTCGAGAAGGGGGAACTGGACGCGGTCGTACTGGCCGCCGCCGGACTCACCCGGATCGGCCGGATCGACGAGGCGACGCAGCTGCTGTCGCCCGACATGGTTTTGCCCGCCCCCGGCCAGGGGGCACTGGCGATCGAGTGCGCTGCGGTCAACGTGGATCTCATCGCCCGGCTCGCCGAGCTCGACGACCCGGACACCCGGGCCGCCGTGACCGCCGAGCGTTCCCTGCTCGCCGCCCTGGAGGCCGGCTGTTCCGCACCCGTCGGAGCACTGGCCGAGCTTTCCCCGAACTCTCGACTTCGCTCGAGCAGGGGAGGCCCCAAGGCCGACGAGCAGGTTGTCACCGAATTGCATCTGCGTGGTGTCGTCGGCACGACCGACGGCAGCACGCTGGTGCAACTGTCCACCACCGGGCACGTACCCGCCTCTCCCGACGACGTGTCGACCCCGCTGAACATGGGTCGTGAACTCGCCGCCGAGATGCTCGCAAAGGGTGCGGCCGGTCTTATGGGGGAGCGAGCACTTTGAACCCCACCGCCCCAAACCACTCCGCCGCCGGTCAGGTCACCTTCCTGGGTGCCGGGCCGGGAGACCCGGGTCTGCTGACGCTGCGTGCCGTGGAGGCGCTGGCCTCCGCGGACGTACTCATTGCCGACCCGCAGGTGCTGGACGTCGTGCGCGTGCATGCCCGCGCACAGGTGGACACACCACTGCAGGCATCAGCTGACGAGGCGTCAATCCCCGCCGACGTCCCTCCCCTTAGGGACACCGCCAATCTTGTCATGGCGGCCGCCCGTGCGGGCAAGCGGGTCGTACGGGCCGTCACCGGGGACCCCGGTCTCGACGGTGACGTCGCCGAGGAGATGCTGGCGTGCGCCGCCGAGGGCATCGTCTTCGAGGTGGTGCCCGGTATCGCCGCGGCCGTCGGCGTGCCCGCGTACGCCGGTGTCCCGCTGCGCGACGCCGAGGGCACCGACGTGCGCTTCGTCGACGCCCGCAGCGCCGATGCGCGCTGCTGGTCCGAGGTCGGTGCCAGTGATGCCACCGCCGTCGTCTCCACCACCCTCGACTCGGTGGCCGCGGCCGCCGGTGAGCTGGTGTCCGGGGGCCGCAAGCCGGACACCCCGATGACCGTCACGGTCGCCGGCACCACCACCCGCCAGCGCACCTGGACCGCCACCCTCGGGTCGGTCGCCCAGGTGCTCAAGGCCGCCAAGGTGCTGCCCTCGGCGGACGGCGGCCAGCCGGTCATAGCCGTGGTCGGGGAGCGCAGCGCCGCGGCCCAGCGCGACCGCCTCTCGTGGTTCGAGTCCAAGCCGCTCTTCGGCTGGCGGGTGCTCGTGCCGCGGACCAAGGAGCAGGCCGCTTCGCTCTCCGACCAGCTCGTCTCGTACGGCGCGGTGCCGCACGAGGTCCCGACCATCGCCGTCGAGCCGCCGCGCACCCCGCAGCAGATGGAGCGCGCGGTCAAGGGCCTGGTCACAGGGCGCTACGAGTGGATCGCCTTCACCTCGGTCAACGCCGTCAAGGCCGTCCGGGAGAAGTTCGAGGAGTACGGCCTGGACGCCCGCGCCTTCGCAGGGATCAAGGTCGCCGCGGTCGGCGAGCAGACCGCCAAGGCGCTGGTCGCCTTCGGTGTGAAGCCCGACCTGGTGCCGAGCGGTGAGCAGTCGGCCGCCGGTCTGCTGGAGGACTGGCCGCCCTACGACGCGGTCTTCGACCCGATCGACCGGGTCTTCCTGCCGCGCGCCGACATCGCCACCGAGACCCTGGTCGCCGGTCTGATCGAGCTGGGCTGGGAGGTCGACGACGTCACCGCCTACCGGACGGTGCGCGCCTCGCCGCCGCCGGCCGAGACGCGGGAAGCGATCAAGGGCGGCGGGTTCGACGCCGTGCTGTTCACGTCGTCGAGCACCGTGCGGAACCTGGTCGGCATCGCGGGCAAGCCGCACAACGTGACGGTCATTGCCTGTATCGGCCCGGCCACCGCCAAGACCGCCGAGGAGCACGGCCTGCGGGTGGACGTCATGTCGCCCGAGCCGTCGGTGCACAAGCTGGCCGAGGCGCTGGCGGACTTCGGCGCGGCGCGGCGCGATGCCGCTGTTGAGGCCGGGGACCCGGTGACGCGGCCGAGCGAGCGGCGGCCGGGGTCGCGTCGGCGGGCTCGTAGCTGAACGGATCGGTAGCAGCAGGAACGGCTGAAGGGCGCCCCTCCAGGGGGCGCCCTTCTGCGCGAGGGCGGGCGGCCGCCGCCCTCGCTGAGCAGGACTACGCGGTCACCCGCTGCCCTTCACCCGCGGCGGCCCGGAGCAGCACGTCGGCGAGTGCGTGCGGTGCGGAGAGCATCGGCCAGTGCCCGGTGTCGAGTTCGAAGAAGGCCACGTGCGGCTCGGTGAGTACATGGAAGCGCGGGTCTCCCGACCGCACCAGGGACTCGACGGTGGCGATGCTCGTCCCCGTGCCGGTACAGAAGACGCCGCTCATCGGCAGTCCGGCGGTGGCCCCCGACAGCCGGAGCGGCTGGGTGAGCGCACCCAGTGGCTGCGGCGAGGCCAGGCGGACGAGCCGGGCCAGCGCGTCCGCGGAGACGCCCGCGACGCTGTTCCCGGCCTGCACGCCGTCGGGTGACGGCGGGGGGATCCGCCAGCCGTCCTCGGCCCGTTCGGCCCGTTGCCGCCACGCGTCGCGGACCGCCGGGTCGGGCTCGAATTCGCGTATCAGGCCGTGCACCGAGAAGCCGTCCATCGGCAGGGGCGCCGACACGTACACGATCCGGGACACCCGTTCCGGGCGCCGGTCGGCGGCGCCCAGCGCCGGAAAGCTGCCGTGGCAGTGGGCGACGAGCACGACCTCCGGCGCGTCCACGTGATCGATGAGCTGCACCAGATCCTCGATGTGCGTCTCCAAGTCCGTTTCCGGGCCCGCCAGGTGGCGGCGGTCGCCCGTGCCCGTGAGCGTGGCCGCGTGGGCCTCAGCTCCCCGCTCCCGTAGCCGGTCCACCACGTCCTGCCACAGCCAGCCGCCCATATGACCGCCCGGGACCAGCACATACGTCGTCATCAACGCCTCCTCGCGCAGTTCGGCCGCGCGGCCGGCCCCCGTTGACCCGGCCGCGCATGCCGTTACGGTAGGAACTCCCCCTGAGGGAGGTTCAAGGCATGACCGTGTCCGCGTCCCCTGACGGCATGTGGAGCATCGGCGAACTCGCCGAGCAGGCAGGCGTCACCGTCAAGACCGTGCGCTTCTACTCGGACCGCGGTCTGCTGCCCGAGGCCACCCGCAGCGCCGGGGGCCACCGCCGGTACGGCCCCGAGGCCCTGGACCGGCTCCGTCTGATCCGTTCGCTGCGCACCCTCGACCTGCCGCTGCCGCAGGTCGACCGGATCCTCGCCCAGGAGAACGGGCCGGGCGCAACGGACGCCCTGGAGGACGCCGTCGCGGGGCAGCTGCGGGAACTCGGCACGCAACTGTCCTCCCTGCGCTGGCGGGAAGCCGCCCTTCAGCTGCTCCGCGACTGCACCCCCGAGGAACGCGCCGACCGCCTGCGCCTGATCGGTGCCGTGACCATCCCGCCCAACACGGACGCCCTGGCCCGCTTCTGGCGTCACGTACTCCCCGCGCGGCTCCCGGCCCGCCTGCTCTCCACGATGCTCGAAGCGGCGGTGCCGCAGCCCCCCGCCGACCCGACCCCGTCCGAGGTCCTGACCTTCGTCCGGCTGCACGCCGTCGCCACCGACCCCCGTGTCCGCGACATCGACATCCGCCGCCTCGCTTCCCGGCCCCCCGACGAGGCCTGCCGACCGGCCGTCCTCTACGAAGGGCTCGTCGAGGCGTGTGCGCTCGCCGCGGCGGACGTACGAGACCGACGGCCTCCGCACGCGGGCGAGGCCCTCGACTGTTTCGTCACCGCCCACGCCGGCTTGCACAACACGCGGGACACCCCTGCCTTCCGCGGCCAACTCAGCGTCCAGCTGGACCGGCTTGCGCATCCCCTCATAGACCGCTACTGGCAACTCGCCGGCGAGCTCACCTCCGCTTCCTCGCAACCGACCATCGGTGCCATGGACGACTGGCTCCGCGCCGCGCTGGACACGCAGGTCGCCCAGGAGAGGCCGGTGCCTAGCAAGACCCTGTGGGCGGCGGCCGGTCCCGGAGCCGGTCGCTGAACACCGGACCGGCGCCCGGAAACCCGGGACGCGGTGGCCTGTCCGCCGGTGCGGCGGGCGGTCAAGGACAAAGAACCCCGGGAGAGAACCTTCCCAACCCACCAAACCCCGCGTACGTCACCCATGGGGGTGAAATGGCTCAACTCGGCTGGCGCGTGGGCGACTTGGATGGGCAGGCTCGGGCCTGGCCACCGCAGACATGCGTCGGCCCCCGCCGGGACGGCAATCCCAGTGCGAGGGCCTGACCACCAGAGGAAGATACGAGCTTCCCGATGGCTGAGCAGAAGCCTAGCGGCGCTGTGCGCCCGCAATCCCGTGTTCGTCGAAGTGCCACCCACAGCGGGGTGACGCATATCCGGCAGTACCAGCCGGACCGGTACACGATCATCGGCAACCACCTCGCCCAGCACCGCGAACTCTCGCTGACCGCGATCGGGGTGGGCACCCACATCCTGTCGCTGCCCGAGGGCGCGTCGGTCGATATCCGTACGCTCGCGGCCCGCTTCCCCGAGGGGCGGGACCGGATCGCCTTCGCCCTGCGGGAGTTGGAGACGCACGGCTACGTCGAGCGGGTGCGGGAACGGACGGCTGAGGGCCGCGTGATCACCCGTACGTACGCCCATAGCGCTCCGGGTGTCACGGGGCCCGGTCAGGGCGACGAGGAGCCGGAGGGCGCGCCGTCGCCGGTGGCGGCGGAGCCGCCCCGGCCGCAGGCACCGACGACTCCCGCCGCCGAGGAGTCCTCCGCCTCCGGCGAGCACCACGCCTGCGCCCGCGCGCTCCTCGTCTCGCTGCGTCGCAACGACGACCGGCTGACCCTCCCCGAACGGGACGTACGCCGTCTCGCCCCTGCCGTCGCCGCCTGGTTCGAGAACGGCGCGAGCGCTGAGGCCGTCCGCCGCACCCTGGCCGCGGGCCTGCCGCCCGACCTGAAGAACCCGGCGGGGCTGCTCGCCCACCGCCTCCGGGAGCTGCTTCCGCCGCCGCTTCCCACAGTGCCGGAGGGCCTGCCGAGCGTCCCTACGGGCGAGGGGCGGCCACCCCGGCCTGCCCCCTTCCAGACCTGCGACGGCTGCGAGCGGGCCTTCCGGGGCCGGGGGCCGGGACTCTGCCGGGACTGCCGCGGTGAGCCGGAGTCCCGGGATCCCGCGCTCGCGGCCTGAGCGGGCTCGCCGGGCGGGCTGCTGCCGGACCCGGCCCCTCCGACGGGCCGTCGGCAAAGGCAGGGGCAAAGCGGGCGTAGCGTGGGCGGTATGACGAAGTACGGAAGCTTTCCCGGTGCGCGGCCGCGGCGGCTGCGTACCACCCCCGCGATGCGGCGGATGGTGGCCGAACACCGGCTGCACCCCGCCGACCTGATCCTTCCCGCGTTCGTACGGGAGGGGATCGGCGAGCCGGTGCCGATCTCCGCCATGCCGGGCGTCGTCCAGCACACCCGCGACACGCTGCGGAAGGCCGCCGTCGAGGCGGTCGACGCCGGGGTCGCCGGGATCATGCTGTTCGGGGTGCCCGAGGATGCGAAGAAGGACGGCGCCGGTACGGCGGGCACCGACCCCGACGGGATCTTGCAGGTCGCCATCCGTGACGTGAAGGCCGAGGTCGGTGACGATCTCGTCATCATGTCGGACCTGTGCCTGGACGAGTACACCGACCACGGGCACTGCGGTGTCCTGGATGCCGAGGGCCGGGTCGACAACGACGCGACGCTGGAACGGTACGCGGAGATGGCGCAGGTGCAGGCCGACGCGGGAGTCCATGTGGTGGGCCCCAGCGGCATGATGGACGGTCAGGTCGGCGTGATTCGTGACGCGCTCGATCAGACCGGCCACGAGGACGTGTCGGTCCTCGCCTACACGGTGAAGTACTCCTCCGCCTTCTTCGGGCCCTTCCGGGAGGCCGTCGGCTCGTCCCTCCAGGGCGACCGCAAGACCTACCAGCAGGACCCGGCCAACCTCCGTGAGTCGATGCGCGAGCTGGCGCTCGATCTGGAGGAGGGCGCCGACATGGTGATGGTCAAGCCGGCGATGCCGTATCTCGATGTGCTGGCCAAGGTCGCGGACACGGTGGACGTACCCGTCGCCGCGTACCAGATCTCCGGTGAGTACGCGATGATCGAGGCGGCCGCCGAGAAGGGCTGGATCGACCGGGACAAGGCGATCCTGGAGGCGTTGACCGGTATCAAGCGGGCCGGTGCCGACATGATCCTGACGTATTGGGCGACGGAGGTCGCGCGGGGGCTGTGAGCCGCCCCGGCCGGCCGTGCCTGGCGTTACCTTGCCGAAGCTCCTGTCCCCGGACCACGGGGGCGGGAGCTTTGTCGTGGGCGCGACGTTTTGTCCGGCGCCTGCCGGGCACGCGCCGAGTGTCAGGGAAGGCCCCGACCGACCGAGGAGCGGGTAACCATGACTGCCAAGCGCAAGATGCAGGCCAAGGGCGCGCAGGTCATCGGCGCCATGAAGGAAGTCGTCGGCCGGGCCACGCACAACCGCAAGCTGGAGGCCGAGGGCAAGGCCGAGAAGACCGCGGGGCACGGGCTGGACGCGAGCGAGAAGGTCAAGGACGCGGTACGCAGGCCCTGGCAGCACTGACGGCGCCGTTCCTGAACCGCGCCCCCTGAGCCCTGGCCCTGCCCCGGCCCTGTGGACCCTGGCCCCGGCCCCCTGAACCGCCCGGCCGCTCAGCCCGTCACGGCCCGGGCGAGCACCTTCGTCACGCCCGTGATCAGCGCGTCGTCGGAGGACGCGGCCTGCTCCGGCTTGCCCGTCAGGACGGCCAGCACGATCGGGGTGCCGTCCGGGGTCCAGGCGACGCCCACGTCATTGCCGGTGCCGTACGAACCCGTGCCCGTCTTGTCGGCGATGGCCCAGTCCTTGGGCAGCGCGGCGCGGAAGCGGTCCGTATTGGTCTCGTTGGCCTTCATCCACGCCGTCAGCCGGCCCCGGTCCGAGGGCGTGAGCGCATCGCCCACGAGCAGCCGGGTGTAGGTGCGGGCGATGGCGGCGGGGCTGGTGGTGTCCGTCCTGCGCCAGGGCTCGGCCGAGTTCAGTTCCGTCTCCCAGCGGTCGAGGCGGGTGGTGCGGTCGCCGAGGGAGCGGGCGAAGGCGGTGACGGCGGCCGGCCCGCCGAGTTCGCGGAGCAGAAGGTTGGCGGCCGTGTTGTCGCTGCGCTGGAGGGCGGCGGCGCACAGTTCGGCGAGCGTCATGCCGGTGGCGAGGTGCGCACCGGTGACGGGCGAATTGCCGACGAGGTCGGCGCGGCTGTAGTGGATGCGGCAGGCCGGCGTCTCGCCGTAGTGGTCGAGGTCGCGCAGCACCGCCCCTACGGCGAGGGTCTTGAAGACCGAGCAGAGGGGGACGCGGGTGTGGGCGCGGTAGGCGACGGTCGCGCCGGTGGCGAGGTTGCGGGCGAAGGCTCCGACGCGCGCCCGGTGTTCGTGTTCCAGGCGGCGCAGCGCTTCGTGCGGATCGCCGGCGGTGCGGGAGCGCGCGGCCGCGGGTGGGGTGGCGGACGCCAGGAGACCTGCCGCCAGCAGTCCGGCGCCGGAGCCCAGGGCGGCGCGCCGGGTCGAAGCGGCGCGCCGGGCCGGGGCCGCGGCGGGTGTGGAGGCAGGTGTGGGTGCGGCCGGCTGAGCGGTCGTGCGTGGTTCGCGGTGCATTGCTGTTTGCCCTCCCCTGGAGACCGGAACGGCCCCGTACCCGACCTCTTGTACGGGTCGGGTACGGGGCCGCAGTGGCTGGAGAGTAAGCGATGACGGGTCCGCGCCGCCGGCTGGACGACGCGGGCCGGTCAGGGCCGCTCGGGTCAGAGCCGCCCGGGTCAGAGCCGCTCGGGCGTCCGGATGCCGAGCAGCGCCATGCCCTGGTGGAGGGTGCGGGCGGTCAGGTCGCAGAGGAACAGCCGGTTGGCCAGCTGGTCCGGGCCGCCCTCGGCCTTCAGGACCGGGCACTGGTCGTAGAAGGTCGTGAACAGCGAGGCGAGGCCGTAGAGGTACGCGGCGAGCTTGTGCGGCTCGTAGGCCTCGGCGGCCTCGGCGACGGTCTCCCCGAACTGGTCGAGGTGCAGGCCCAGCGCTCGCTCGGCCGGGGCCAGCGGCAGCTCCGGGTGCGCCACGGGGGCCGCGTCACCGGCCTTGCGGAAGATCGACTGGATCCGGGCGTAGGCGTACTGGAGGTACACCGAGGTGTCGCCGTTGAGCGAGACCATCTGGTCCAGGTCGAACTTGTAGTCCCGGCTCGGGGACGTCGACAGGTCCGCGTACTTCACCGCGCCGATGCCCACCTGCGCACCGTTCTCGGTGATCTCCTGCTCGGTCAGGCCGATCGCCGCGCCCTTCTCGCGCACCACCGTGGTCGCCCGCTCGGCCGCCTCGTCGAGCAGGTCCTCCAGGCGTACGGTCTCGCCCGCACGGGTCTTGAACGGCTTGCCGTCCGCACCGAGGACCGTGCCGTAGCCCATGTTGTGCGCGGTGATGTCGTCGCTCAGCCAGCCCGCCCGGCGGGCCGTCTCGAAGACCATCCGGAAGTGCAGCGACTGGCGGACGTCGACGACGTACAGGAGCGTCGTCGCCTTCAGGTCGAAGACGCGGTTGCGGATCGCGGAGAGGTCGGAGGCCGCGTAGCCGAAGCCGCCGTCCGCCTTCTGCACGATCAGCGGCACCGGCTGGTCGTCCTTGCCGCGGATCTCGTCGAAGAAGACCACCAGCGCGCCCTCGGAGCGGACGGCGACGCCCGACTCCTCCAGCAGCCGCGCCGTCTCGGCCATCATGGCGTTGTAGGCGGACTCGCCGACGATCTCGTCGTCGCGGATCTCCATGTCCAGCTTCTCGAAGACCGAGTAGAAGTAGACCTTCGACTCGTCCACGAACCGCTGCCACAGGTCAAGGGTCTCCGCGTCGCCGGACTGGAGCGCCACGACCCGCTTCCTGGCCCGCTCCTTGAACTGCTCGTCGGAGTCGAAGACGGCGCGTGAGGCCTTGTAGACGCGGTTGAGGTTGCTCATCGCCTGCTCGCCGTCGACATCGGCCGCCGGGGCCAGCTCACCGGGGTTCTCGATCAGGTACTGGATGAGCATGCCGAACTGGGTGCCCCAGTCGCCGATGTGGTGCCGGCCGATCGTCTGCTCACCGGTGAAGTCCAGGATGTGGCGCAGGGCGTCGCCGATGACCGCCGAGCGAAGGTGCCCGACGTGCATCTCCTTGGCGACGTTCGGCTGGGCGTAGTCGATGACCGTGACGCCGGGCTGCTCCTTCAGCGGAACGCCGAGCCGGTCGTCGGCGGCGCGCGCGGCCAGCGTCTCGGTGATCGCCCGGTCGGTGATCGTGATGTTGAGGAAGCCGGGGCCGGAGACCTCGATCTCCTTGAGGAGGCCGTTCTCGCCGATCTCCGCGACGACCTTGGTCGCCAGCTCCCGCGGATTGCCCTTGAGCTTCTTGGCCAGCGCCAGCATGCCGTTGGCCTGGAAGTCGGCCCGGTCGCTCCGGCGCAGCAGCGGGTCCGCGGCGCCGGCCTCCGGCAGGGCTGCCGAGAGGGCGTCCGCGACGCGCTGGTGAACCGAAGCTGCGAGGGAAGTGACCGAGGCCATGGAGAAGAGCTCTCTTCCGGAGGAGGCAGGGAGGTGTCGTCGGAGGGGAAAGGGTTTGCCAACGAGTATCCCACGGCACTACCACTGATTTTCCGTCTGGGACAATGGGCCCGTCAGGCATTTGTGCGTCGCACGCGCAAGACGGCGCAATCAGGAAGCATCAGGAAGAGGAAGGGCCGATCGTGGCTCAGCAGAGCACCGAGACCGACTGGGTCTCCAGGTTCGCGGACGAGGTCATTGCCGAGGCGGAGCGCCGCGCCCCGGGCAAAGTGACATCAGGTGCTTCCGCACCGGTGGTCGTCTGCGCCTCGGGCCTGAGCCCGTCCGGCCCGATCCACCTCGGCAACCTCCGCGAGGTCATGACCCCGCACCTCGTCGCCGACGAGATCCGCCGCCGCGGCTACGAGGTCCGCCACCTCATCTCCTGGGACGACTACGACCGCTACCGCAAGGTCCCCAACGGCGTGCCGGGTGTCGACGACTCCTGGGCCGAGCACATCGGCAAGCCGCTGACCGCGGTGCCGGCCCCGGCCGGTTCGGCGTACCCGAACTGGGCGGAGCACTTCAAGGCAGCCATGAGCGAGGCGCTGGCCGAGCTGGGCGTCGAGTACGACGGCATCAGCCAGACCGACCAGTACACCGCCGGTGTCTACCGCGAGCAGATCCTGCACGCGATGAAGCACCGCGCGGACATCGACGCGATCCTCGGCCAGTACCGCACCAAGAAGGCACCGGCCAAGAAGTCGCAGAAGCCGGTCGACGAGGCCGAGCTGGAGGCCGCCGAGGGCTCGGGCGCGGCCGCCGAGGACGACGGCAGCGGCGGCTCGGCCGGCTACTTCCCGTACAAGCCCTACTGCGGGCAGTGCGAGAAGGACCTGACCACGGTCACCTCGTACGACGACGAGAGCACCGAGCTGTCCTACACCTGCACGGAGTGCGGTTTCGGCGAGACGGTCCGGCTGAGCGAGTTCAACCGCGGCAAGCTGGTCTGGAAGGTCGACTGGCCGATGCGGTGGGCCTACGAGGGCGTGATCTTCGAGCCGTCCGGTGTCGACCACTCCTCGCCGGGCTCGTCCTTCGTCGTCGGCGGCCAGATCGTCCGCCAGATCTTCGACGGCGACCAGCCCATCGGCCCCATGTACGCCTTCGTCGGCATCAGCGGCATGGCCAAGATGTCGTCGTCGCGCGGCGGGGTGCCGACGCCGGGTGACGCGCTGAAGATCATGGAGGCGCCGCTGCTGCGCTGGCTGTACGCGCGCCGCAAGCCCAACCAGTCCTTCAAGATCGCCTTCGACCAGGAGATCCAGCGGCTCTACGACGAGTGGGACAAGCTGGAGGCCAAGGTCGCGGACGGCAGTGCGCTGCCGGCCGACGCCGCCGCGTACGCCCGGGCGGCCCGTACCGCCGCAGGTGAGCTGCCCCGCACCCCGCGGCCGCTGCCGTACCGCACCCTCGCCTCGGTCGCGGACATCACCGCGGGCCACGATGAGCAGACGCTCCGGATCCTCGGCGAACTGGACCCGGACAACCCGGTCACCTCGCTGGACGAGACCCGGCCGCGGCTCGCCAAGGCCGAGTACTGGATCAACACCCAGGTCCCGGCCGAGCAGCGCACCATCGTCCGCGACGAGCCCGACGAGGAACTGCTCGGCACGCTCGACGAGCAGTCCCGGGGCTCGCTGCGGCTGCTGCTCGACGGCCTGGACGAGCACTGGTCGCTGGACGGGCTGACCACCCTGGTCTACGGCGTTCCGAAGGTGCAGGCGGGCCTGGAGCCGGACGCCAAGCCGACGCCGGAGCTGAAGGTCGCCCAGCGCGCGTTCTTCGCCCTGCTCTACAACCTGCTGGTCGGCCGGGACACCGGGCCGCGGCTGCCCACTCTGCTGCTGGCCGTGGGCGCGGACCGGGTGCGCAAGCTGCTGGGTGGCTGAGGGGCTCGTCGGTGGCCGACGGGCGTCGTCGGTGCCTGACGGGCCGTCGGAGCGTCATCGCCGGGGAGTCGTAGACACCTCGGGGTGGTCTCCGACCGAGGGATGACAGCGGGACGAGAAGGGTTCGGCCCCGGGGACGAGGATTCCCGGGGCCGAACCCTTCAGGCTGGAGCCATGAGGGGAATCTTAGGTTTCATCATCATGATCCAGGGCGTCATGGGATTCGTCGGGCAGGTCTTCTTCGACCGCGCCTGGGGGTTGCTGCCCCACTGGTTCGATCTGCCGTCGGCCGCTTATGTCGGCCTCTTCGCGGCAGGTGTGGCACTGGCCGTCTGGGGGACGCGGACAAGAAGCGCAAGGCGAAGCAGCAGAGGAACCAGACGGGGGCCGGGGCGGTCTAGGGGCCTCTGGGGGCCTTAGGGGCCTGGAGGCTTCGTCGGCTCCCCAGGCTTCCTGGCTCCCCAGGCTTCCTGGCTTTCCTGGCTTCCTTGGCTGTGGGTTACGCGATGTGCTCGTCCATCATTTCCGCGTTGAGGCGGTCGCTGAACTGGTCCATGTAGCGGTTCAGTTCCCGCGACCGCAGGCGGATCCCGTACTGCGCCTCCAGGTTCGCCGCGAACGCGCCCGGGGTCGGCATGCCTTCGCCCTCTATCGAGTGGCGGAACACCTGGTACAGGTCCTCGTCGGTCGGGGCCGCGGTCGCTGCCGGTGCCGGCACCGGGGCGGGCTGCGGGGCCGCCTCCGGCGTGCCCATGCCCAGCGGGCGCGTTCCGCCTGCGCCGTTCGGCACCGGGACCTGTGGGTCGGGCTCCGGCGTGCGCGGCGGCGGCACCGGGGCCTGCTCGCGCGCCGGGGCCTGCTGGTACTCGTCGTACGAGGGCTGGTGTTCGTTGCGCGAGGGCTGGTGCTCGTCGTAGGAGGGCCGGGGCTCGTCGTACGGGGGCTGGGGCTGCTGCTCCGGGACGTACGCCGGGTCGTAGTCGCCCTGGTACGTCACCTGCTGGGGCGCCGCGAACCACTGGTTCGGCATGTCCTCGGCCGCGACCGGCTCCTGGGTTCCGGCCGGCGCCCCGGACCCGGCCGGCTCCTGGGCCTTCGGCTCCACGGCGGGGGGCACGGGCCGGCGTGGCGCCGGCAGCAGCTGCGGTTCGATGCCCGCGGCGGCCAGCCCCGCCGGAGCGGTCTCCGCCAGCGGCACCCCGAACCGGGCGAGCCGCAATGGCATCAAAGACTCCACGGGAGCCTTACGACGCCAGCTCCGCCCGAACCGCGACCGCAGACGTGCCTGATACACGAGCCGTTCCTGCTCCAGCTTGATCACCGCGTCGTACGACCGCAGCTCCCACAGCTTCATCCGCCGCCACAACAGGAACGTCGGGACGGGTGCCAGCAGCCAGCGTGTGAGGCGCACACCCTCCATGTGCTTGTCCGCCGTGATGTCGGCGATCCGTCCGACGGCGTGCCGGGCGGCCTCGACGGTGACGACGAACAGCACCGGGATGACGGCATGCATGCCCATGCCCAGAGGGTCGGACGCCGCCGCGGCATTGAACGCCACCGTGGCGACCGTCAGCAGCCATGCCGCCTGCCGCAGCAGCGGGAACGGCATGCGGATCCAGGTCAGCAGCAGATCCAGCGCGAGCAGGACGCAGATGCCCGCGTCGATGCCGAGGGGGAAGAAGTAGGCGAAGGTGCCGAAGCCCTTCTTGAGGGCCAGTTCACGCACGGCCGCGTAGGAGCCGGCGAAGCCGATGCCGGCGATCACCACCGCGCCGGCGATGACCACTCCGATGAGTATCCGGTGTGTGCGTGTCAGCTTCAGTGGCGCGGCCACCCGAGGACCCCTCCCAGTCGGTCTGTTGCGGGCGACAGCCTGGCACATGCCTATGGGCGGGCGTGGGGCCGGTACGACGGACGGAGCGCGTCCAAGGGCCGGGAGGCGCGCCGGCGCCCGGGGCCGGAGCGGGCCCGGGCGCCGGCGGTGGGCTCTCGGTTGGTCCTCGGTTAATCCTCGGCGGGGTCAGGCCTTGGGCTTGGTGGCGGCGGTGACCGCCTCCTTGGCGGCGGCCTGCGTCTGCTTGAGCAGGTCGGCGGTCTTGGGGGCGTCCGCGCCCGCCAGGCCCGCGCCGTTGTAGTTGATCGTCACGACGATGTTGGAGGCCCGGGCGACGACGGTGGTGTTCTTGAAGTTGGTGCCGTCCCGCTTCACGTCGTAGGTGATCGCGGTGGCCTCGTCGCCGGTACCGGAGGTCTGGACGGTTTCGAGCTTCTTGGCGCCCTTGGTGGCCTTCGCCTCGGATATCTGCTTGGTGAAGTAGTCCGTGGCGCGCTTTTCGCCGCTGCCGACGCCCGGGTCGGAGTCGTAGCGCTGCAGGCCGATGTCCAGCCAGCGCCACTGGGTGCCGTCGACGCCCTTCTCGTCCGAGCTGGTCCAGGAGCAGGTGCCGTGGGCGGCGTTGTCCGTGGACTTGCCCTGGTCCCCGGAGGCGTCCTTCGCCTTGGGCAGCATCTTCTTGATGCTGTCCTTGGAGAACACCTCGCACGGGTTCGGCAGGTTCTTGTACTTGGCGGGCGCGACCGTCGGCGAGGGCTTCGCCGCGCTCTTGGAGGCGGAGGAGGCGTCACCGGAGCTGTCGCTGTCCGAGCCGGAGCAGCCGGCGACGAGCAGCACCGGTACTGCTGCGCAGGTGAGGAGGCTGGCGAGGCGCTTGGCTGAACGGTGCATGGTTCCTTCGCTGTTCGTCGTCGGGTCGGTCGCCGGTCGGCGGGCACGGCCGTGGTGGTGGCCGTGGGGCCCGCCCCGCCTCGCGTACGGGGCAGGGCTAGACGGCACGGTACGCGGCGCGGCGAGGTGGGTGACCGATTCATGTCGATGAGCGCAATGCTTACACCGGGCGTTTTCGCTTCTTGTCCGGCGAATCGGTCAATACGTCTGATGCGGACTATTCGTTGAGGCTGTCGGAGAGCTCGGTGGCCAGGGAACGCGCCTTGTCCTGCAGTTCCTGGCTGTCCGGCAACATCGTCTTGTCCGTGGACCACTGGTCGTAAGTGAGCTGCACGATGACGTTCGACGTGCGAAAGACCACAGTGACATCGCGGTGTACGCCGGAGTCCGCTGTCACCAATTTGTCATTGAGGAACGCCGCGTCGCCGAGGTCGTCCAGGACGCGCGGGGCGGTGGAGCCGCTGGGGTCCGTGCTCGGGTCCGTGCTCGCGTCCGCACTCGGGTCGGATGCCTGCGAGGGGCTCTGGGACGGGGCCTTGCCGTCCTTCCCGGTGGCGCTCCCGCCCGTGGCGCTCTTTCCCTTCGCACCGTTCGTGACGATTCCTTCGCCCTTGTCCTTGTCCTTGCCCTTCGAGGCGGACGGGGACGGGGCGGCGGGCGAGGGGGAGCCGGCGCCGCCGGACGGTATCTGCGCGGCCATCTTCTTCTTGTCGTAGACCCCCTGCGCCTTGTCCTCATCGCTGGTGGCGGCGTCGTACGAGACCACGCGCTGGATGTCCAGGCCCAGGTGGCGGGTGCCCGCGGTGGTCTCGCGGGTCCACCGGCAGCCGACGCGGCGGTCGGTGTCGTAGGTGATGTCGGCCACGCCGCCGTAGATCTTCCGGGCCTCGGCGTCCGACAGGTCCTGGCCGTCGCCGGGGAGCATGCCGCGGATGGCCTTGCGCGAGGGCAGCCCGCAGGCCTCCGGCAGGGTCTGGTAGAGGCCCGGCTCGGCGGCCTGGCTGGAGGTGGCGGCGTCGCCGCTCTTGGCGTCGGCGGCGCCGCCGTCGGGGCTGGAGCCGCCGGTACAGCCGGTGAGGCCCGCGGCCAGCGCCGCGGCCACCACCAGTGCGGCACCGGGTACGAACGGTTTCCGTGGCATCGCTCGCGGCTCCTTCCCCTACGAAATCCGGTTGCCGCCGGTCGGCGGCCGATGGACACAATGTCTACCGCACGTCTTGCCGCAAACGCCGGTTCGCCGTCCAAGATCGGATAATTTGTCCGGCTTTTGCGTTTTTCACAAATTCGGGGGAATGGGGAAGTTATGTCGTACGTCGAGGTGCCCGGAGCCCAGGTACCGATCCGGATGTGGACGGATCCGGCCACGGTCGAGGGCGTCGCGATGCAGCAGCTGCGCAATGTCGCCACCCTGCCGTGGATCAAGGGTCTGGCCGTGATGCCGGATGTCCATTACGGCAAGGGCGCCACCGTCGGCTCGGTGATCGCCATGCACGGCGCGGTCTGCCCGGCGGCGGTCGGTGTGGACATCGGCTGCGGGATGAGCGCGGTGAAGACCTCGCTCACCGCCAATGACCTGCCCGGTGATCTCTCCCGGCTCCGCTCGAAGATCGAGCAGGCGATCCCGGTGGGGCGCGGGATGCACGAGGATCCGGTCGACCCCGGGCGGCTGCACGGCTACCCGACGGCGGGATGGGGAGACTTCTGGTCGCGGTTCGACGGGGTGGCCGACGCGGTCAAGTTCCGTCAGGAACGCGCCACGAAGCAGATGGGTTCGCTGGGAAGCGGCAACCACTTCATCGAGTTCTGCCTCGACGATACCGGCGCGGTGTGGCTGATGCTGCACTCCGGCTCCCGGAACATCGGCAAGGAGCTCGCCGAGTTCCACATGGGGCAGGCGCAGAAGCTGCCGCACAACCAGGGCCTGGTCGACCGCGACCTCGCCGTCTTCATCGCGGACACCCCGCCGATGGCGGCGTACCGAAACGACCTGTTCTGGGCTCAGGAGTACGCCAAGCACAACCGGGCCGTGATGATGGCCCTCTTCCAGGATGTCGTCCGCAAGGAGTTCAAGAAGGCCAAGCCGACGTTCGAACCGGTGATCTCCTGCCACCACAACTATGTGGCGGAGGAGCGGTACGACGGCATGGATCTGCTGGTGACCCGTAAGGGCGCGATCCGGGCGGGCAGCGGCGAGTACGGCATCATTCCGGGCTCGATGGGCACCGGTTCGTACATCGTCAGGGGCCTGGGCAACGCCGCGTCCTTCAACTCCGCCTCCCACGGCGCCGGCCGCAAGATGAGCCGGAACGCCGCGAAGAAGCGGTTCTCCACCCAGGACCTGGAGGACCAGACGCGGGGTGTGGAGTGCCGTAAGGACTCCGGTGTGGTGGACGAGATCCCGGGTGCCTACAAGCCGATCGAGAAGGTCATCGATCAGCAGCGGGACCTGGTCGAGGTCGTCGCCAAGCTCAAGCAGGTCGTCTGCGTCAAGGGCTGATCTTCGGCGCCGCACGTGATCGATGGCCCCCGGACCGGCAGCGGGGCGGGGGCCATCGGCCGCCGTTCCATGGATGGCCCGGAGTTCAGCCGCTGTTTCGGTTGGTGGGCCGGCGGCAGCCGTTGGGGGCTGCGGCGACGGCGGCCCGGAATCGCGGGGATTTCATCAGTGGGCGGCACACTCGCCGTATCGGAAAGCATCGCTCAGGTGTCTTTCCTTGACTCCGAAAGCGGCGGAAGCAAGGGGCGGGGTGCGGAGGTGCGGACGTAAGGATCGACGCGTGATCCAAGATCCGGAACCGATACGGAATCGCAGGTGAGAAAGAGGTTTCGGGTATCCGTGCGAGGCAAGCAAGGAGGGCATGAGCAATCCCCATGAACCCATGCCCGGACATGACCCCTATCGCCCCTATGGCCATAACGGAGGCGCCTATGGGCGTAACCAGGATGACACCGGGGCAAACCGGGCAGCATTGATCATTCATACGCTCGCGGACATCGCGGCAGGATTTCTGGGCCTCTGGATCCTGCTGTACCTGCTTGAGGCAAACCAGGGAAATGTCTTCGTCGGCTTTGTGCACGGCATGGCCGACTTCCTCGCCGGCTGGTCCCAGGACATCTTCACCATGAAGCTCGAAGGTCTGCGGGTTTTCCTCAACTACGGCCTGCCTGCCGTGATTTACCTTCTGCTCGGTCATGGGATCGCTGCGCGGGTACGCCGCCTCTGACCGCATTCAGACCGGATCTCTCAGGCGTGGCCGGCGCGCTCGCCGTGCCGGAGGCCGGGAGGGTCCGCGAGCGCGTCACGTATGCCGGTGGTCGGCGAGGTCCGTGATCAGATCGTGCAGAGAGATCGCGGACCTCACCACACGGCGTCGTCGGCCGTGGCCGCCGCGCACCACATGCCTTTCCCTGCCGCCCAGCTCAGCCACTGGTGGCCAGCCGGTCACGCCACCGGTCCACCGTCGCCCTGACCTGCTCATCGACGGGCGTGGCCCGTACCGCGGTCGGCCGTCTCGCGGGTGGACCGTGCGGGCTCCGTGGCCCGAAGAAGTCCGAGGCCCGCACCTCGGCCGTCCTGGTGCGACCCTGCTCGTGCAGCTGCTGCACCGGCTCCCAACCGGCAGCGCATACCCGCCCTTTGGCGCGCCCGTCGCGGTGAGCGGCGGCTCTTCGGCCAGGGGGCCGTCCGCCGGGCCGTAGCCGTAGCCGTAGCCGTAGCCGTAGCCGTAGAGGTTGCCCGGCATGACCAGGGCGGCCCCGGTTGCCCCGGCCGC
Organism: Streptomyces sp. NPDC048516; assembly: GCF_043199875.1. NCBI lineage: Bacteria > Bacillati > Actinomycetota > Actinomycetes > Kitasatosporales > Streptomycetaceae > Streptomyces > Streptomyces sp. NPDC048516. The sequence goes on along the minus strand of NZ_JBICWS010000015.1, from coordinate 175,471 downwards.
CCCGCGGGCCGACGTGACCGGCGGTGGCCGGTCACTCGCCCAGCGCGGGCAGGCGGTATGGCACAGCCCACCCTGCGCATTCTCTACGCAGAATGGGCACGTACTCGCTGCCGAATCCCGTTTCGCAGAGGGCACGCCCGCCCCGGGGGTTGATATGTCCTTCGAGTGGCGCTGGCAGTACCCCTCCGCAATCCCTGGTCGGCGAAAAGTAGGTGAAGGAGTCGTCACCATCCGGTCGATGATGCCGCCGGCCGACATCATGCGATACCGGAAAGTCTGCAGAAATGACCGATGGGTCGGGGTAGCCGGGCGCGCGTGGGCGTGGTTTGATCTCGCGTCAATCGGGAGTTGCACATCTGCTTCCGGTTGCCAGGGGTCGTAAAACCGGCAGGAGCAGCTTGCCGCCGGGTCGGCCGATATCGCTCAGGATCACCACGAACCACCAAGGGAAGGGCCAGTCATGCGTAAGGACTCCATGCCCCAGAACGAGGCTCACGAGATCGCCGAAAGCGAACTGGACAATGTCTCCGGCGGAATTCTCGGGGCCGAAAGCCTGCTGGGCGGCGGAGACTCCTCCCTGCCCGCTCTGCCTGCGCTGCCCGCTCTGGGGGGTTCGGTTTCGGGCGGCGTGAGCGGCCAGATAGGCCCCGTCTCGGGACATGCAGGGATTTCCGGCGGCGCCGGCCTCTGACGCCACCTGCACCCGGTGAACCCTGGTCTGCAGCACTCGCCCCAGCGGCGCTTCCGCATTCCCATGGGGTGATCATGGGCCCCGGCGCGTGGGGCGGTCTCTACGGATCGTCGCAACGGTCGAGGCTGTGGCCAGGCTCCAGCAGGTGGCGTGGGGTGTGTGAAGGGCTGGGGGTTGAGCGGGCGTAGCCCTGGGCGGTCCGGCGTGGTGTGCGCCGGACCGCTCTTCGCGTGTCGCCGGGGGCCCGTGTCTTCGTGGAGCGCGTCTGCCTGGAGCGTGTTCTACGTGAACGCATCTCAGGTGGCGCGTGTCTCAGGTGGTGCGGTGGACCTTGGAATTGGAGGCCTGGGCGCGGGGGCGAACCACCAGCAGGTCGATGTTGACGTGGGCGGGGCGGGTGATCGCCCAGGTGATGGTGTCGGCGACATCGTCCGCGTTGAGCGGCTGGTCGACGCCCTCGTAGACCTTGGCTGCCTTGGAGGTGTCGCCGCGGAAGCGGGTGGTGGCGAACTCGTCGGTCTTGACCATGCCCGGGGCGACCTCGATGACGCGCACCGGCTCGCCGCACAGCTCCAGACGGAGCGTTTCGGCGATGACATGGGCGCCGTGCTTGGCGGCGACATAACCGCCGCCGCCCTCGTAGGTGCCGTGGCCGGCGGTGGAGGAGAGGACGACGACGGTGCCCTCGCCGGAGGCGGTGAGGGCGGGCAGCAGCGCCTGGGTCATATGGAGCACGCCCAGCACGTTGACCTCGTACATCGCGCGCCAGTCGGCGGGGTCGCCGGTGGCGACCGGCTCCGCGCCGTAGGCCCCGCCGGCGTTGTTGACCAGGACGTCGACGGAGGGGTAGCGCTCGAGGGCGGCCGCGAAGGCGTCGACGGCGGCGCGGTCGGTGACGTCGAGGGCGTAGGCCTCGGCGTCCGGCAGCTCGGCGGCGAGCGCCTCGATGCGGTCCTTGCGGCGGGCGGTGAGTACCACGCGGTAGCCGGCAGCGGCCAGGGCCCGCGCGGTGGCGGCGCCGATGCCACTGCTCGCTCCGGTGACGACGGCGGTACGGACCTCGGCGGTCATGGCACTCTCCTCAGGGCGGTGGGGTCCCCCCGCTGCTCGAGGGCTCGGGGGAGGGTGGTCCGCGGCCAGGATATGCAGGCCGCCTCAACGGCCTCTGGGGGCATACATGATCACTGCCATTCCGGCCAGGCAGATCAGTGCGCCGGTCACATCCCAGCGATCGGGGCGGTAACCGTCGGCGATCGCGCCCCACGCCAGCGATCCGGCGACGAAGACACCGCCGTACGCGGCGAGGATACGGCCGAACGCGGCGTCCGGCTGGAACGTGGCGACCCAGCCGTACGCCCCGAGCGCGATCACCCCGGCGCCGATCCAGACCCAGCCCTTGTGTTCGCGGACGCCCTGCCAGACCAGCCAGGCGCCGCCGATTTCGAAGAGGGCGGCGACGAGGAAGAGGGCGGCGGAGCGGGCGAACAGCATGTGTGCAGCCTACGGAAACAGGGCTTCGCGCCGGCTGGGGCGGGCGGGGGATTCGGCAGGGTGCTGTGAGCGGATGGCTGTCAGTGGGGTGTGAGAGCTTCGGGGCATGCTGATCGAACGGGCTTACGTGGACGTTCCGGACGGGGAAGGGACGGCCGGGGACGGCTGGCCCTGGACGGTGCCGTGTGTGCGCCAGCTGGCCGGTGAGGGGCTGGCCTTCCGCGCTCCGGTCACTTTTCTGGTGGGGGAGAACGGGTCGGGCAAGTCGACGCTGGCCGAGGCGCTGGCGGAAGGCTTCGGACTGGATTCGTACGGCGGCTCGGCGGGATACAAGTACGCGAGTTCGCGGGAAGCGTCGCTGCTCGGCGGTCTGATGCGGTTCGACCCGACGCGGGAGGGGCGCCGGATGGTGCGCGGACCGCGGGTCCGCAGGCGCGGCTTCTTCCTGCGGGCCGAGACGGCGCTGGAGGCGCTGAACGGGGAGCGGAGGTCGAGCCGGCTGTCCCGGTCCCCGGACGAGATGAGCCACGGGGAGGGCTTTCTGATGGCCTTCCGGGAGCGGTTCTCGCAGCAGGGCCTGTATGTGATGGACGAGCCCGAGGCGGCCCTGTCCTTCTCCTCCTGTCTGGAACTGGTCGGGCTGATGGACGAGTTGGGGAGCGGTGGCGCGCAGATCATCTGCGCCACTCACTCACCGCTGCTGACGGCGCTGCCCGGCGCGGCCATCGTGGAGGTCGGCGAGCACGGGATGCGGAGCGTGGAGTGGGCGGAGCTGGGGCTGGTCGACCACTGGCGGCGCTATCTCAACGATCCCCGGGCGTATCTGCGGCATGTGCTGGAGGGGTGAGGGAGGCGGGTCGGCCGGTGCCTATGGAGTCGCCGTCCTCGGGCGCGGCGCCGGTCCAGTGGAGGAGAGCGGAGCGTAGCGCCGCCGCGCGCTCGGCGGGGGCCGTGGCATCGGTGGCCCAGGCGATATAGCCGTCGGGGCGGACGAGAAGCGCGGTGCGGCGGCCGCTGCGCCAGGAGGCGGTGACGACACGGCCGGTAGCGGGCCGGGGGGAGTCCTCCTTGCCCGGCGGAGTGTGGGGGACGCCGGGCTCGTCGGCCGGGGTGAGGAGGACGAACGTCCCCTGGCGCAGGAGTGCGTAGAGGCGGCCGCCGTCGGCCAGGCGGATGTCGGGCGCGCGCCGGCCGGCGAGGGGGTGGGCGCCGGGCCCGGCCTTGTAGGCGATGCCGATGCCGGAGACGGTGCGGATCGCGCGGCCGGACAGCGGCCGCAGATGGTTGACGAGCCGGGCGGCGAGCGTGCGGACGGCGCGTCCGGGGGCGGTGTGCAGCAGGGCGAGCCGGATGAGGGCGCCGCTGCTGCGCAGCACCTGCTTGCCCACGGGGTGGCGCTCGGTCTGATAGCTGTCCAGGAGGCTGTCGGGGGAGTGGCCCAGGAGTACCGCGGTGAGCTTCCAGCTGAGGTTGGCGGCGTCCTGGAGTCCGGTGTTCATGCCCTGGCCGCCGGCGGGGGAGTGCACATGCGCGGCATCGCCGGCGAGGAACACGCGGCCCACGCGGTAGCGGGGGACCTGGCGCTCGTCACTGTGGAAGCGGGAGACCCAGCGGACGTCGGGGACGCTGTAATCACTGCCGAGGGCGAGCCGGGTGAACTCGCGGACCTCGTCGAGACCGACGGGCGCGTCGTCGTCGGCCTGGCGGTGGCGGTTCCAGCCGATGACGCGGTACCAGCCGTCGCCGAACGAGCCGACCAGGGCGAAGGTGTCGCCGTTGGCGGTGACGGTGAAGGGGGACTCGGGCTCCCGGCTCAGCCGGACATCGGCGAGCACCAGGGAGCGGATCACGGACCTGCCGGGGAACGGCAGGCCGAGGGCTTCGCGAACGGTGCTGCGGACGCCATCGGTGCCGACGGCATAGGCGGCGCGGATGCTGCCGAGGCCTTCGGCGGTACGGAAGCGCATGGTCACGCCGTCGGCGTCCTGATCGAGGCCGAGCACTTCGCAGTCGTAGCGGAAGACGACCCCGGCCCGGCGGGCTCGCCGCTCCAGCAGCCGCTCCACCTCGAACTGCGGGGTGATCAGTACGAACGGGAAGCGGGAGCGGAGCCGGGTCGCATCGAAGGTGGCGTTCCCGAACAGGCGGATGGCGGGTACCTGGTAGCCACCGGCGACCAGCTCGTCGGCGAGTCCCCGGGCGTCCAGTTGCTCAAGGGTGCGGGCATGGACCGCCAGGGCTCGGGTGAGATTGCTGATCGTGGCGGGGCGGCGCTCCAGGAGCGTGACACCCAGGCCTGCCTCGGCGAGGTCCCCGGCGAGCAGCAGGCCGGTCGGGCCTGCGCCTACGACGATGACGTCCGTATCGCGGGCCGTCCGATCGCGGTCCTTCCGGCCGTGGTGCTTCCGCGCCTCGTCCGCCCCGGGGGAGCCGGGGTCGTCGTGGCGGCCGTGACCGCCGTGGCCGTCGTGACCGGGCTTGTGGTTCATGGCATCCATGGCTTCCGCCTCCTGCGCCTGTGCCGGTTTCTGCGTCTGCGCCGTGCCTTTGTGGGTGTGGGTGTGGGTGTCGGTGTCTGCGGCTGCTGGTGTCCGTGCCGTGCCTACGCCTGCGGCAATGCCAACGCATGTTGGTCAACGCTTGTTGGCAAGCGTAAGGCGAGCGGATCTGGTGTGTCAACAGGTGTTGGCCTACAGTTGTTGACATGGTCGAACATGCTCCCTCCGCCGCCGATGCCGCGCCTGCCGCGCCCGACGGTCCGGCGGGCCCCGCCCGCCCCCGCCGCTCCGTCGCGACGCGCGCCGCGATCCTGGCCGCCGCCCGGGACCGCTTCGCCGCGGACGGCTATGAGCGCGCCACGATCCGCGCCATCGCCAGGGATGCCGACATCGACCCGTCGATGGTGATGCGCTACTACGGCAACAAGGCCGGTCTCTTCGCGGCCGCCTCCGAGATCGAGGTGCACGCCCCGGACCTCACCCACGTACCGCGCGACGAGGCCGGCGCCCGGCTGGTACGCCACCTCCTGGAGCGCTGGGAGTGCGACGAGACGCTGACCGGCATGATGCGCGTCGGCGTCACCAACGAGGCGGGCGCGCAGCGGATGCGAGGCGTGTTCGCCGAACAGATCAAGCCGGTCCTGGCCGCGGTTTGCCCGGTGCCCGACGAGGCGCCGACCCGTGCCGCGCTGATCGCGTCCCAGATACTCGGCATGGCGCTGTGCCGCTATGTGCTGCGCATCCCGCCGGCCGTGAATCTCAGCCACGACGAGGTGGTCGCCTGGCTGGCCCCCACCATCCAGCGCTATCTGACGGCCGAACAGCCCTGATGCCCGAAAAGTCCTGGCGCCCGTACGGCCCTGATGCCCGAACGGTTATGAGGTCCGACAGTCCTGATTGCCGGACGGCTCCGAGGGCCCCCGGCGGCGGTCGGAGTCAGCGGGCGTAGGCGGTGGGCGGGACCCCGACGGTGGCGCTGACCTCGCGGATCAGATGCGCCTGATCGCTGTAGCCCAGTTCGGCGGCGAGCGCGGCCCAGTCGACCTCGGCGTCGGACGAGGCGCGCTCCAGGGCCTCGTGCACCCGGTAGCGCAGCAGCACCCACTTGGGGCTGACCCCTACGTACCCCGCGAACAGTCGCTGCAGGGTCCGTACGGACATGCCCTCGGCCTGCGCGAAGTCCGCGACCCGGCGGATCGTGCGGTCCGTGCGGATCCGGTCGGCCAGTCCCATGGCGAGGTCGGCCTGAGCGAGGACCCGGGGGCCGGCCCGCACGCGGGGGAGCAGGAACGCGTCGAGCGCGGCCACCCGGGCGTCCTCGTCGTCCGGCTCCAGCACGGCGGCTGCGGCACCGGTGGCCGTGACGCCGGGCGTAGCGGTGTCGGGAGCAGCGGTGTCGGCGGTCGTGGCGTCGGTGGCCCCGAACACCGTCGCCAGCGGCAGCCGGCGGTCCGTCCAGTCCGTGGCGGGCCGCTCCGGGCTGAACGGCCGGAACCCGCCGGGCCGGAACTGCACCCCGCACACCCGCCCGCGCCCCGTCAGCTTCTGTGCGAACAGCTCCAGCCCGACGCCCGCGACCTCGCCGAAGCCGGGCCGGTCGGCGTACCGCTGGAAGACGAGGTTCACGCAGGGGTGCGGAACGACATGCGTGGCATACGGCTCGGACAGATCCCAGTCGATCAGCCAGTAGTGCTCGACATAGGGGCGCAGTGGCGCGGCGGGGGTGCGGCGGCGGAACTGCACCCGCGTGAACAGTCCGGGGGCGTCGACGATGCCCCGGGTATCGCGCCGTGGAGCGGCCATGCCTGGATTTTAGGGGTGCTGGCGACATCCCGCCCGCGCCGTCCCGCCGGGCCCGCGCGGGTGGGCCGCAGTGGTCGGACGGGCTGCCGTGTGCCCGGTCGCGCGGGCTGTCGCATTTTTTCAAGCCGCCCGCGGCCGCGGCCCGTAGCGTCCTCTCCATGACCGACATGCAAGACATTCCGGATGAAACGCCTGCGAGGGAAACGGGACCGAGCCCCGCGCCCACACCGGCATCCACGGCCCCACCGGCCCCCGCGTCCCCGCCGATCAGCGCGCTGCTCGAAGCGGCGGCGGACGCGGCGCTCCCCGTACTGCGCGGGGTGCGCGACGACCAGCTGGAACTGCCGACGCCGTGTGCCGAGTACGACCTGAGGGCGCTGCTCAACCACCTCTTCCAGGTGGTCGTCGCCTTTCAGACGCTGGCCGCCAAGAAGGACGTGGACTTCAGCACCACCCCCGACCGGCTCGGTGAGTACGGCGCGCGGTGGCCCGACCGGTTCGCGGACGAGACGGAGCGACTGGTCGAGGCATGGGCGGCGCCGGGCGCGGAGGACGGCCTGACCGGCGGAATGAATCTGCCGGCGCGGACCGTCGGCGCGATGGTGCTGCTGGATCTGACGGTGCACGCCTGGGACGTGGCGCGGGCGACCGGCCGGCCGTACGCGTCACCCGCCGGGTGCGTGGCCGAGCTGCGGACACTGGTCGCACAGATGGCTCCGACGGCCCGGAAGATGAACGTCTTCGCCGACCCGCTCCCCGTCCCGCCCGGCGCCTCCGCTCTCGACGTGCTGCTGGCGGAGACCGGCCGCGACCCGTACTGGACGGCCGGCTGACGGGCCGTCGGCCGCCGGGCAACGCCTCCGGCTCGGCAACGCCTCCGGCCGGGCAACGCCCCCGGCCCGGCAACGTCTCTGCCGGGGGCAATGCCCCCGCCGGGGCAGTAACTCCGCGTGGCAACACGTCCGTCAGGTCAGCCCCTCCGCCAGGGCAACGCACCCCGGGCAGGGCCTCCGCGCGGGCTCGGCCACCTGGCTCGAATGGCCCGCACCCCACTGGTGTCACCCCTAGCCTGGACCCACGACCCGGCAGTCAGCAGACCGAGGGGAGGCGGCCGCGGATGGACGAGCGGCGGACGGACGAGCGGCCGATGCCCCGCGACCGGCTCCCCGAGGCGCTGATCGATTTCTACGGGCTGGCGCCGCTGCCCCGTGAAGGCGGCCGGTTCCGGCGCACCTGGGCAGGCCCCGAACGTGCGGACGGACGGCCCGAGGGATCGGCGATCGTGATGCTGCTGACCGCCGAGCCAGGCGACTTCTCCGCCCTGCACCGGCTGCCCACCGACGAAATCTGGCACTTCTACCGCGGTGATCCGCTCGCCCTGTTCCTCCTCCCGGAAGACGGCGGCGCCCGTACGGTCGTCCTCGGGCCGGACGTGCTCGGCGGGCAGCACGTCCAGTTCACGGTGCCGGCCGGTACGTGGATGGCCGCCGAGGTCGCCGACGGCGGGTCCTGGACGCTCTTCGGCTGCACGATGGCGCCGGGTTTCACCTTCGAGGACTACGAGCACGGGGACGCCGCCGAACTGGCCGTGCGCTTCCCCGAGGAGGCAGCGCGGATCGCCGCCCTGAGCCGACCATGACCGAACCGACCACCGAACCGGCCACCGAACCGACCGTCACCGAACCGACCACCGACCCGACCATGACCGAGACCGTGTCCGAGGCCCCCGGCCCCTCCCCTCACCCCGGCCTCCCCGGCCTCCGCGGCCAGGTCGCCCTCGTCACCGGCGCCGCCGGCGGCCTCGGCCGCGGTATCGCGCTGCGGTTCGCCGCCGCGGGGGCCGCCGTCGTGGCGCATTACCGGACGGGCGCCGAGGCGGCGCGGGACCTGGTCGAGCGGATCGAGGCGGACGGCGGGAGCGCGCTGGCGCTGGCCGCCGATCTGGCCGTCGAGGAGGAGTGCCACCGCCTGGTGACCGAGGCGGCCGGCTGGCGCGGGCGGCTGACCGCGCTGGTGAACAACGCGGGGGTGCAGCCGACGCAGGAGCTGGCGGGGATGTCGCTCGCCGACTGGCGGGCGGTGGCGGAGGTGAACGTGCACAGTGTCTTCGCCTGCACCCAGGCCGCGGCGGCCGTGATGCGAGCGGGCACCGGAGGGTCGGTGACGCATATCGCCTCGATCGAGGCGGCCCGGCCGGCGCCGCAGCACGCCCACTACTGCGCGTCGAAGGCGGCGGTGGTGATGCATGCGCGCACGGCGGCGCTGGAGTACGGGGCGTACGGCATCCGCGTCAACAGCGTCTCGCCCGGCCTGATCGACCGGCCAGGCCTGGCCGGGGACTGGCCGGAGGGGGTGCGCCGCTGGCAAGCGGCGGCGCCCGCCGGGCGGTTGGGCAGGCCGGAGGACGTGGGCGATGCCTGTGTCTTCCTCGCCTCGCCGATGGCGTCCTGGATCACCGGGCACGATCTGGTCGTGGACGGCGGTGTGTCGGCCCGCCCCACGTGGTGAGCGGCGGCATGCTGCCCCGGGCGCGGCTTGGCCCGCGGCGCGGCCCGGCCCCAGGGCCGAGCACCGCGCCTCGCCCCGCGCTGAACCGTTACGGCCACACCAGGCAGTACGCCTGGTGCCCCGCCTCGTGCAGCCGGTGGCTGAAGTCCTGCCACTCGTGCAGCAGCTGGTAGACGGTGAAGGCGTCGCGCGGGCCGCCGCGGTCGGGGACGGTGGACCAGATGAAGGCCGCCGCGCCGACCGACTCCTCGCCGACGCCTCGCAGCGGGTCGACCACGGTCATCGGAAGCTTGACGACGGCGTAGTCGGGGTGGAGGACGACCAGTTCGAGCGGCGGAACCTTATGGAGGGGTATGCCCTCTATGCCGGTGAGGACCATGGCGGCCATCGTCTCCGGCTTGATCTTGCTGAACATGCCGCCCATGCCGAGCTCGTCACCGCCGAGCTCCTCGGGGCGCATGGAGACCGGGACGCGGGCCGCGGTCGCACCATTGGGCGCGCCGAAGTACCTGTACGTCACCCCCATGCGGCCGCCTCTGATCTCCCCGCCCGTGGTCTCGCTCGTGGTGCCCTCGCGCGTGGTCTCGCCCGTGGTGTCCTCGCGCCGGTGACGGCCGCGCTGGGCGCGCTCGGGACCCCGGTCATTGGTTCCCTCGCCCAGTTCGCCACCGCGATGCATATCTCCACCCGACCACTCGCAGCCCCAGCCGCGCAACCCGATCATCGTCTCAGAGACCTCCCCCGTCACCGGCGCGTGAAACGCCCGGCCGCACGCCCCCGTGCGCCTCTGAGACCATTGCTTGCGTGACTTACTCGTACGTCGGCCCAGTTTCGCAGACGAGTGGGGGCTGACGCCCGGTCGAAAGCGAGAGGAATCAAAAAAGGAGCGAGAGTGAACCCAGCGGCGCCCGCAGGCGTATCGCGAGGGAGATCCCCGCACCCGTTGCCAGCCGGGCTGCGTCCGTGCGCCGCCCCTCCCGCCGTTTATGCAGGTCAGGATCACAGTGTCTTTTCCGTATGAAGCCCCTGTTTCGCAGTCGCTGTTCGACCGTGCGTCCGCCGTGACGCCGGGCGGCGTCAATTCTCCGGTGCGGGCCTTCCGGGCCGTGGGCGGTACGCCCCGGTTCATGGTGTCCGGTACCGGTCCGTACCTCACCGACGCCGATGGCCGTGAGTATGTCGACCTCGTGTGCTCCTGGGGGCCGATGATCCTCGGCCACTCGCACCCCGAGGTGATCGCCGCGGTCCAGGAGGCGGTCGCCCACGGCACGTCCTTCGGTACGCCCGGCGCGGGTGAGGTCGAGCTGGCCGAGGAGATCGTGGCCCGGATCGAGCCGGTCGAGCAGGTGCGGCTGGTCTCCAGCGGCACCGAGGCGACGATGTCCGCGATCCGGCTGGCGCGCGGGTTCACCGGCCGGCCGAAGGTGATCAAGTTCGCGGGCTGCTACCACGGGCACGTGGACGCGCTGCTGGCCGCGGCCGGCTCGGGCGTGGCGACCCTCGGGCTGCCCGACACGCCGGGGGTGACGGGGGCGCAGGCCGGCGACACGATCGTGCTGCCGTACAACGATCTCGAAACGGTGCGGGCCGCGTTCGCCGCGCACCCGGGCGAGATCGCCTGTGTGATCACGGAGGCGGCGGCGGGCAACATGGGCGTGGTGCCGCCGCTGCCGGGCTTCAACCAGGGCCTGAAGGATCTGTGCGCCGGCAACGGGGCGCTCTACATCTCCGACGAGGTGATGACCGGCTTCCGCGTCAGCAAGGCCGGTTGGTACGGCATTGACGGTGTACGTCCGGATCTGATGACGTTCGGCAAGGTCATGGGCGGCGGGTTCCCGGCCGCGGCCTTCGGCGGCCGCGCGGACGTCATGGCGCACCTCGCGCCGGCCGGCCCGGTCTACCAGGCGGGCACCCTGTCCGGGAACCCGGTCGCCACCGCCGCGGGCGTCGCGCAGCTGCGGCTGCTGGACGACGCCGCGTACGAGAAGGTCGACGCGGTCTCCGCGGAGGTGCGGGGCCTGGTGACCGCCGCGCTGGCGAAGGAGGGCGTGGCGCACCGGCTCCAGGTCGCGGGGAACATGTTCACGGTCTTCTTCACGGACGCCGAGGTGACCGACTACGACGCCGCCAAGGCGCAGGAGTCGTTCCGCTTCACCGCCTTCTTCCACTCGATGCTGGCGCAGGGCGTCTACCTGCCGCCGTCCGCCTTCGAGTCGTGGTTCGTCTCGACCGCGCACGACACGGCGGCCGTCGAGCGGATCGCCGCCGCCCTGCCGGCCGCCGCACGGGCCGCGGCCGCGGCGACGGCCTGAGGACACCTCCGGCGCACGGGCCGGCGACTGCTTGCCGACGACTGAATGAATGGGTGACATGAGCAGCGAAGACATCACCGTGGTGCATCTGATGCGGCACGGCGAGGTGCACAACCCCGACGGCGTGCTCTACGGGCGCCGGCCCGGCTACCACCTCTCCGAGCTGGGGCGGAAGATGGCCGACCGGGTGGCGGAGCACCTTGCGGGGCGGGACATCACGCATGTCGTCGCCTCGCCGCTGGAGCGTGCGCAGGAGACCGCGACCCCGATCGCCGGGGCGCACGGCCTGGAGCTGGCCACCGACGAGCGGCTGATCGAGGCGGCCAACGTCTTCGAGGGGAAGACCTTCGGGGTCGGTGACGGTGCGCTGAAGAAGCCGGGGAACTGGAAGTACCTGACGAATCCGTTCCGGCCCTCCTGGGGTGAGCCGTACCTCGAACAGGTCGTGCGGATGATGGCGGCGCTGGGCGCGGCGCGCGACGCGGCGCGCGGGCACGAGGCGGTGGCGGTCAGCCATCAGCTGCCGATCTGGATCGTGCGCAGCTTCGCGGAGCGGCGGCGGCTGTGGCACGACCCGCGGAAGCGGCAGTGCACGCTGGCCTCGCTGACGTCGTTCACGTTCCACGGCGACAAGATCATTTCGGTGGGCTACAGCGAGCCCGCGCGCGACCTGGTTCCCTCCCATCTTCTGGCCGGCGCCAAACCGGTCAAGGGAAAGGCCAAGGCTTTCGGTGCCTGACGGCGCATCACTTGGCGGAACGTCACGTGCGGCCGAAATGACCTGTCCAGACGCATAACTCGTCACCCCGACGCTCGACATGCCCTCCTCTCCATTGTCCGTTTATATGGATATTGAGTTCGGCGAGCACGGATGGGGACGAGGGTATGCGCGCGATCAGCCGGCGAAACCTGCTGGGTATGGGAGTCGGTGCAGCCGCTGCGCTGGGCATCGCCGGCTGCTCGTCGACGGAATCGGACGGCGCGGGGGCCGGCAAGCAGCGGGTGAAGAACTCGGTCCAGGCCCGGGCAAAGCTCATCGGTGACGGTTCGACAGCATATTCCGGCGCGCAGCCCCATCAGCCCAAGGCACCCGAACGACTTGAGCCCGGTCAGACCCCGCCGCAGTTCGTGGTGTTTTCCTGGGACGGGGCCGGAGAGGTCGGCAACGGCCTCTTCCCCCGTTTCCTCCAGCTCGCCAGGGACCACGGCGCGGCAATGACCTTCTTCCTCTCCGGCCTGTATCTCCTGCCCGAATCCCAGAAGCACCTGTACGACCCGCCGAACAACGAGCAGGGCGCCTCCGACATCCCCTACCTCAGCGACGACCACATCAAGGAGACGCTGAAGTACGTGCGGGAGGCCTGGCTGGACGGCCACGAGGTCGGCACCCACTTCAACGGGCACTTCTGCGGCAACGCCCCGACCTCGGTCAAGCACTGGACACCCCGGCAGTGGCAGTCCGAGATCGACCAGGCGATGGACTTCGTCACACAGTGGCGCACGAACACCGGCTTCACCGATCTCGAACCGCTGCCCTTCGACTACCGCAGGGAATTGGTCGGCGGCCGCACCCCCTGCCTGCTGGGCCAGAGAAATCTGCTGCCCACCGCCCAGGAACTCGGCTGGCGGTATGACGCCAGCTCGCCCGGCGGTATGCAGATGTGGCCGAAGAAGAAGAGGGGTCTGTGGGACTTCCCGCTCCAGCTGATTCCGTTCCCGGGGCACAGTTTCCAGGTGCTCTCGATGGACTACAACATGCTCTTCAATCAGTCGAAGAACTCCACGCAGGCTCCGCCGGTCAACTACCCGGGCTGGCGGCAGCAGGCCACCGACGCCTACATTTCCGGATTCCGCCGGGCCTACGAGACCAATCGCGCGCCGTTCTTCATCGGCAACCACTTCGAACAGTGGAATGGCGGCATCTACATGGATGCCGTGGAGGAAGCGCTCAAGCACATTGCCAATGAGCAGAACAAAGATGTCCGCCTGGTGTCGTTCCGGCAGTTCACCGACTGGCTCGACGCACAGGACCCGGAGGTGGTGAGCAAGCTCCAGCGGCTTCCCGTCGGAGCGCGGCCGTACGGCGGCTGGAAGTCGTATTTGTCGGCGGCCTGAGGGATACCACCGGGCCGCGGCAGGCCGTCGGAGGGGGGCGCGGAAGATCCGGAAATGGCCCATGCGAAACTTTTCACATGAGTGCTTGCCGCGCCCCACGCCGCCTCACGAGCCGCCGCCGCATCACCCTGCTCGCCGCAGGGGTGGCGGCCGCGTCGCTGACGCTCAGCGCCTGCGGCGACGGCGCCTCCGGCGGCTCGTCCCAGACCCGGTTCGTCCAGGGCAAGAACGGCATCGACACCGTCACGAAGGACGAGCGGCAGCCGGCCCCTGATCTTTCGGGTGAGACCACCACCGGCAAGAAGCTGGACGTCGCCGACTACAAGGGCAAGGTCGTCATCCTCAACGTCTGGGGATCATGGTGCGGGCCCTGCATCGCCGAGGCGCCGAACTTCGCCAAGGTCGCGAACGAGACCAAGGCCAAGGGCGTCCAGTTCGTCGGGATCAACACCCGCGACTCCGAGAAGTCGCAGGCCACCAGCTTCGAGGAACAGCACAAGGTGCCCTACCCGAGCCTGTTCGACCCGACCGGCCGGCTGATGCTGCGCTTCCCCAAGGGCAGCCTCAACCCGCAGTCCATCCCCTCCACGATCGCCATCGACCGGCACGGCAAGATCGCCGCCCGCTCGATCGGCCCGCTCGCCGAGGGCGATCTGCGCAAGATGATCACCCCGCTGATCGCCGAGAAGTGATCACGTGATCGCGCTCGCAGCCGCCGCGGAAAACCAGACCGTCCTCAACGGGACCCTGCTCGCCGCCGTCCCCCTCGCGCTCGTCGCCGGACTCGTCTCCTTCTTCTCGCCCTGCGTCCTGCCGCTGGTGCCGGGCTATATGTCGTACGTCACCGGCGTCACCGGCACCGACCTCGGCGAGGCCCGGCGCGGCCGGATGCTGGCCGGCGCCGCGCTCTTCGTGCTCGGCTTCACCGCCGTCTTCGTCTCCGGCGGCGCGCTCTTCGGGTTCTTCGGCCAGACCCTGCAGCAGTACAAGGACGTCGTCTCGCGGGTCCTCGGCGTGCTGATGATCCTGCTCGGGCTGGCGTTCGCCGGTGTCCTCAAGCGCTTCGGGCAGCGCGAGCTGCGCTTCCACATGAAGCCCGCGATGGGACTGGCCGGCGCGCCGGTGCTCGGGGTGCTCTTCGGCGTCGGCTGGACGCCGTGCCTCGGCCCCACCTTCGCCGCCGTCAGCGCCCTCGCGTACTCCGGCGCCAGCGCCGGCCGCGGTGCCCTGCTCACCGTGGCGTACTGCCTCGGCCTGGGCGTGCCGTTCATCGTCGTCGCGCTGGCCTTCCGCCGGGCCCTCGGCGCCTTCGGCTGGGTCAAGCGGCACTATCTGTGGGTGATGCGGATCGGCGGCGGGATGATGGTCGCCCTCGGCATCCTCCTCGTCACCGGCATCTGGGACAGCCTGATGTCCGAGCTCCAGAGCTGGACGCAAAGCTCCACCGTTGGGATCTGATTGATGTCCACCAAGACCGACACCCCCCGCGACCCGGGCTCCGCGGCCGACGCGGGCAGTGATCTCGGCGCGGCCGGATCCCAGCTCTCCACCGCGCCCCTCGAAGACGTCACTTTCCCCTCGCTCGGCCCGCTCGGCTGGGCACGCTGGTTCTGGCGGCAGCTGACCTCGATGCGGGTCGCGCTGCTGCTGCTCTTCCTGCTGTCCATCGGCGCGATCCCCGGCTCGCTGATCCCGCAGACCAGCGTCGACCCGGCCAAGGTCGACCAGTTCAAGGCCGACCACTCCACCCTCGCGGGCCTCTACGACAAGCTCGGGATGTTCCACGTCTACAGCTCGGTGTGGTTCTCCGCGATCTACCTGCTGCTGTTCATCTCGCTGATCGGCTGCATCGTCCCGCGCAGCTGGCAGTTCGTCGGACAGCTCCGCGGCCGCCCGCCGGCCGCCCCGCGCCGGCTGACCCGGCTGCCCGCGTACACCACCTGGCGCACCGAGGCGGCACCCGAGGAAGTCCTCGGCGCGGCGCAGCGGCTGCTGAAGAAGCGGCGCTTCCGCGCTCACCTCGACGCCACCGCGGTCGCCGCCGAGAAGGGCTATCTGCGCGAGGTCGGCAACCTCGTCTTCCATGTCGCGCTGATCGTGATGCTGGTGGCGTTCGCCGTCGGCGGCCTGTGGAAGTCCGAGGGCAACAAGCTGGTCACCGAGGGCGACGGCTTCGCCAACAGCCTCACGCAGTACGACGAGTTCAAGTCGGGCCCGTTCTACGACACCGACGACATGGACCCGTTCGGCTTCAAGCTCGACCGCTTCGACGCGACGTACGAGCGGACCGGGCCCCAGCGGGGCACCCCGCGCACCTACCGGGCGCAGATCTCCTACTTCCTGGGCGCGGACGGCAAGCAGCACCACACCGCCATCGAGGTGAACACGCCCCTCGACATCGCGGGCAACCGGGTCTACCTGCTCTCGCACGGCTACTCGCCCGTCGTCACCGTCAAGGACGGCCGCGGCAAGACCGTCTTCCACGGCGCCACGGCCTTCCTGCCCGCCGACCCCAAGAACCTCACCTCGACCGGTGTGGTGAAGGTGCCCGGCGCGCAGACCAAGGACGGCAAGCGCAACCAGCTGGGCTTCCAGGCCATGTTCGTCCCGACGTTCGGCGGCCGCGGCACGGGCTCGATGTTCTCGCAGTTCCCGGCGCTGGACTTCCCCGTGCTCTCGGTCAACGCGTACCACGGTGACCTGGGCCTGGACTCCGGCCTGCCGCAGAGCGTCTACAAGCTGGACACCAAGCGCC
Organism: Streptomyces sp. NPDC048516; assembly: GCF_043199875.1. NCBI lineage: Bacteria > Bacillati > Actinomycetota > Actinomycetes > Kitasatosporales > Streptomycetaceae > Streptomyces > Streptomyces sp. NPDC048516. The sequence goes on along the minus strand of NZ_JBICWS010000015.1, from coordinate 159,298 downwards.
TCAAGAAGTACCAGGACGGCAAGGGCGGCATCCTGAAGAAGATGCTGCTGCCCAAGGACCGCGTGGACCAACACGCGGGCGGCTCCAAGAACAAGTCCGCCGTCCGCGCCGCCGAAGCCCAGACCACCATGAAGCTGCCGAACGGCGAGGGCTCCATCACCTTCGAGGGCGTCAAGAGCTGGGCCAGCTTCAAGGTCTCCCACCAGCCCGGCAACGGCCTCGCGCTGACCGGCGCGGTCGCCGCCCTGCTGGGCCTGGCCGGGTCGCTGTTCATCCAGCGCCGCCGGGTGTGGGTCCGGGCGGAGCAGGGCGCCGACGGCGTCACCGTGGTCGAGATGGCCGGGCTCGGCCGCAGCGAATCGGCCCGGCTGCCGGAAGAACTCGGCGCTCTCGCCGGGGACCTGTTCCCCCAGGCCCCGCCCGCTCCCGACGCCCCCGCACCCGCCCCCGACACCGAAGACCCCGCGGAGCCCACTGACTCTGACGGACCTGCTGACCCCTCCGAAGGAGCGCGCGCGTGAACATCGCGGCCGCAGCCAACGAGACACTGGCGCACAACAGCAACCTGCTGGTCTATTCCGCGATGGCGGTCTATACGCTCGCCTTCCTCGCGCACATGGCCGAGTGGGTGTTCGGCAGCCGCAGCAAGGTCGGCCGCACCGCCGCCGCCCTCACCGCGCAGTCCACGGCGTCCGTGACGGTCACCGCCCGGAAGAAGTCCCGGCAGGGCGGCACCACCGCCGTACTGGAGCGGCCCGAGGTCGTCACCAAGTCCGTCGCCGGCAGCCGGGACGTCCCCGACGGGCCGGGCGCCGCGGGCGGCACCGAGAAGGGCGACCTCTACGGACGGATCGCCATCTCGCTGACCGTCCTGGCCTGGGCGCTGCACGTGGGCGGCGTCCTCACCCGCGCCCTGTCCGTGGAGCGTGCCCCCTGGGGCAACATGTACGAGTTCTCCACGACCTTCGCCGCGGTCGCCGTGGGCCTCTACCTCCTGCTGCTCGCGCTCGGGAAGAAGGTCCGCTGGATCGGGCTGCCCCTGGTCACCACCGTCCTGCTCGACCTCGGGCTGGCCGTCTCGGTGCTCTACACCGCCAGTGACCAGCTGGTGCCCGCGCTGCACTCGTACTGGCTGTGGATCCACGTCAGCTGCGCGATCATCTCCGGCGCGGCGCTCTACCTCGGTGCCGTCTCCACCCTGCTCTTCCTGTTCCGCGACTCCTACGAGAGCAGGCTCGCCGACCCCGCGGGCAAGCAGCCCGGCGCCTTCGCCTCGTCCGTGCTGGAGCGGCTGCCCTCGGCCGCCTCGCTCGACAAGTTCGCCTACCGCGTCAACGCCACCGTCTTCCCGCTGTGGACGTTCACCATCATCGCGGGCGCCATCTGGGCCGAGGCCGCATGGGGCCGCTACTGGGGCTGGGACCCCAAGGAGGTCTGGGCCTTCATCACCTGGGTCGCCTACGCCTGCTACCTGCACGCCCGCGCCACGGCAGGCTGGAAGGGCCGCAAGGCCGCCTACCTGGGCCTGATCGGCTTCGCCTGCTACCTGTTCAACTACTACGGCGTGAACATCTTCGTGACGGGCCTGCACTCCTACGCGGGGGTCTGACCCGGTCCGACCCGCCCGCCCCGCGGACGGCGCTGCTGCCCGGTGCCGTACGGGACGCCTCCTTACGAGGCCGGCCCGTACGGCACCGTCGTCTCCAGGGGAGAGGCGCCCGCCCGCCGGCCGCAGGCCTCAGCGCCGCCTGCGCCGGCCGCGCTCCTGACGCGGCGGCTGCTGCCCCGCCCCCGGCAGCGTCGGCTTCGGCAGGTTCGCCACCTCCCACTGCGCCTCGACCAGCTGCTCGGCGGTGTCACGGGGCAGCCGCGGCGGACGGGGCGCCCGGTGGCGGAAGCCGAACGCCGACGTCAGATCACCGAACGCCGACCGCCGCCAGTCGCTGATGTTCGGCTCCGCCACACCCGTCCAGCGCTCCAGGAACTGCAGCACCGAGGTGTGGTCGAAGGGATCGCCGGCGGCCCAGCCGCCCACCGTCCACGGCGAGATGATCAGACACGGCACACGGAACCCGCCGCCGATCGGCAGGCCCCGGACGAACTCGTCCTTGGTCCCGGCCGGTGGCACCGGCGGCGGCACATGATCGAAGAGCCCGTCGTTCTCGTCGTAGTTCAGGATGAAGACGGTCTTCGCCCACAGCCGCCGGTTGGACGCGATCGCCTCGATCTTCCGCGCGACGTAGTCGGCGCCGGCGGCCGGCAGATAGTCCGGATGCTCGGACTGGTGGCTGGTGGGGATCAGCCACGACACGGCCGGCAGCCGGCCGGCCCGGGCATCGTCCTCGAACGTCCCGGCTGGCTGCGCCCGCATCCCGCGTTCGTACAGCGGCTCACCCGGCTTGGCGTCCCGGAAGGTCTGGAATTGCTCCAGCAGGTTGCAGCCGTAGTCGTCCTCCTCCTGGTAGACCTTCCAGCTGATCCCGGCCGCCTCCAGCCGCTCGGCGTAGGTCGTCCAGCGGTACGGCTTGGGCGCGGTGTTGTTCAGCACAGGACCGCCCAGGGTGCCGCCCGGGTCGAGGGTGCCGGTCATCCAGTACAGCCGGTTGGGCCAGGTCGGACCGAAGACCGAGCAGAAGTAGTTGTCGCACAGCGTGAACGCCTCGGCGAGGGCGAACTGAAAGGGGATGTCCGCCCGCGTGTGATAGCCCATCACGTACGGCCCGTTGATCCCGTCGGCCTTGCGGTGCGCGGGCAGCCAGCGGTCCATCTTGCCGCCGTTCCACGCCTCGTGCTGCACCGACCAGGCATGGCTGGTGGAGGGGATGGCCTGGGCGCTGGTGGTGTGCGTGTTGAGGCGGAACGGCAGCAGATAGCCGTCCGGGTTCTCCGCGTCCGGTTGATGGAAGACGGACCGGCCGTCCGGCAGCGTCAGCGCGTCCGGGTCGGCGAAGCCACGGACTCCGCGCAGGGTGCCGAAGTAGTGGTCGAACGACCGGTTCTCCTGCATCAGCATCACGACGTGCTCGACGTCGTGCAGCGAGCCGTGCCGCGCCGGTCCGGCGGCGACGGCCTTTTGCACGCTGGGCGGCAGCAGCGACAGCGCGGCGGCGCCGCCGACCGCGCCGGCCGCCGAGCCGAGGAGTCTGCGTCGGGTCATGTCGGGCATATGTGCCACTCTCCCTGAGTCGCCTGAGCCCTCAGTGGGCCGACATGACTGTGGCGGCGCCCGGGTTTCCCGGGCAGGGGGAGGTTGCTGAACGACGCAGCAATTGGCTGTGAACGGCCGAGAGTTGGCCGGGGAACGCTACGTCCCGTACGTCACACGCACCAGTGCCCGGCGGACCGTGCGGCGGCCGGATTTACGCGTGTAGGAAGGTGTATCAGGACACGCGGCCGAGGCCCGGAGTTCCCCCGGGTGCCGGGTAGGGGCGCTCCCCGGGCAGCAGCGCGGCGGCCGCCGTCATCTCCCCTGCGCCCACCAGCGCATGGATCTCCCGGGCCAGCGGCGTGACGTCCGTGATCGCCACCGTCCACTCATCGGCATACCGGCGCGACGCCTCCCCCGCCAGCCCCAGCTGCAGTGACCGGTACGGCAGCGCCTGCAGCCGCAGATCCCGCTCCGGATCCCACTGCACCCGCGCCGGCGCCCCCTTCAACTCCCGCCGCCAGGCCCCGCGGTCGGCGTGCTCGCCCGGCTCGTAGTGCGACAGGCACGCATGCCGCAACGCCCAGTCGAACCCCGCCCGATCGATCTCCACAGCGAGCACGGTCTCCTGGTCGGCCTTTGCGCCCCAGCCGCAGCGGTACATCATCCACAGGAACGAGGGCTTGATCCATGTCATCCGCTCTCGCTTCCAGGCCGCGGGAAAGCGGCCGTCCCGCGCCGCCGGCACGCCCAGCGCGGGGGAGTAGGCCTGATAGACGGTCACGGTCGTGTCCGTGTACCGGGCGCGGATGCGGCGGGGCGGTTCGGTGGGGTGGACGGGGGATGCGGAGGCGCCAGGGGCCTCGGAGGCTGTGCTCATGGCTGGTCATCCTGACGGAGGGCGGTGGCGCGGGCCAGCGAATTGCGGGGCCGGGGGAGCGCCGGCCTGTGGCGTGGCAGGTGACGGCAGTGGCCGATCAAGAGGTGCCGGAGTGGCCCATCAAGAGGTGCTGGAGTGGCCGCTCAGGACTTCTCCTGGTGACGTGGCCCGTCGCGATGTCCCTGCCCCGTCTCCGTCTATCGCCCGTGCGCACCGTCGCCTTGCTGTCCGGTCGCCTGTGCGGCGAGGGCCTGCAAGGTCGGGAGCGCGTGCCCCCGGCCGCTCACTCGCCCCCGATGTCCTCCTGCCACAGCTCCGGCCGCGACCCGATGAAGTCCCGCATCATTGCCGCGCATTCGGGGTCGTCCAGCAGCACGATGCGGACGCCGTGTCGGGCCAGCCAGTCGTGGCCGCCGTGGAAGGTGCGGGCCTCGCCGATGATGACGCGGGAGATGCCGAACTGGCGGACCAGGCCGCTGCAGTACCAGCAGGGGGAGAGGGTGGTGACCATCGTCGTGCCGCGGTAGGTGCGCCGGCGGCCGGCCGCGCGGAAGGCGGCGGTTTCGGCGTGCAGGGTCGGGTCGTCGTCCTGGACGCGGCGGTTGTGGCCGCGGCCGAGGAGGGTGCCGTCCGGGCCGTAGAGGGCCGCGCCGATCGGGATGCCGCCCTCGGCGAGACCGGTGCGGGCCTCGGCGAGCGCCGTTGCCAGCATGGCGCGGGCCTGTTCCTGGACGTGGGCGGGGCGGCCTGCCGGGTCGCTGTGGCCGCCGAGGTGGCTGTCGCTGTGCTCGCCGAGGTGGCTGTCGCTGTGGCCGTCGACGTGGCCGTGCAGGCGGAGGTCGTCGCGGTCCTGGCCCCAGTCCGGCGTACGGTCCATGCCGTCACCGTACGCCGGGCGGCACGCTCAGGGAGTCTCTTCGGGGCCTTTCGCCGTACCACCGTTCGCCGTACCGCCGCCCGCCGTACCGCCCTCCGCGGCACCGCCGCTCTTGCGCCGCAGTTCCTCCTCGCGGCGGCGCAGGTCGGCCTCCCAGTCCTTGAGCAGCGCCTCGTCCTTCTTGTTGCTCTCGGCCTTGAGGGACGCGAGGAACTCGGGGTTGTCGTCCGGCGCGACGAACTTCGTCCGGTGGCTGCGGTGCCACTCCGACGGCGTGCTGCCGCCGTCCGTGGCCGGCTGCCGCTGCTTGCCCGCCACCAGCCAGGCGACCGGGCCCACCAGCACCTCGCCGAAGAGCAGGATGATGATCACCCAGATCACCTTGGGCAGTCCGCGCACCTGGGATTCGGGGGTGTTCAGGCAGTCGATGAACGCGTAGATCCACAGTGCGAGCACCAGGAGGAACGGCAGATACCTGAGCATTGCGGAACGAGCCCCCAGCACACGACGGCGGGCCCTCGCCGGGGCCCGGTGACCCGTCCAGGGTAGTGCGTACCCGATACTGGACGGCATGGCTTACGACGATCTTCGCTCGTTCCTGCGTGCACTGGGGCGGGAGGGCGACCTCAAGCGCATCAAGGCCGAGGTCGATCCGTATCTGGAAGTCGGCGAGATCGTGGACCGGGTGCAGAAGTCCGGTGGCCCGGCGCTGCTCTTCGAGAACGTCAAGGGCTCGGCGATGCCGCTCGCCATGAACGTCTACGGCACCGACCGCCGCCTGCTGAAGGCGCTGGGCCTGAAGTCGTACGAGGACATCAGCGGCAAGATCGGCGGACTGCTGAAGCCGGAGCTGCCGCAGGGCTTCGTCGGCGTACGCGAGGCGTTCGGGAAGCTCGCGGGCATGACGCACGTACCGCCGAAGAAGGTGAAGGGGGAGAGCGCGCCGGTCCAGGAGGTCGTCCGCAAGGGCGACCAGGTCGATCTGGACCAGCTGCCGGCGCTGTTCACCTGGCCCGAGGACGGCGGTTCCTTCTTCAACCTGGGACTGACGCACACCAAGCACCCGGAGACCGGGGTGCGCAACCTCGGTCTGTACCGCCTGCAGCGCCACGACAAGCGCACCATCGGCATGCACTGGCAGATCCACAAGGACAGCCGCAACCACTACCAGGTCGCCGCCAAGCGCGGCGAGAAGCTGCCGGTCGCCATCGCCTTCGGCTGCCCGCCGGCCGTCACGTACGCCTCGACCGCGCCGCTGCCCGGTGACATCGACGAGTACCTTTTCGCGGGCTTCCTCCAGGGCAAGCGGATCGAGATGGTCGACTGCAAGACCGTTCCGCTGCAGGTCCCGGCGCACGCCGAGGTCGTCATCGAGGGCTGGCTGGAGCCCGGCGAGATGCTTCCCGAGGGCCCGTTCGGCGACCACACCGGCTTCTACACGCCGCAGGAGCCCTTCCCGGCGCTGACCATCGACTGTGTGACGATGCGTAAGCGGCCGCTGCTCCAGTCGATCGTGGTCGGCAGGCCGCCGACGGAGGACGGGCCGCTGGGCCGGGCGACGGAGCGGTTCTTCCTGCCGCTGTTGAAGATCATCGTCCCGGACATCGTGGACTACCACCTGCCGGAGTCCGGCGGCTTCCACAACTGCGCGATCGTCTCGATCGACAAGAAGTACCCCAAGCACGCACAGAAGGTCATGCACGCCATCTGGGGTGCGCACATGATGTCGCTGACCAAGCTGATCGTGGTCGTGGACGCGGACTGCGATGTCCACAACCTCCACGAGGTCTCCTGGCGGGCGCTCGGCAACACCGACTACGCCCGCGACCTCACCGTCGTCGAAGGCCCCGTCGACCATCTCGACCACGCCTCCTACCAGCAGTTCTGGGGCGGCAAGGCGGGGATCGACGCGACGGAGAAGTGGCCCGAGGAGGGCTATACGCGCGACGGCGGCTGGCCTCACATGGTCGAGTCCGACCCGCGGACGGCGGCGATGGTCGACCGCCGCTGGAAGGAGTACGGACTCTCATGAGCAGCGCATCCGCCGCGGTCCCGCAGCCGGGCCGCACCAAGGCCTTCCTGCGCCTGGTGATGATCGAGCACTCGGTCTTCGCGCTGCCCTTCGCCTACATCGCGTCGCTGACCGCGATGTACGAGTGGGACCGGCACGTCCACTGGGCGCGGCTGCTCCTCGTCACCCTCGCCATGGTCGGGCTGCGTACGTTCGCGATGGCCGCGAACCGGATCATCGACCGCGAGATCGACGCCCGTAACCCGCGTACCGCGCACCGGGAACTGGTCACCGGCGCGGTGTCGGTGAAGTCCGCCTGGACCGGCGCGCTGATCGCGCTCGTCGTCTTCCTGGGCGCGGCCGCCCTGCTGAACCCGCTGTGCCTGGCGCTCGCACCGCTCGCCGTGGTGCCGATGGTGGTCTATCCGTACGGCAAGCGGTTCACGAACTTCCCGCAGGCGATCCTCGGCCTGGCCCAGGCGATGGGCCCGATCGGCGCCTGGCTCGCGATCACCGGGTCCTGGTCCTGGGAGGCGGTGATCCTCGGCCTCGCGGTCGGCATCTGGATCGGCGGCTTCGACCTGATCTACGCCTGCCAGGACGTGGAGACGGACCGCGAGGTCGGCGTGAAGTCGGTGCCGGCCCGCTTCGGCATCCCGGCCGCGATCCGGGGCGCGCGCGGCTGTCACCTCGTCACGACGTCGCTCTTCGTCTGGTACGCGCTGGCGACCAGTGCGGGCGTGTTCTTCTGGCTGGGCCTGGTGATCGTGGCGGCGGCCTTCCTGTACGAGCACACGATCGTGAAGCCGCACGACCTGACCCGGCTGAACCGGGCGTTCTTCCAGGTCAACGGCTTTATCGGCATCGCGCTCTTCGTGTGCGCGCTGTTGGATCTGCTGGTGCGGGGGCTGACGGTCTGAGGGCGGGCCGGCCGGTCCGCCCCGAGGCTAGATGCCCGGCCGGGCACCGGCCCCGGCGAGATCGCCGCGGGGGCGCTCCCGGAAGACGAAGGCCGCCAGCACGCCGCCGATCAGCCCGAACAGATGCCCCTGCCAGCTGATGCCGTTGTCGGACGGCAGCGCGCCCCACAGGATCGAGCCGTAGAGCACACCGATGACCAGGCCGATGCCGATGTCGAGGGCGCTGCGTTCGATGAAGCCGCGTACCAGCAGATAGCCGAAGAGGCCGAAGACGACGCCCGAGGCGCCCGCGGTGTTGCTGTCCGGCGCGGCGGTGAACCATACGCCCAGCCCGCTGGCGAGGATGATCAGCAGGGCGACGGCGAGCAGGCGGCCGACCCCGCTGCGCAGCGCGGCGACGAAGCCGAGCAGCAGCAACGGCAGGGTGTTCGCGGCGAGATGGGCGAAGCCGAAGTGCAGGAAGGCGGCGGGCACCACATCGAGCAGTTCGGCGGGCTCGCGCGGCTGGATGCCGAAGGCGTCCAGGGCGCCGCCGGTGGCGAGGTCGACGCCCTCCAGCAGCCAGAGCAGTGCGACCCAGCCCAGCATCAGGCAGATCGCGGGCTTCGCGCGTGATCTCATCTCCGGCCGTCCCTTCTCGTCCCCCGGTGGGGCGGCCCGCGGCGGGTCCGCGCGCGGGGCACACAGGTAAGAACGGGCGTGGTGGGGTCCGCGGTTCCGCCGGATAGGCTCGATGCGTGGAGCCGCCGCACAACGACACCAGTAAGCAGGGCCCCGGCCGACGCCGTCCGTGGGTCGTGGGGATTTCCGGCGCGTCCGGGACGCCGTATGCGGCGTCCGTTCTGCGCGGGCTGCTCGCCGCCGGGGAGGCGGTGGATCTGATCGTCAGCCGGGCGTCGCGGCTGACCCTGCTGGACGAGACCAACATCGCCTTCCGGGATGCCCACTGGCGCGCCGACCTGCGGGAATGGCTGGCGCGCGGGGCGGACGGCAAGCCGTCGGCGTTTCCGGTGACGGAGGCGGACCTGGCGGATGTGCGGTACTGGCCGGCCGGGGATCTGGCGGCCGGGCCCTCGTCGGGTTCGTATCCGGTGAAGGGGATGCTGATCGTCCCGGCGAGCACGGCGTGTGTGGCCGGGGTGGCGCTCGGGCTCTCGAAGGATCTGCTGCAGCGGGTGGCGAGCGTGTCGCTCAAGGAGCGGCGGCGGCTGGTGGTCGCGGTGCGCGAGACCCCGCTGAACGGTCCGACGCTCAAGCATCTGGTGACGCTGGACGAGGCAGGCGCCGTGGTGCTGCCCGCCTCGCCGGCGTTCTACGCGGGGGCGACGCACATCCAGGATCTGGTGGACTTCGTCGCCGGCCGGGTGCTCGATGCGGCCGAGGTGCCGCACGGGCTCTACCGGCGCTGGGAAGGGGAGCTGCGGGGCGGCTCCAAGGACGCGGAGGAGGCCCCGGACGCTGGCTAGCGCTTCTTCGCTGTGGCGGCGCGGCCGAAGAGGCTGCGGGTCCGCGGTGCCGCGGCCCGGTGGGCACGTGAACGATTGGCCTGGTCCTGCAGCTCACGCATGCGGGCGTAGGCCATCTCGATCGAGTACACGGTGACAACTCCTGGGATCGTCTGTGATCGTTGCGATCGGCTGAAAGATTCACAGGGTCAAGGCCCTGTATGCCTTAGATTCTACATGCAGAACCCGAATATGCGTAAAGATTGGAAGGCTTGAGGGCATGGACGCGGTGGATAGGCAGCTCATCCAGGCACTTCGCGAGAACGGCCGGGCCTCGTACGCGGAGCTCGGCCGGCTCGTCGGCCTCTCCGGGCCCAGCGTCACGGACCGGATCAACCGCCTCGAAGCGGCGGGTGTGATCACCGGATACCGCGCGACGGTGGACGCCGCCTCGCTCGGTCTCGGTGTCACGGCGCTGGTGGGCATCTCGCTGTCGGACGCCACCGACCACGAGGACGTCGCGCAGCGGCTGCGCGACCTCGAGGAGATCGAGGACTGCTGGTTCATCGCCGGCGACGACTCGTACATGCTCAAGGTGCGGGTGGGGGATGTCGACGGGCTGGAGCGCACCATCCGGCGGCTGTCCGGCACCAAGGGCGTCTCCCGTACGCGCACCACGATCGTGCTCTCCACCAAGTGGGAGAACCGCGTCGGCCAGCTGCCCGAAGAGGCCGAGTAGGGCGCGCAGGCCGGGCAGGCGGGGCGGGCCGGGCAGACCGAGCGGGTGGGCCGCGTAGGGCGAGTGGGCCCGCCGGGCGCCGCGTGCAGACCCGCCGGGCGCCGCGTGCAGGCCCACCGGGCGCCGCGTGCAGGCCCGCCGGGCGCCCGCTCGGCGCCCGGGAGCGGACGGGCGCGCCAAGGGGCCCCCGTCCGCCCCTGCTATGGGGGAGTACGCTCGTCGGAGCCCGTTTCCGGCTCCGGACAAGGCACCGGAACGGCACCGAATACGGCAGAGACTGGGAGGCGACCGGATGGCTGCGTCGATGGATGTGGGCCTCAAGCGTGAGCTGGAGGCGAAGGTCCACGCCGGGGAGCGGCTGACCCGCGAGGACGGTATCGCCCTCTACGAGTCCGACGACCTGGCATGGCTGGGCGGCCTCGCCCATGAGGTGCGTACGCGCAAGAACGGCGACGTCGTCCACTTCAACGTCAACCGCCACCTCAACATGACGAACGTGTGCACCGCGTCGTGCGCCTACTGCTCCTTCCAGCGCAAGCCGGGCGAGAAGGACGCGTACACGATGCGCATCGAGGAGGCCGTCCGCCTCGCCAAGGCGATGGAGAACGACAACCTCACCGAGCTGCACATCGTCAACGGCCTGCACCCGACCCTGCCGTGGCGCTACTACCCGCGCTCCCTCAAGGCCCTCAAGGAAGCCCTCCCGGAGGTCTCCCTCAAGGCGTTCACCGCCACCGAGATCCACCACTTCGAGACCATCTCGGGCCTGTCCGCCTCCGAGATCCTCGACGAGCTGATCGACGCCGGCCTGGAGTCGCTGACCGGCGGCGGCGCCGAGATCTTCGACTGGGAGATCCGGCAGCACATCGTCGACCACCGCACCCACTGGGAGGACTGGTCGCGGATCCACCGCCTCGCCCACGAGAAGGGCCTCAAGACCCCCTCGACGATGCTCTACGGGCACATCGAGGAGCCGCGCCACCGCGTCGACCACGTCCTGCGGCTGCGTGAGCTCCAGGACGAGACCGGCGGCTTCCAGGTCTTCATCCCGCTGCGCTACCAGCACGACTTCGTGGACATGCAGGACGGCAAGGTCCGCAACAAGCTCCAGGCCCGTACGACCATGGCGACCGGCGCCGAGGCCCTGAAGACCTTCGCGGTCTCCCGCCTGCTCTTCGACAACGTCCCGCACGTGAAGTGCTTCTGGGTGATGCACGGCCTGCAGACCACCCAGCTCGCGCTGCAGCACGGCGCGGACGACATGGACGGCTCGGTCGTCGAGTACAAGATCACGCACGATGCGGACAACTACGGCACGCCCAACAAGCTGACCCGTGAGGACCTGCTCGACCTGATCCGCGACGCCGGCTTCCGCCCCGTCGAGCGCAACACCCGCTACGAGGCCATCCGCGAGTACCCGGGCCCCGACCCGGACCGCCGCGAATCCCCCCAGCCGATGCGCGTCTGACCTGCGCTAAAGCGCTGCCGGTAGGGAGGGTTAGGGTCCGGGTCATGGACGTGCGTTTCGACCTGGACCCTTCCGTCACCCCCGGACTCCGCGACGGGATATGCGCGTTGTGGGCCGATGTCTCCAACGCCGGCGGCGCGGTCGGTTTCCTCCCGCCGGTGTCGCCCGAGGAGATCCGCCCCGATCTGCTCACCCATCTGACGGCCATGGCCGAGGGGCGCACCCGCCTGATGGTCGGCCGCGACGCGGACGGCCGGGTGCTGGCCACGGCGTTCCTCACCTTCAACGGCCACCGCCTGATGACGCACTGGCTGTGGGTCTACACGGTCATGGTCCACCCCTCCCTCCAGGGGCAGGGCGCCGGCCGGCGGCTGATGGCCGCGGTCGCCGACGCCGCCCGCACCTTCGACGGCGTCACCGCGCTCCGTCTCACCTGCCGCGGCGGCACCGGCGTCCACCGCTTCTACGAGGCCTGCGGCTACCAAGAGGTCGGGCGTGTCCCCGGCGCGATCAAGTTGGCCGACGGTGCATTCCGCGATGACGTCACCATGTGGCTGGAGCTGGGCTGACCGGGGGCGGACGGCCGATCCGGGGCGGGGCCCCCGGTCCCGGGCGCGCCCACGGCAGGGGTCACGAAGATCGCCCGAAGCGCTGTGCTTGACTGGATGCAGACCCTTTAGGTTGCCGTTGAGGAGAAGGTCCCATCCGTGAGTAGCCAGAACTTCGCCATGCTCCGCTACACCGCCCTTCGCATCGGCCTCTTCGTCGCCTCGTTCGCCGTGGTGTGGGCGCTGGCGTACGTCCATGTCATCCCGCTCGCCGTCGGTGCCTCCAACACCGTCTGGCTGCTGCTGCTCGCCATCGTGATCTCCGCGCCGCTCAGCTTTGTGCTGCTGCGCAAGCAGCGGGATGCGATGTCCGAGCAGATCGTCGCCAAGGTCGACCGGCAGCGCGAGCGCCTGATGGCCAACGCCGGCCAGGAGGACGGGGTGCAGTAGAGGACGGGGTCCGGTAAAGGACGGGCCCCGGCAAAGGACGGGCCCGGTAAAGGCCTGGACCTATGTAAGACGCCTCACAGACGCCTCACAGCCGCTTCTCCACGACAGGCGCCCGGCGCCATGGATTCGCTCCATGGCCGGGCGCCTGTCGTGTTTTTGACGGATGGTCCGGTGTGCCCGCCTCCTGCCGGTCTCTCCATAACCCAAAGATTTTCTTTGGGTTCCTCAAAGTTCAAGTGTTAATGTACTTGCCATGAAGACAGCAGCCGCGCCCTCGTTCCCCAGGAGCACTCCGCTCGTGGCGCGCCTGCACGTCGATCTCTGCCGCTGTATGTCCGCGGCCTGTTGCCGCCGCTGACCGCCTTCCCCAGCGGCTGGAGATCTTCTCCCTGACCCCTCCGGGCGGGAGAGGCCCCCGTCGCGTCTGCCCTGCAGCCGCTCTCCTCCCTGACGCGGCTTCCTTGCGCCGTCCCGCCGTCCTTGACGTCCCCGACGTCTCCCCTGCCCCCGGAGTGTGTCCGTTGTCCACGTCTGCCGAGACCGCCGAGCCCTCACAGGCTTCCCGGACCCCGAAGTCCTCCCGCATACCCAAGGTCCCGTTCTGGGTGCAGATCCTGGCCGGCCTCGCCCTGGGCGTGCTGCTCGGCTGGATCGCCAAGAGCGGTGACGTCGGCTGGCTCACCACCACGCTGCAGCACATCGGCGACCTCTTCGTCCAGCTGCTGAAGCTCGCCGTGGCCCCGCTGGTCTTCTTCGCGATCCTGGTGTCGATCACCAATCTGCGGCAGGTCAACAACGCCGCCCGGCTCGCCACCCGCACGCTGCTGTGGTTCATGGCCACCTCGCTGATCGCCGTCGCGATCGGCCTGGCGATCGGCCTGCTCACGAACCCGGGCGCGGGCACCGGGCTGACCCCGAAGGACGGCAAGCTCCCCGACCACGCGGGCTCCTGGATCGACTTCCTGACCGGCATCGTCCCCACCGACATCATCACGCCGTTCACCGAGCTCAACGTCCTGCAGATCGTCTTCATGGCCGCCGTGGCCGGCATCGCGGCGCTCCAGCTCGGCGAGAAGGCCGAGCCGGTCCTCACGATCAGCCGCTCGGTCCTCGAACTGCTCCAGAAGGCCCTGTGGTGGGTCATCCGCCTCGCCCCGATCGGCACCGTCGGCCTCATCGGCAACGCCATCGCGACGTACGGCTGGAACCTGATCGGCAAGTACGCGACCTTCACCGTCGACATCTACGTCGGCTGCGCGCTCGTCCTCTTCGGCGTCTACCCGCTGCTGCTGTCGACCGTCGCCAAGGTCAACCCGCTGCAGTTCTTCCGCGGCGCCTGGCCCGCCATCCAGCTGGCCTTCGTCTCCCGCTCCTCGGTCGGCACCATGCCGGTCACCCAGCAGGTCACCGAGCGCCTCGGCGTGCCGCGCGAGTACGCCTCCTTCGCGGTGCCGTTCGGCTCGACGACCAAGATGGACGGCTGCGCCTCGATCTACCCGGCGATCGCCGCGATCTTCATCGCCCAGATCTTCGACGTCCCCCTCGGCATCGGCGACTACGTCCTGATCGCCTTCGTCTCCGTCATCGGTTCCGCCGCCACCGCCGGCCTGACCGGCGCGACGGTGATGCTGACGCTGACCCTCTCCACGCTGGGCCTGCCCCTGGAGGGCGTCGGCCTGCTGATGGCCATCGACCCGATCCTGGACATGATGCGCACGGCCACCAACGTGGCCGGCCAGTCGGTCATCCCGATCCTGGTGTCCGCCAGGGAGAAGATCCTGGACCGCGAGGCGTACAACGGCGCCAAGAGCACCGGTCTCGCCGGTGGCGATGTCGAGCCGGCCGAACAGCAGGTCGTGGTCCCGGCCACGGTGGTTGCCGGATAGCGAGCCTCGCGGGCACGCCCAGCAGCCAGGCCCGGCCACTGCCGGCGGAGAGTCCGGCAGATACGGCGGCGCCCCCAGCCTTGTCGGCTGGGGGCGCCGCCATTGTCTGCTCTCCATGGCAGGGGTCAGCAGCCTCTGGCGTGAGCCGCCTTGGGAAGCAGGGTGTCCATGATCTTTTCCAGCCTGGGGCGCAGCTCGTTCGTGCTGGTGAAGTGATTGACGGAGATCTCCAGCGCGAAGGTGCGGGCCGGCTGGCCGTGGCTGTCGGACGGAGTTCCGGAACAGCGGCTGGTCCCGAAGGCGCTTCCGGAGTAGCCGGCGGTGTGCCCGTCAGGTCGCGCCCAGAACTTGAGGTGCGCATGGCTGGCGAAGCGTCTCACGCGTTCTTCCGCGGTGCCGTTCTCCGAGCTCCTTCGCGCCTCCACTGACAGCGCGGCATTCCCGTCAACGTAGTACTGGCAGAAAGACGTCGCCTTCCCGTCGTCAGGGAAAGAGTCACCGTCGAACTCGATCCGGTCTCCCGGGGGGAAGAGGGGGCGAAGCAGGTCCCGGCTGACGGGAATGTCGCAAAGGCTGCTCGGTATGGCGTAGTTGATCTTCGGCGCTCCGCAACCGGACGCGAGCAAGGCGAGCGAGAACATGGCGGCAGCCGATGCCACTGTTTTCCGCCATGCCGGCGCATGTGTGGTGGTGTCACAAGGATCGGACACCTGATCAGCCATGACGAGCATCCTCCCACTGCGCACCCGAGGTGTGTCCGTCCATGGCGGCGTCCGAGGCGGCATCCGTCAGGTCCCTCGTGGTGGACTGATTGAAGTGGCCGCGTTCGGCGGCCTGTTCGACGGCTGCACGCGCCGAGTCCTGTGCGGCTTCCCTCCCCTGAGTGTATTTCTGGCCGGCTTCGTATTGCGCGGGCTGTGGTGGTGTCGTGCCTGAGGCGAGCCATGGTGTTTTCGGTTATTTCATTTATGCCATGGTTGATGATGTTTCCGCCGATGTTGCCGGCATTCCCCGGAATTGAACCGGTGGCTATCATGGTGACCCTGTTCACGAGCCTGCCCTGCTTCGCCACCTGGTCGTTGAATTCCTTGTCTTCGGCGGCGTGGGTTTCGTGGACGGATCGGCGCGTGCCTCGGTGCTCAAAGGCATGGAAATACTCGGTGTCGGAAGGAAGTTGGGCACCGGCGACTACCCGCCAGTGTTCGAGCCGGCGCTGTGCCTCGGTCGTCCGGCCGTGATCCTCGACCGGACGGGCCCATGGCTCCAGGACCTCGGGTGCGATGCCCGGCGGCTCGTCGGCCGGCACCGTGCTGCCGTCGGGTCGGGTGTACGGGGTGCTGCTGAGGGCGGCGGTGCTGATGAGAGTGGCGCTGAGCAGTCGGTCGGGGTGGTCGGCGAGCGCCATCTGGGCCAGCATGCCGCCCAATGACATGCCGACCACATGGGCCCGGCCGATTCCCCGTCCGTCCCGTACCGCGATCACGTCATCGGCGAGATCGGCGATCCGGTACGGCTCTGCTCCTCGAAGGGCCAGGTGGAGCGGCCGGTGTCGCGGCGGTCGTCACGGGTGACCCGGTGGTGTGCGGCAAGTGCCTCGACCAGGGGCTCCGGCCGGCCGATGCCAGTGGCCTGGGCCCCCGTGATCAGCAGCAGGGGGCCGCATCGGCGGCGGCGCGCTCGGCCTCGGTCCACATACGGATGCCGGGGCGGCGTCGACGAGTTGCTGCAAAGGGCCGACCTCCAGGGGGACCGGGGCCACGGGCATGGCTCCACGGGCGTCGGCTCCACGGGCGTCGGCTCCACGGGTGTCGGGTCGCCCGGATATCGGGTCCGCGGACAGCCCAGCTTGCGCGACGGTACATGTCGTCTCTTTATGGCGCGAACGCGTCAAGGAAGTGGGAGCAGGAGGCGAAGATCGTAAACTTACTTTGCAGTAAAGGGGCGGGATGGAGGGACATTCAGGGTGGGAGCTGTGAAGAGCAAGCGGGTGCCGCGCGCGGTCCGGGAGCAGCAGATGCTGGACGCCGCGGTGCTGACGTTCGCACGGCGTGGTTACTCGGCGGCTTCGATGGACGAGGTCGCCGAGGCGGCGGGGGTCTCCAAGCCGCTGGTCTATCTCTACCTGAACTCGAAGGAAGACCTGTTCAGCGCGGTAATCCGACGGGAGTCGGAGGCGCTGGTGGCGGCGGTGACGGCGGCCGTCGAGCCGGGGGCGACGCCCGACCGGCAGCTGTGGGGCGGTCTGCGCGGGTTCTTCGCGCACACCGCCGAGCATCCGCACGGCTGGGCCATACTCCATCAGCAGGCACGGACGCACGGCGAGCCGTTCGCGCGCGAAGTGGCCGTGGTGCGGGCGGAGATCGTCGCACGTGTGACGGAGCTGATCGGTGCGGCCGCGAAGGAAGCGGGCTGTGTCGGCGAACTGGCCGAACAGGAGGTCGCCGGGCTTGCCCATGCCCTGGTCGGTGCGGCCGAATCCCTCGCCGAGTGGGCCAATGTCCGTACGGGCGAGGGCCCTTCGGGCGAGCGCGAGCATCCGTCGGCGCGGGACGCGGCGGCCACGATGATGAACTTCGTCTGGGCGGGCCTCAGTCGGCTGATGGCGGGCGAACGGTGGGCGCCGGGCGGACTCGTCGGCCGACAGGGCAGGTAGGGCAAGTAGTGCAGGTACGGCCGGCGGGGCCGGTCGGCCGGGCGGGCGCCGGGTGCCCCGGCCGCCGGGCGGCGGTGCGTGGGCGGCGGCGCCCGGGCGGCGGCAAATCGGAACGGTTGGGGCTGCGGCGGACGAAGTGGCCGCCGAGGGGCGGCCGAGGGGCGGCCGAGGGCAGCCGGAACGGCACGGAGGGATGGCCGGCCCCGGAATTGCCGAGATCAGGGGAGTGACGGCCATTGGCCAACTCCCGGCCCTGGCGTAGCTTTACCTCGAAGTAAGGTTACTGTCAGGTCAGAAGCTGGGGCGAGGACGTGTTCCAGGGATTCCCACGCCGGGTGCGGGCCTTCCGCTGCCGGGGTTTATCGCCGTGCCCGCGCCGGCCATAACGCATCCTGCTCCAGCCGGTGTCCGGATCTGACGACGCCAACGCCGCGATGACGCCCGGCAGTCCGACCCCCATGGGACAGGCCGGGCACGGGCTTGGTCTGCCGCTGCCCCGATGCGGGCCCCCGGAACGCCGGGCCGGCGTTCCGGCCCCCGTATCCGCACCCCGCCTTCCCCCTCCTGCCCCCTCCCCGCACTCCACAGGAGAAACGAGGACCCACTCGTGTCCAACCAGGAAAGTGCAGCCCCCGCCTCACCCACCCACCCGGCCGACACCCCCACTGCCGCCACTGCCGCTACCGGCCCCACCGACTCCACCGGCCCGCACCCCGCCCCCGCCCCCGCCCCCGCCCTCGTGGAGCCGGAAAAGACCCTGATCGACGGCACGGTCCGGGAGGTCTCCGTCCCCCCACTGGCCCCGCCCGTCCACAGCGGCTCGCTCGGCGACCTCCCGTTCGTCAACGCCGTCGAGGCCCCCGCCGACGTCGTCCTGGCACGTAAGCAGCCCAGCGGCACCTGGCGCGACATCACCGCGGCGGAGTTCGCCGTCGAGGTGCGCGCGGTCGCCAAGGGGCTGGTCGCGTACGGTCTCCGCCCGGGCGACCGGCTCGCGATCATGGCCCGTACGACCTACGAGTGGACCCTCATCGACTTCGCCGCCTGGGCGGCAGGCCTGGTCACCGTCCCCCTCTACCCGACGTCCTCCGCCCGCCAGGCGCAATGGATCCTGCACGACTCCGGCGCCCGCGCCTGCGTCGTGGAGAACGTCGAGGAGACCCGCCTGATCAGCGGCCTGCGCGCCGAGCTTCCCGGCCTCGACCACCTCTGGCAGTTCAACACCGGCGCCGTCGCCCAACTCGTCGCCGAGGGCCGCGCCCTGCCGGACTCGGTGGTGGACGAGCGCCGTGCCGCCACCGGCCCGTACGACCTCGCCACGCTCATCTACACCTCGGGCACCACCGGCCGCCCCAAGGGCTGCGCCCTCACCCACGCCAACTTCTTCGCCGAGGTCGACAACGCCGTCGAACTGCTCCACCCCGTCTTCAAGTCGGTCAGCGAGGAGCCCGCCTCCACCCTCCTCTTCCTGCCGCTCTCGCACGTTTTCGGCCGCATGGTCGCCGTCGGTGCCCTGCGCGCCCGGGTCCGCCTCGGCCACGCCCCCAGCCTCCAGACCGACGACCTGCTGACCGACCTGGCAGGTTTCCGGCCGACCTTCCTCCTCGGCATCCCGTACGTCCTGGAGAAGGTCTACAACACGGGCCGGGCCACCGCGGAGAAGATGGGCCGCGCCGCCTCCTTCGACCGCGCGGCGCGTATCGCCCGCTCGTACGGCGAAGCGGTGGAAGCCAAGGAGCACGGGACGGGCTCCGGCCCCGGGGTCGCTCTCAAGGCCGCCCGCAAGTTCTACGACCCGCTCGTCTACCGCCGTATCCGCGCGGCCCTCGGCGGCAAGGTCCGCTACATCCTCAGCGGCGGCTCGCCCCTCGGCCACCGCCTCGCCGCCTTCTACACCGGCGCCGGCATCGAGATCTTCGAGGGCTACGGCCTGACGGAGACGACGGCCGCGACGACCGTCACCCCGCCCCTGCGTCCCCGCATCGGCACGGTCGGCTGGCCGCTGCCCGGCAGCGCGGTACGCATCGCCGAGGACGGCGAGATCCTGGTCCGCGGCGGCCATGTCTTCTCCGGCTACTGGGACGCGGCCCTCGGCGCGGCCCGCCCCGTCACCGACCAGGGCTGGCTGGCCACCGGCGACCTCGGTGCCCTCGACGCCGACGGCTACCTCACCATCACCGGCCGTAAGAAGGAGATCCTGGTGACCACGGGCGGCAAGAACGTTGCCCCGGCCCCTCTGGAGGACCGCCTCCGCTCACACCCCCTCGTCGGCCAGTGCCTGGTCACCGGCGACAACCGCCCTTACATCACCGCCCTGATCACTCTGGAGCCGGACGGCCTCGCACACTGGTGCCAGATGAACAAGAAGCAGAATCTGCCGCTGGAACGCCTGGTCCACGACGAGATCCTGCTCGCCGACCTCCAGCGCGCCGTCGACGAGGCCAACGAACTGGTCTCCCGGGCCGAATCCATTCGCAGGTTCGCCGTCCTCCCGGTGGATTTCACCGAGGAAACCGGGCATCTCACCCCGTCCCTGAAGCTCCGTCGCGCCGCCGTCACCCGCGATTTCGCCAAAGACATAGCGGGCCTTTACGAAAGCAGGTGACCCCTGCTCTGGAGCCCGAGCCCTCGGCGCGTCAAACTGGAACCCCGTGTCACCTCTGTGGGGGAGGTGGCACGGGGTCTGACGTGCGCTGTCGCGCCGTTTTACGGGTGGCCGACCTCGCACAAGCCGGACGATCTTGCAGCCCGCCGACCTCGCACCGACGGTGTCACGCTCGGCCGATTTCGCACCGACGGTGTTACGGCCGGCCGATTTCGCACCAGACGGTCTTTTGGCCGCCCTCCTGCCGCACACCCCACCGCAGCGAGACAACATCCATCAGCGCCAGGCCCCGCCCGTATTCGTCGTCGCCACCCGCCCGCAGCAGTACCGGCAGAGCCCGCGCGCCCTGATCGGTGACCTCCACCCGGGTACGGCCGGCTGCCATGGGGCTGATGCGGACGACGACCGGGGTGCCCTCCCCGACATGCCGGATCACATGTCCCACTATTTCGCTGACGCAGAGCTGGACCTCGGCGCACGGCCCGCCCAGGTGCTCGCGCACGATGCGCCGGAGCCCGGGCACCTCCTTGGGGAGGGCAAGCAGCTCCAGCGTGAGCGGCCCGGAAGGCGTGCTCACCGCGCGGCCGCCGCCTTGCGAAGCGCCTCGGCCAGCTTGCGAGCGGTGGCCGAATTGCAGTTACCGAGCGCGACGAGCGGGACCGCGTAACTGCCGGCAAACCCCGGCAGGTCGACCCCGAGCGACGGCAACGTCTCCGCCGCCGCCTGGAGCCGCTTCGTCACGGCCGTCAAAGCCGACTCGCTCGGCGTCTGAGGGCGCGCCCGGCAACGTCACCCTGCCCGTGTGCCCCCGCTGCGAGGGGCCTCACTGAGGGGGCAGGGCCACCGCCGTCTGCATCTCACACGAGTTGCACCAGAACGCCCAGCCGTTGGCGTCCACGGACCGCGACCCGCATGCCAGGCACGGGTCGCCCACAAAGCTGGCCGTCACCCACGCGCCGGCCGTCGCCGCCCGCCGCCCCGCGGTCACGCACTCCTCCGCATAACAGGGGATGCACAACCCGCCCTGCTGGCCGGGCAGTTTCATCGACCGTATCCCGCAGGTCGCGCACGGAAGCCGGCCGACGTACTGCGCGTCCAGGCCGACCGGCTTGCCGTTCCTCTCGAAGGCCGCCATGCCTGCCTCCGCCTCCTCTACGCCAGGACGGTTCCGGTGCCACCGCACCCGGAACACTGCGTGGTGACCGCATCGCCCATCGGCGTCTCCCACTCCACGGTGCCTTGGCCGCCACAGTCGGGGCAGGGCTTCTGTGGGGGCATGTCCTCGCTCATCTTGCCCAAGATAGGCCGCTCCATGTTGTCATGTGAGCACTTTCCGTGATCACTTCGTCATGGGCGGTGCCCCGGCGGCGTCGGCGGAGCGTGGTCCGCGCGCAGTGCCGGCGGGGCGTGGTCCGCGCGCCACGGCTCCCGTTCGCCTCCGGCATTCCCCGCGCCTTGGTGCGGCACGAAAAGTACCCGGCGTGGGTGCACGGGCCTGCGCTCTGAATGCCGCAGCAATTCCGTTTTGCGCCCGCCATTCGGGTGCATCGGGCGGTCGGCGGCAAAACTTCATGTAGTCGCCATTTGAATCGTGGCAAACAAAAGGCAGGAGCCCCGCTCGCCACCGAAGTGGCGGAGCGAGGCTCCTTGGGTACTGCTTAGGGGCGACCTGGAAGGAATTCCGGGCCGGGCAACTTAGACCGGCGTGACGTTCTCCGCCTGCGGACCCTTCGGGCCCTGCGTGACGTCGAAGTTCACCTGCTGGTTCTCCTCCAGGGAGCGGAAGCCAGAGGCGTTGATCGCCGAGTAGTGGACGAAGACATCCGGGCCGCCGCCGTCCTGGGCGATGAAGCCGAAGCCCTTTTCAGCGTTGAACCACTTGACGGTTCCGGTAGCCATAAGCCCTCCTTGGGCCAAAGGGTTGCCCTGCTCCAGAACCTGCAAAGAAGTCTGAAACTACAAGAGCCTGCGGGGTCACATGCTCCGCAGGCTCTGTACTGCAAGGGAAACCAAACTGCAACTTGCGCTGAGCGTAGCATGTGCTGCTCCTGAGGCGGAAGAGCCAAAGATCACGTTTAACCGATGGCACTAACGTCCATACGCCGCCCCGCCGCTCCGCCCCCGGGGACACAGGTCTAGCCTCCGCATGTGGACAATTCAACCTTCTCAGACGCACCCGCGGGAGCCGACGCCGGCCGCCGTCGCAGCCGGCCGCGAGTGGGCCACATCCAGTTCCTGAACTGCCTGCCCCTTTACTGGGGCCTCGCCCGTACGGGCACCCTGCTCGATCTGGACCTCACCAAGGACACGCCGGAGAAGCTCAGCGAGCAGCTGGTCCGCGGGGAGCTGGACATCGCGCCGGTCACCCTCGTGGAATTCCTGCGTGCCGCCGACGACCTCGTCGCCTTCCCCGACCTCGCGGTGGGCTGCGACGGCCCGGTGATGTCGTGCGTGATCGTCTCGCAGAAGCCGCTGGACCAGCTCGACGGTGCCCGGGTCGCACTCGGTTCGACCTCGCGTACGTCCGTACGGCTGGCCCAGCTGCTGCTGGCCGAGAAGGTCGGCGTGCGGCCCGACTACTACACCTGCCCCCCTGATCTCGGCCTGATGATGCAGGAGGCGGACGCGGCGGTGCTGATCGGTGACGCCGCGCTGCGCGCCAATCTGCACGACGGGCCGCGGCTGGGCCTGGCGGTGCACGACCTGGGCCAGATGTGGAAGGACTGGACGGGCCTGCCGTTCGTCTTCGCCGTCTGGGCGACCCGGCGCGAGTACCTGGAGCGTGAGCCGGCCGTGGTGCGCAAGGTGCACGAGGCGTTTCTCGCGTCGCGTGATCTGTCGCTGGAGGAGGTCGCCAAGGTCGCCGAGCAGGCGGCGCGCTGGGAGACCTTCGACGAGCCGGTCCTGGAGCGGTACTTCACCACGCTCGACTTCCGCTTCGGGCCCGAGCAACTGGGCGGTGTCACGGAATTCGCCCGGCGGGTCGGGCCGACGACCGGGTTCCCGGCCGATGTGAAGGTGTCGCTGCTGGAGCGGCCGGCCGGCCAGTAGCCAGGACGGGGCGGCGGGTGCGTCGTCTCGGCCCGTGGCGTTGCCCTTGCCCCGGGGCGGTGCGGCACGGGCGCCTTCGGGCGGGTACGGAGTGCTGAGACCCGGCAGGGCCCGGGTCATAAGCTGGGGGCGCCGTATCGAGGGGGAGGCGCCATGGAGGCGTTGGCAGCGGATGATCCACGGGTCCTGGGCGGGTACCGGCTGCTGGGCCGGCTGGGCGCGGGCGGGATGGGGCGGGTCTACCTCGGGCGCAGCGCGGGCGGCCGCACCGTCGCGGTGAAGGTCGTCCATGCGCATTTCGCCGCGGACGACCAGTTCCGTGCGCGGTTCCGGCGCGAGATCGAGTCGGCGCGGCGGGTGGGCGGCGCCTGGACCGCCCCGGTGCTGGACGCCGACCCGGACGCGGCCGTGCCCTGGGTCGCCACCGGCTACGCCGCGGGCCCCTCGCTCGCGCAGGCCGTCGCCGACTTCGGACCGCTGGCGGAGCACTCCGTACGGGCGCTGGGCGCCGGGCTGGCCGAGGCGCTGGCCGCGGTGCATGCGCTCGGGCTGGTGCACCGGGACGTCAAGCCGTCCAATGTGCTGCTGACGCTGGACGGGCCGCTGCTGATCGACTTCGGGATCGCGCGGGCCATGGCGGGCACCGCGTCGCTGACCTCGACCGGGGTCTCGGTGGGGTCGCCCGGTTATATGGCGCCCGAGCAGATCCTGGGCAAGGGGGCCACGGGCGCCGCGGATGTCTTCTCGCTCGGTGCGGTGCTGGCTTTTGCGGCGACCGGCCTCAGTCCGTTCTCGGGTGACTCCTCCGCCGCCCTGCTCTACAAGGTCGTGCACGAGGAGCCCGAGTTGGGCTCCGGGCTCACGGGTGACCTGCGGGAGTCGGTGGCCGGCGCGCTTGCCAAGGATCCTGCGGACCGGCCCGCCCCGGAGGCGTTGGCGGCCCGTCTCGCGGGGGAGGGGAGCGGGGGCGCGGCGGGTCTGGTGCGGGCCGGGTGGCTGCCCGGCCCGCTGGTCGAGCGGGTCAGCCGGCAGGCCGTCGAGCTGCTGAATCTGGATGCGGGGGAGGGGACGGCAGCCGGGGGCGCGGCAGGGGTGTCGACGGGGGCGGGCGGTGGTGGGGCGGGAGCGCCGGCGGGTGGGGCGGGAACGGCTCCGGGTGGGGCGTTCGGGCCGGCGGATCCCTCGTACGGGCCGTCGAATACCTCGTACGGGCCGGCGGATGCCTCAGCTGCGGCGATGGATCACCCCTACGGCGCGGGGTCCGGGGCGTCGGGCCCGACCTACGACGCGGCGTCCGGGCTGGTGCCGTTCGAGAGTCCGCTTCCGGCCGGTCCGCCCGGTCCGCCCGGCCCGCCGCCGGGCGCCGCCGGCCTCCCCGGTCAGCCGCCCGGCCCTCCGCCGCGGCCGCCGCCCTGGCCGGTGGCCGGGGCCGCGGCATCCTCCGCGGCCGCCGGTCACGGGCACCCCGCGGCGGACGGCAGCCACCCCGTGACGGCCGGTGCCGGCCACTTCGCGGCCACCGGCCCGGGCCGTCCGCCGTCCGCCTCCGGCCTCGCCGACCTGCCCACCGGGGCACCGCCTGCCGCGTCCAACGAACGGCGGATCGCGCTGTCCGCCGCGGCCGGCGGCCCGGGCCGGCCGCGGCGGATGAGTGCACACTGGTGCTGTCGGTGGCCGGTGCGCTCGCCGCCGCCACGACGGCCGGGTTCGTCTTCCATCTGATGCCGGGCGGAGGCGGCGGCACGGACAGCGGGGCGCAGCCGGGCGCCAAGCCGCCGGCCGGCGATGCGCCGACGTCCCGGCCCACCGGACCGGGGGACGCGGCCGGACCCGCCACGGTGGCCAAGGCCTTCCTCGGCACCTGGACGGGCAGCGTCACCACGGTGCACGGCATCCCCAACGGCACGATCACCAGCGTCATCAAGCCCGGCGGCAAAGGCGACTACGTCATCCACACCACCTACGACGCGGTGCTGGTGAAGTGTCAGGCGAAGGCGAAGCTGGAGTCGGCCACGGCGCGGCGGCTGGTGCTCATGGAACGGCCGGACGGCAAGCAGGGGCCCGGCTGTACGGGCAACAAGTCCCGTGTGACGTACGCGCTCGGCAAGGGCGGCACGCTCGCCTTCTCCTCGCAGGACGACGCGGGTGGCACGCCGAAGGCGACGTTGACCAGGCGCTGACGCAGGGCCGGGACGGGCCGGCCGGGGCCGCCGCGACGGGGCGCTGTTCCGTCGCGGCGGCCCCGGGCGCCGCTCGCTCGCCGACCGGCGCCGACCGCCGCCGCCCCGGCCGCCGTCGGGCCCCCGGCCATCGCAACCCCGGCCGCCCGGCTGACCGGCGGCGAGGCTGTCGTACCCCTGACGTACGCTGGTTCAGTTCGTGATGCCCGCCTGCGAAAGGGACGCCCCGGTGACCGAGAACGCCGACCTCCAGTCCGTACTCGACCGCGCCGCGCAGGGCGGCCGCATCACGCCACAGGAAGCGCTCGACCTGTACCGCTCCGCTCCGCTGCATGCGCTGGGCCAGGCCGCCGACGCCGTGCGCCGCCGCCGCTACGCCGGCACCGAGCACATCGCGACGTACATCATCGAGCGCAACATCAACTACACCAATGTGTGCGTGACGGCCTGCAGGTTCTGCGCCTTCTACGCCGCGCCCAAGGACACCGCCAAGGGCTGGACCCGCGATCTCGACGACATCCTGCGCCGCTGCGCGGAGACCGTCGAACTGGGCGGCACCCAGATCATGTTCCAGGGCGGCCACCACCCGGACTACGGCGTCGAGTACTACGAAGAGCACTTCTCCGCCATCAAGAAGGCGTTCCCGCAGCTGGTCATCCACTCCCTCGGTGCCTCCGAGATCGAGCACATGGCCCGGATCTCCAAGGTGTCGGCCGAGGAGGCGATCTCGCGTATCCACGCCGCCGGCCTGGATTCCTTCGCGGGCGCCGGTGCCGAACTCCTGCCCGCCCGCCCCCGTAAGGCCATCGCGCCCCTGAAGGAGTCCGGCGAGCGCTGGCTGGAGATCATGGAGGCGGCCCACCGGCTGGGCGTCGAGTCCACCTCCACCATGCTCATGGGCACGGGCGAGACCAACGCCGAGCGGATCGAGCATCTGCGGATGATCCGGGACGTCCAGGACCGTACGGGCGGCTTCCGCGCCTTCATCCCGTACACCTACCAGCCGGAGAACAACCACCTGAAGGGCCAGACGCAGGCCACCCTCTTCGAGTACCTGCGCATGATCGCCATCGGCCGGATCTTCCTCGACAACGTCGCGCACATCCAGGGCTCGTGGCTGACCACCGGCAAGGAGATCGGCCAGCTGTCGCTGCACTACGGCGCGGACGACCTGGGCTCGATCATGCTGGAGGAGAACGTCGTCTCCTCCGCCGGTGCCAAGCACCGCTCGAACCGCATGGAGATCATCGACCTGATCCGCAAGGCGGGCCGGGTCCCTGCGCAGCGCGCGACCACGTACGAGCACCTGCTCGTCCACGACGACCCGGCCAACGACCCGGTCGACGACAAGGTCGTCTCGCATCTGTCGTCGACGGCGATCGAGGGCGGCACGGCGCATCCGGAGCTGAAGCTCGTCGAGGCCAACTGAGCGCCCTGCGGCGGCGTCGGAAGTGAGCTGAGCGGCCGTGCTGACGATTCACGCAGCCGACGCGGTGTCCGGGGCCGGTCCACGGTGTGACGCGGTGGCCGTCGACGGTGGTGTGATCGCGGGCGTCGGGACGCTGGAGCGGATGACGGCCGCGTGGCCGCAGGCCAGGGTGCGGCGCTGGCCCGGGCTGATGACGCCCGGGCTGGTCAATCACCAGGCGGTGGCGCTGCTCGAAGCGGCCTACCACCCGGATCCGCGGGAAGCCGACGAGCTCGGCACCGAACCGCTCACCGGCGACGCGCTCGCGGCGCTCCCGATGGACGACGCGCGCTGGGGCGCGAGCGCCCGGCGCGGCTTGCAGCGCATGCTCCAGCACGGCACGACGGCGGTGGCCGGGCCCTTCCACCGGACGCCGGTGCGCACGGCCGTGGCGCGCTCAGGCCTGCGGGTGCACGCTCCACGGGAGGGGCGCGAAGTCGCGGCCACGCTCGACGTCTTTGCCGTGCAGCCGCTGAGCGCGGTGCTGGGCGGCGACCTTGCCGAGGGCCGGCCGGCGGACCTCGCGGTCTTCGACGTACCGGTCGACGAGCCGCCGGCCCGCGCGCTACGGCTGCACGGGGCCGGATCGTGCCTGGCCACCGTCCTCGCCGGCCGTCTGGTGTACCGCCGCCGCTGACGGCGGGCGTGCCGGGCCGTGCCCGGTGCGGGCGCGGCCCCCGGCACGGTGGACAATGGCCGGGTGACCCGAGCATCCCTGGACAAGCAGCCGCACGAAGTCGCCGCGATGTTCGACGACGTGGCGGCACGGTACGACCTCACCAACGACGTGCTCTCCCTGGGGCAGGCGCGGCTGTGGCGCAAGGAGGTGGACCGTGCGGTGGCCGCCCGGCCCGCCGAGCGGGTGCTCGACCTCGCGGCCGGTACGGGTACCTCCTCGCTGCCGTTCGCGCGCACCGGCGCGTACGTCGTGCCGTGCGATTTCTCCGTCGGCATGCTGGGGGAGGGCAAGAAGCGGCATCCGTGGCTGCCGTTCACGGCCGGTGACGGCACCCGGCTGCCGTTCGCGGACGGGGTGTTCGACGCCGTCACCATCTCCTTCGGGCTGCGCAACATCCAGGACACCGACGCCGCGCTGGCCGAGCTGTACCGGGTCACCAAGCCCGGCGGCCGGGTCGTGATCT
The DNA here is from genome assembly GCF_043199875.1 of Streptomyces sp. NPDC048516. Classification (NCBI taxonomy): domain Bacteria; kingdom Bacillati; phylum Actinomycetota; class Actinomycetes; order Kitasatosporales; family Streptomycetaceae; genus Streptomyces; species Streptomyces sp. NPDC048516. Next base: position 131,830 of record NZ_JBICWS010000015.1, on the reverse strand, counting down.
GCGAGTTCAGCGAGCCGACCTGGGCGCCGTTCAGGACCGTCTACACCGAGTACCTGATGCGTGCGCTGCCGCCGGTCGCCCGCGCGGTCAGCAGCAACCCGGACGCCTACGTCTATCTCGCCGAGTCCATCCGCACCTGGCCGAACCAGCCCGAACTCGCCGCCCGGCTGCAGGGCGTGGGCTGGACCGAGGTGGCCTGGCGCAATCTGACCGGCGGCATCGTGGCGATGCACCGGGGGCGCAAGCCGGCCGGGAGCTGACGGCGAGGCCTGACGGCCAGGAGTTGACGGCCGGGGGCTGACGGCGGGCTGACGACCGGGGGCTGACGGCGGGCTGACGGCCGGGGGCTGACGCCGGCCGCCGGCCCCGTCGCGCCGCCCGGCCCCGCCCCCGCCGGTCGCTCACACCTCCAGGCGGTGGCAGTGCGCCGTCCGTTGCGCGGGCGTGAGCACGGTCTCCGCCCGCCGCATTCCCAGCCGCCGGGTCACCGCGATCGACCGCTCGTTCCGCGCGTCCACCAAGGCGACCACACGGCGGACGCCGGCCGCGCGGACGGCCGCCAGCGCCGCCTGCGCCGCCGCGGTGGCGTAGCCCTTGCCCCAGGAGGCGCGCCCCAGCCGCCAGCCGATCTCGATCTCGCCCGCCGGGCCCCATTCCCACGGCCACGGCTGGGCGCCGGCGAAGCCGAGGACCGCGCCGTCCGCCGGATCCACCAGTGTGTACAGGCAGAATCCGCGCTCCGCGTGGTGCCTGCGCTGGCGCGCGGTGAGCTCCTCGTAGACGGAGAGTTCGGCCGGTGTGCCGCCGTGGAATTCCATGACGTCCGGGTCGTTGAAGACCCGGTGCCAGTTCATCGCGTCCTCATCGGTGGGCACGCGCAGTTCGACGGCGGGAAGCGGCCGGTCCACGGGCGGGGTGTTCACAGTCCTCACGGCACAACCCTTCAGGTTCTGATCACCACGACCCCCATAGACTGACGTGCCCGGTGCCGGTCGGCACCCAGAAATCCAGATATCGACTTCCGGGAGACAGCACCGTGACCGAGTCCGCGTCCGTGACCGATTCCGTGACCAGCGCCCGCTCGGAGCACAGCGCGGACGTGATCGTCGTCGGCGCCGGGCCCGCCGGCTCGGCGACCGCCTACCACCTCGCCAAGTCCGGTCTGGACGTGCTCCTTCTGGAGAAGACCGCGTTCCCGCGCGAGAAGGTCTGTGGTGACGGGCTGACCCCGCGCGCCACCAAGCAGCTGGTCGCGATGGGGATCGACATCTCCGAAGAAGCGGGCTGGCTGCGCAACAAGGGCCTGCGGATCATCGGCGGCGGCTCCCGTCTCCAGCTCGACTGGCCGGATCTGGCCTCGTATCCCGACTACGGGCTGGTCCGTAAGCGCGACGACTTCGACGAGCAGCTGGCCCGGCAGGCGCAGAAGGCCGGCGCGCGGCTCCACGAGCGCTGCAATGTGGGGGCGCCGATCGTCAACGAGCTGACCGGCCACATCACCGGCGTGCACGCCAAGCTCGGCGAGGAGAAGACCCCGGTCACCTTCCACGCCCCGCTCGTGGTCGCCGCCGACGGCAACTCCACCCGGCTCTCCCTGGCCATGGGGCTGCACCGGCGCGAGGACCGCCCCATGGGCGTGGCCGTGCGGACGTACTTCACCTCGCCCCGGCACGACGACGACTACCTGGAGTCCTGGCTGGAGCTGTGGGACCGCCGCGGCGCCCAGGACCGGCTGCTGCCCGGCTACGGCTGGATCTTCGGCATGGGCGACGGGACCAGCAACGTCGGCCTCGGCATCCTCAACTCCAGTTCCGCCTTCAAGGAGCTGGACTGGCGCGAGATCCTCAAGGCGTGGTGCGCCTCGATGCCCGCCGACTGGGGCTACACACCGGAGAACATGACCGGGCCGATCCGCGGCGCGGCGCTCCCCATGGCCTTCAACCGCCAGCCGCACTACACCAAGGGCCTGCTGCTGGTCGGCGACGCGGGCGGCCTGGTCAACCCGTTCAACGGCGAGGGCATCGCCTACGCCATGGAGTCCGGCGCGATCGCCGCCGAGGTCATCGTGCAGGCGCACGCCCGCGCCACGTACGCGCAGCGCGAACTGGCCCTGCAGCGCTACCCGAAGATCCTCAAGGACACCTACGGCGGCTACTACTCCCTGGGCCGCGCCTTCGTGAAGCTCATCGGCAACCCCAAGGTCATGAAGATCGCCACCCAGCGCGGTCTGACCCACCCGCTGCTGATGCGCTTCACCCTCAAGATGCTCGCCAACCTCACCGACCCCACGGGCGGTGACGCGATGGACCGCATCATCAACGGTCTGAGCAAGGTCGCGCCGAAGGCCTGACGGCCAGGGCAGCAGGCCTTCACGGGGCTCCGGCGCCGGGCGGGGGCCCCGGTGCCGGCCCCTGGTGAGCGCTCCGCGGGCGGTTCGGGAGACATCCCGGGCCGCCCCGTCACATTCTCCGGCCGGGATCCGTCAGCGCGGTACGACGAGATTCCTTGAGGAGACCGTGATGGACGCACGAATGACGAACCCCGCGATGGTCCTGCCCGAGGCCCTGCAGCCCCTCCTCGACATGGTCAAGGCCACGCGTCAGGGCGGGGTGCCGGAGGCCACGCTGGAGCTGGTGCACCTGCGCGCGAGCCAGATCAACGGCTGCAGCTTCTGCGTCGACGGGGGTGTGAAGAACGCCAGGAAGCAGGGCGTGAGCGACGACAAGCTGTTCGCGGTCGCGGCCTGGCGGGAAGCGCCGTACTTCTCGGACGCCGAGCGCGCCGCCCTGGCGCTCACCGAGGCCGCCACCCGGCTCGCCGACCGCAGTGACCCGGTGCCGGACCCGGTCTGGGACGACGCCGCGGACCACTTCGACGAGCGGCAGCTGTCGGCGATCATCCTGACGATCGGTGTCACCAACCTCTTCAACCGGCTCAACGCGACCACCAGGCAGCCGGCGGGCGCGGGCTGGTGACCGGCGGCCCGCCCGCGGTCCTCCGGGCCGGCGGGCGGGCACGGGCGCCGGGAGGGCCGCGAGGGCACGGGCGCCGGGAGGGCCGCGACGCCACGGGCGCCAGGAGGGCCCGTGGGCGGGGACGACCGGGAAGGCCCACGCACCAAAGGGCCGTCCCTCCCGAGCGGCGGGAGGGACGGCCCTCATGGGGCACTGAGGGCGTGGTGGTCCTAGAGGACGCGCACCGCGCCGGTCGGCATGTCGTAGTCGAGCGGGCGCTCGACGATGCCGGTGCTGGAGTTCTGGGCGCCGATGAACTTGCCGCCGCCGACGTAGACGCCGACGTGGTAGGCGCTGCCCGCGCTGCCCCAGTACAGGATGTCGCCGACCTGGAGGTTGTCCAGGCCGACCTGGGTGCCGGCGGTGGACTGGTCCTGGGAGACCCGCGGCAGGTCGATGCCGATCTGGTTGAACGCGGCCTGGGTCAGGCCGGAGCAGTCGTACGACGAGGGGCCGCTGGAGCCCAGCACGTAGGCCTTGCCGAGCTGCGCCTTCAGGAAGGAGACGAGGGCGGCCGTGCTGCCGGTGGCGCTGGACGACGACGGGGCGGACAGGGTCGAACGCTCGGAGGAGCGCGAGGCGCGGGCCTGCGCGGCCTCCTTGGCCTTACGGGCTTCCTCGGCCTTCTTCTTCGCCTCGGCCTTGGCCTTCTTCACGGCCTCGGCCTTGTGCTTCTCAGCGGCCTTGGCGGCCTTGGAGAAGGCACTGTCCTGGAGAGCCTGGCGCTCGTAGTTGAACGCGACCTGCTCGGCGGTGTCGGCGCTCCTGGCGGCGCTGGTGGCCAGCGCCGTCGTGATCGTCGGCATCTCCTGGGTTTCGGAGACGGGCTTTTCCGCGGCGTTGGCCGGCACGGTGGCGCCGGTCACCGCAAGGGTGAGGAAGCCACCGGTCACGCCCGCGCGCAGCGCCCGCGAGGACGCGGAAGGACGGCGGGGCTTCCGGTGGCTGGGTATGAGTGCGTTCGGGGACATGGCAATAACGGCTATCAGGAGCCGCAGGTTGCTGCCAAGAAAGGTGCAGTGCGCCACACTTGACGTGTACGCGGCGAATAAAACGGACTTTTGGCCGCCCGGCGAGCCGGCGACGGGATGTCCGAATTTCGCGATCATGTTCCTACGCATGGCATTTGCTGCCCGATGCGGGTGCGGCGGGCGCCTATCACTTCCCCATCCGCCACGCCAAGGCTTCCCGGGCGTCAAGCACTTAGTGCTGGAAATAGCGTGGGATAGGTCACTCTTGAGTGTCCGTTATGTTCCTGTGACCTGGCGTCGGCCGGGCGCTCGTGAATCGATGCACGTACCGATGATCACGGTCGGGTCACGAGCGGATCACGCCTGCGGGCCGCCTCCGTATAGCAGTTGGCCGCGTCTGGCGCCAATTTGCCTGCAGCGACATCCACTTGATAGTGGCAACCCCGTCCTGACCAGCGGTAACCCATGCGAATGTCACCTCTCGTGATCACTCGCGCGCTTCACGTATGAAGATCACCGCTCATCCGACTTCATGATCCTTCGCCGGGTGGTGGAGATCACAAAGGCGTTGTTCACTCCCGTGTCGCAGATCACAGACCAGCGGGCATAAGATGCTGGCGGTTCGGGCTTGTGAACTGCCTCACATATGCACGATCTCCATGGGGCGGCCGGAGGGCCCGAGCGGACCGCCATCCAGTCATCGTCGACTGAAGGGAGCGAGGACGGTGAACGCTTACGCGCCCATCCTCGTACTGGGAGCCCTCGGGGCAGGCTTTGCGATCTTCTCCGTCGTGATGGCCACCCTCGTCGGGCCCAGGCGCTACAACCGGGCCAAGCTCGAGGCGTACGAGTGCGGAATCGAGCCGACGCCACATCCGTCCGGTGGCGGTCGCTTCCCGATCAAGTACTACCTGACGGCGATGCTCTTCATCGTCTTCGACATCGAGATCGTCTTCCTCTACCCCTGGGCCGTCACCTTCGACGCCCTGGGGCTGTTCGGGCTCGTCGAGATGCTCCTCTTCGCGCTCACCGTCTTCGTCGCCTACGCCTATGTCTGGCGTCGTGGCGGCCTGGAATGGGACTAGGGGTCACACATGGGACTTGAAGAGAAGCTGCCCAGCGGCTTTTTGCTGACCACTGTCGAGCAGGCCGCGGGCTGGGTGCGCAAATCATCGGTCTTCCCCGCGACCTTCGGGCTGGCCTGCTGCGCCATCGAGATGATGACGACCGGCGCCGGGCGCTACGACCTGGCCCGCTTCGGCATGGAGGTCTTCCGCGGTTCCCCGCGGCAGGCGGATCTGATGATCGTGGCCGGCCGGGTGAGCCAGAAGATGGCTCCCGTGCTGCGGCAGGTCTACGACCAGATGCCGGACCCGAAGTGGGTGATTTCCATGGGGGTTTGCGCATCTTCAGGTGGAATGTTCAATAACTACGCGATTGTGCAGGGCGTCGACCACATCGTTCCCGTCGACATCTATTTGCCGGGCTGCCCGCCGCGTCCCGAGATGTTGATGGACGCCATCCTCAAGCTGCATCAGAAGATCCAGAACACCAAGCTCGGGGTCAATCAGCAGCAGGCCGCCCGCGAGGCGGAGGAGGCGGCGCTCAAGGCACTCCCGCTGATCGAGATGAAGGGGCTGCTGCGGTGACTGAGCAGAAGAACCCCGGCGAGCCGGACGGCGAGAACGGCACGGACGACGCCGTCCCCGCGCAGCGCGACGACACCGGCGAGGCGATCGCCACCCGCCGCGGCATGTTCGGCGCCGACAACGGCGGCGACACCAGCGGCTACGGCGGCCTCGTCCGGACCGTCCGGCTGCCCGGCGCGAGCGCCCGGCCCTACGGCGGGCCCCGTGGCGAGGAGCAATACGGAGAGTTCGACGAGATCGCCGACGAGCTGGAGGGCGCCCTCGACGAACAGGGCCTGGTCCCCGAGAACGTCATCGAGAAGACGGTCGTGGACCGCGCCGAGCTGACCTTCCACATCGAGCGCAGCCACCTGCCGACGGTCGCCAGGACCCTGCGCGACGATCCGGCGCTGCGCTTCGAGCTGTGTACGGGCGTGAGCGGAGTGCACTTCCCCGGCGACACGGGCCGCGAGCTGCACGCCGTCTACCACCTGCGCTCGATCACCCACAACCGGCTCATCCGGCTGGAGGTCTCCGCCCCGGACGCCGACCCGCACGTGCCCTCGCTGGTGGAGGTCTATCCGACCAACGACTGGCACGAGCGCGAGACCTACGACTTCTTCGGAATCGTTTTCGACGGCCATCCGGCGCTGACCCGGATCATGATGCCCGACGACTGGCAGGGCTTCCCGCAGCGCAAGGACTACCCGCTCGGCGGCATCCCCGTCGAGTACAAGGGCGCCCGGATTCCGGCTCCCGACCAGCGGAGGTCGTACAGCTGATGACTACTGCACCGCACTCCCACTCCCCGAACGGCCACCGCACCTCCAGCGACTTCGACACGACGGAGTCCCTGGCCAGGGAGACCACCGAGGGCACCGTCTACAACGTCTCCGGTGGCGACTGGGACGAGATCGCGGCCGCCGCCGTGAAGTCCGACGACGAGCGGATCATCGTCAACATGGGGCCGCAGCACCCCTCCACCCACGGCGTGCTCCGGCTGATCCTGGAGATCGACGGCGAGACCGTCACCGAGGCCCGCTGCGGCATCGGCTATCTGCACACCGGCATCGAGAAGAACCTCGAATTCCGGACCTGGACGCAGGGCACCACCTTCGTCACGCGCATGGATTACCTCACCCCCTTCTTCAACGAGACGGCCTACTGCCTGGCCGTGGAGAAGCTGCTGGGGATCACCGACCAGGTCCCCGACCGGGCCACCGTCATCCGCGTGCTGCTGATGGAGCTCAACCGGATGTCTTCCCACCTCGTGGCGATCGCCACCGGCGGGATGGAGCTGGGCGCCACCACGATCATGATCTACGGCTTCCGCGACCGGGAACTCATCCTCGATCTCTACGAGCTGATCACCGGCCTGCGGATGAACCACGCCTACATCCGGCCCGGCGGCCTCGCCCAGGACCTGCCCCCGGGCGCGGTCGACCAGGTGCGCGAGTTCGTGAAGAAGATGCGCAAGAACATCCCCGAGTACGACAAGCTCGCCACCGGCAACCCGGTCTTCAAGGGCCGGATGGAGGGCATCGGCTATCTCGACCTGGCCGGCTGCATGGCCACCGGTGCCACCGGGCCCATCGTGCGCTCCGCCGGACTGCCGCACGACCTGCGCAAGACCCAGCCGTACTGCGGCTACGAGACCTACGACTTCGAGGTGCCGACCGCCGACACCTGCGATGCGTACGGCCGGTTCCTGATCCGGCTGGAAGAGATGCGCCAGTCGCTGCGGATCGTCGAGCAGTGCCTGGACCGGCTGGAGCCCGGCCCGGTGATGGTCGCGGACAAGAAGATCGCCTGGCCCGCCCAGCTGGCCCTCGGCCCGGACGGCCTGGGCAACTCCCTCGACCACATCAAGAAGATCATGGGTACCTCGATGGAGGCCCTGATCCACCACTTCAAGCTGGTGACCGAGGGCTTCCGGGTCCCGCCGGGCCAGACGTACGCGGCCGTCGAGTCGCCCAAGGGCGAGCTGGGCGTGCATGCGGTCAGCGACGGCGGCACCCGCCCCTACCGGGTGCACTTCCGCGACCCGTCCTTCACCAATCTCCAGGCCATGGCGGCGATGTGCGAAGGCGGCCAGGTCGCCGACGTCATCGTCGCCGTCGCGTCCATCGACCCCGTGATGGGAGGCGTCGACCGGTGAACGCCACCGAGGCAAACCATGACGTGCAGCTGGGGATGCCCGCACTCCCCGCCCCCGACTATCCGGTGGACGTACGGGCCCGGCTGGAAGCGGACGCCAAGGAGGTGATCGCCCGCTACCCCGGCGCGCGCTCGGCGCTGCTGCCGCTGCTGCACCTCGTCCAGGCCGAGGAAGGGCACGTCACCCGCACCGGCATCCGCTTCTGCGCCGAAATGCTCGACCTCACCACCGCCGAGGTCACCGCGGTCTCGACCTTCTACTCCATGTACCGCCGCAAGGCGGGCGGTGACTACCAGGTCGGGGTCTGCACCAACACGCTGTGCGCGGTGATGGGCGGCGACGCCATCTTCGAGGACCTCAAGGAGCACCTGGGCGTCGGCAACGGCGAGACCACCGAGGACGGCGCCGTCACCCTCGAACACATCGAGTGCAACGCGGCCTGCGACTTCGCCCCGGTCGTGATGGTCAACTGGGAGTTCTTCGACAACCAGACCCCGCAGTCCGCCCGGCAGCTCGTCGACGACCTGCGGGCGGGCCGGAGCGTCAGGCCCACCCGCGGCGCGCCGCTGTGCGCCTTCAAGGACACCGCCCGGATGCTCGCCGGCTTCCCGGACGAGCGGCCGGGCGCCGTCGAGGCCACCGGCGCGGCGGGCCCCGCCTCGCTGATCGGCCTGCGGCTCGCCAAGGGCGAGGCCGTCCCCGGCCGCGGCGCCGACCACGTCATCGCGCCGCGCACCGCCGAGACCACCGACGAGACCACCGACGCGACCGGCGGCGAACCCCCGTCCGGCCATCCCGCCGAGGAGCCGCCCGCCGGGCACCCCAGCTCCCATGACGCACCGCAGCAGACCTCGGCCTCCGATGACCAGCACCCGTCCGGCCCTGCAGCAGAGGAGGGGGAGTGATGACCGTGGCTGCCGAACACGGGGGTGCCTCCCGGCCGGAGGCCGGCGGGGAGACCAACCCCGAGAAGCTTCTGACGCCTGTCCTGTCCGCCTTCTGGGACCAGCCCGAACCCTGGACGCTGGAGACCTACCGCCGGCACGAGGGGTACGAGGGCCTGCGCAAGGCGCTCGCCATGCCCCCGGACGACGTCATCGCGTACATCAAGGACTCCGGGCTGCGCGGCCGCGGCGGCGCCGGCTTCCCCACCGGGATGAAGTGGCAGTTCATCCCGCAGGGCGACGGCAAACCGCACTACCTCGTCGTCAACGCCGACGAGTCGGAGCCCGGGACCTGCAAGGACATCCCGCTCCTCTTCGCGAACCCGCACTCCCTCATCGAGGGGATCGTGATCGCCTGCCATGCGATCCGGTCGCACCACGCCTTCATCTACCTGCGCGGCGAGGTCGTGCCCGTCCTGCGGAGGCTGCACGAAGCCGTGCGCGAGGCCTACGCGGCGGGCTTCCTCGGGAGGAACATCCTCGGCTCGGGACTCGACCTGGACGTGATCGTGCACGCGGGCGCCGGCGCGTACATCTGCGGTGAGGAGACCGCGCTGCTGGACTCGCTGGAGGGGCGTCGCGGACAGCCCCGGCTGCGTCCCCCCTTCCCGGCGGTGGCGGGCCTGTACGCCTGCCCCACTGTCGTGAACAACGTCGAGTCCATCGCCTCGGTTCCCGCGATCATGAACCGGGGCAAGGACTGGTTCCGGTCGATGGGCAGCGAGAAGTCCCCGGGTTTCACGCTCTACTCGCTCAGCGGCCACGTCGCCCGCCCCGGCCAGTACGAGGCCCCGTTGGGCGTCACCCTGCGCCAGCTGCTGGACATGAGCGGCGGAATGCGCCGCGGCCACCGGCTGAAGTTCTGGACGCCGGGCGGCTCCTCGACGCCGATGTTCACCGACGAACACCTCGATGTCCCCTTGGACTACGAGGGCGTCGGCGCGGCCGGTTCGATGCTCGGCACCAAGGCGCTGCAGTGCTTCGACGAGACCACCTGTGTGGTGCGGGCGGTCACCCGCTGGACCGAGTTCTACGCGCACGAGTCCTGCGGCAAGTGCACGCCCTGCCGCGAAGGGACCTACTGGCTGGTCCAGTTGCTGCGCGACATCGAGGCCGGCAAGGGGCGGATGGACGACCTCGACAAGCTGAACGACATCGCCGACAACATCAACGGCAAGTCCTTCTGCGCCCTCGGCGACGGCGCCGCCTCGCCGATCTTCTCCTCGCTGCAGTACTTCCGGGAGGAGTACGAGCAGCACATCACCGGCAAGGGATGCCCCTTCGACCCGGCCAAGTCGACCCTGTGGGCCGACAACGACGCTCACCTGGGGGTGAATGCATGACCGTCACCACAACGGGGTCGAACAGCGGCTCCGCCGCGGGCCCCTCCGGGAGCGGCGGGCCGGCGATCCCGCCGGAGGACCTCGTCACCCTGACGATCGACGGCATCGAGATCTCCGTCCCCAAGGGGACGCTGGTCATCCGTGCCGCCGAACTCCTCGGCATCGAGATCCCGCGCTTTTGCGACCACCCGCTGCTGGACCCGGCGGGCGCCTGCCGGCAGTGCATCGTCGAGGTCGAGGGCCAGCGCAAGCCGATGGCCTCCTGCACCATCACCTGCACCGACGGCATGGTCGTCAAGTCGCAGCTCACCTCGCCGGTGGCCGAGAAGGCCCAGCGCGGCGTGATGGAGCTGCTGCTGATCAACCACCCGCTGGACTGCCCGGTCTGCGACAAGGGCGGCGAGTGCCCGCTGCAGAACCAGGCGATGCAGGTCGGCGACCCGGAGTCGCGCTTCGAGGGCAAGAAGCGCACCTTCGCCAAACCGGTGCCGATCTCCACCCAGGTGCTGCTGGACCGCGAGCGGTGCGTGCTGTGTGCGCGCTGTACCCGCTTCAGCAACCAGATCGCCGGCGACCCGATGATCGAGCTGCTCGAACGCGGCGCCCTGCAGCAGGTCGGTACCGGGGAGGGCGACCCCTTCCAGTCGTACTTCTCCGGCAACACCATCCAGATCTGCCCGGTCGGCGCGCTCACCTCCGCCGCGTACCGCTTCCGCTCCCGCCCGTTCGACCTGGTCTCCTCGCCGTCGGTGTGCGAGCACTGCGCGGGCGGCTGTGCGACGCGTACCGACCACCGGCGCGGCAAGGTCATGCGGCGGCTGGCGGCGAACGATCCCGAGGTCAACGAGGAGTGGATCTGCGACAAGGGGCGGTTCGCCTTCCGCTACGCGCAGCAGCGCGACCGGCTGGAGCAGCCCCTCGTACGCAACCCGGAGTCCGGTGAACTGGAGCCGGCGAGCTGGCCCGAGGCCCTGGAGGCGGCGGCCCGCGGGCTGTCCGCTGCCAAGGGCCGCACCGGAGTGCTGACCGGCGGCCGGCTGACCGTCGAGGACGCCTACGCCTACGCCAAGTTCGCCCGGATCGCGCTGGACACCAACGACATCGACTTCCGGGCACGGGTGCACAGCGCCGAGGAGGCCGAGTTCCTGGCGTCGCAGGTCGCCGGCCGGGGCCGGGATCTGGACGGTGGGGGTGTCACGTACACCGCGCTGGAGCAGGCGCCGGCCGTCCTGCTGGCCGGTATCGAGGCCGAGGAGGAGGCGCCCGGCGTCTTCCTGCGACTGCGCAAGGCGCACCGCAAGAGCGGACAGCGCACCTTCGGGCTGGCCGGTCACGCCTCGCGCGGGCTGATCAAAGCGGGCGGCACGCTGCTGCCGGCCGCGCCCGGCACCGAGACCGAATGGCTGGACGCGCTCGCGGGCGGTGCCGGGCTGGACGGCGAGGGGCAGGCGGCGGCCGAGGCGCTGCGGGCCGACGGCGCGGTGATCGTCGTCGGCGAACGGCTGGCGGCCGTGCCCGGCGCCCTGACCTCCGCCGTCCGCGCCGCCACGGCCACCGGCGCCCGTCTGGTGTGGATCCCCCGGCGGGCGGGCGACCGCGGCGCCGTCGAGGCGGGCGCACTGCCCGGTCTGCTGCCCGGCGGCCGGCCGGCCACCGACCCGCGGGCCCGCGACGAGGTCGCGGCCGTCTGGGGTGTGGCCGCGCTGCCGCACCGGTACGGCCGGGACACCGGCCAGATCATCGAGGCCGCGGCGACCGGCGAGCTCGGTGCCCTGCTGGTGGCGGGCGTCGAGGTCGCCGACCTGCCGGACCCGGCCCGTGCGCTGGCCGCGCTGGACGAGGTCGGCTTCCTGGTCAGCCTGGAGCTGCGGCCCTCGCAGGTCACCGACCGGGCGGATGTGGTCCTCCCGGTGGCGGCCGTGGTCGAGAAGGCCGGCACGTTCCTCAACTGGGAAGGCCGGGCCCGGCTGTTCGAGGCCGCCCTCAAACCGGACCAGATGGCCCGCCGGCATCTGCTGCCGGATGCCCGGGTGCTGCACATGCTCGCCGACGCCCTCGACGTCCATCTCGCGCTGCCCGACCTCCGCGCGGCGCGCCGCGAACTGGACCGGCTCGGCGGCTGGGACGGCCCCCACGCGGGCGAGCCCCAGGAGAGCGGACGCCCGCTGCCCCGCCCCGAGCCCGGCGAGGCGGTCCTCGCCGGACACCGGCTCCTGCTGGACCAGGGGCTGCTCCAGGAGGGCGACGAGGCGCTGGCCGGCACCCGGCACGCCGCCGTAGCCCGGCTGTCGCAGATCACCGCGCAGGAGACCGGGGTCAAGGACGGTGACCTGCTGGCGGTCACCGGGCCGGCCGGCTCGGTCCGCCTGCCGCTCCACGTCACGCCGATGCCCGACCGGGTGGTGTGGCTGCCGCTCAACTCGACGGGTGGTGGCGTCGCCGCCGACACCGGGGCGCAACCCGGTGACCTGGTGAAGATCTCCGCCGTCCCGGGCACCCCGGAGCCGGCCGAGGAGGTGGACGCATGATGCAGCTCGGTCAACTCGCCGCTGCCGGAAGCACGCTGGCGCAGGAAGACCTGTCGATGTTCGGCCGCGACCCGTGGTGGCTGGTCGTCATCAAGGCGGTCTTCTGCTTCGCGTTCCTCATGCTGACGGTGCTGTTCTCGATCGTCTGGGAACGCAAGGTCGTCGCCTGGATGCAGCTGCGCATCGGCCCCAACCGGCACGGCCCCTGGGGGATGCTGCAGTCCCTCGCCGACGGCATCAAGCTGATGCTGAAGGAGGACGTGGTCGTCAAGCGGGCCGACAAGGTGGTCTACGTCCTCGCGCCGGTCGTGGCGGCCATCCCGGCCTTCATGGCGATCGCGGTGATCCCCTTCGGCCCGGCCGGCAACGAGGTCTCCATCTTCGGCGTCCGCACCCCGATGCAGCTCACCGACCTGCCGATCGGCATCCTCTACATCCTGGCCACGGCCTCGGTCGGCATCTACGGCATCGTGCTGGCCGGCTGGTCGTCCGGCTCGACCTATCCGCTGCTCGGCGGGCTCCGCTCCTGCGCGCAGATGATCTCGTACGAGATCGCCATGGGGATGTCGTTCGCGGCGGTGTTCCTCTACTCCGGGTCGATGTCGACGTCGACCATCGTGGAGTCGCAGCAGAACAGGTGGTACGTCCTGCTGCTGCCGGTGTCCTTCATCATCTACATCGTCGCGATGGTGGGCGAGACCAACCGTGCGCCCTTCGACATGCCGGAGTCCGAGGGCGACCTCGTCGGCGGCTTCAACACCGAGTACTCGTCCATCAAGTTCGCGATGTTCATGCTCGCCGAGTACATCAACATGGTCACCGTCTCGGCGGTCGCGATCACGCTCTTCCTGGGCGGCTGGCGGGCTCCCTGGCCGATCTCCACGTTCTGGGAGGGCGCGAACCACGGCTGGTGGCCGCTGCTCTGGTTCACCCTCAAGGTGCAGCTGCTGCTGTTCTTCTTCATCTGGCTGCGCGGCACCCTTCCCCGGGTGCGCTACGACCAGTTCATGAAGCTGGGCTGGAAGGTCCTCATCCCGGTCTCGCTGGTCTGGCTGATGCTGGTCGCCACCGTCCGGGCGCTGAAGAACGAGGGCTACAACTTCTCCCAGATCGTGCTCTATGTCGCCGGTGGCGCCGTCCTGCTGCTGCTGATCTCCCTCCTCGTGGACTTCTTCCGGCGCGCCGAGAAGGAGGAGACGGACGGAGACGGGGCCTTCGACCCGATGGCCGGCGGCTTCCCCGTGCCGCCGCTGCCCGGACAGAGCCTGCCGCCGGTGCCGCGACGCCGGCCGCGCCGTGAGCGCGAACTGATTGTCAGTGGCGGGGCGGACACTGTCAGTGACGGAATCGGAAACGACGGAAAGGGGGGCGACGGTGCCTGAGTTCCAGAACCCCGTGGCCGGCTTCGGCGTGACCTTCAAGGCCATGTTCAAGAAGCGGCTGACCGAGCAGTACCCGGAGGAGAAGAAGCCGACGGCGCCGCGTTTCCACGGCCGCCACCAGCTCAACCGCCATCCGGACGGGCTGGAGAAGTGCATCGGCTGCGAGCTGTGCGCATGGGCCTGCCCGGCGGACGCGATCTACGTCGAGGGCGCGGACAACACCGCCGAGGAGCGCTACTCCCCGGGCGAGCGCTACGGCCGCGTCTACCAGATCAACTACCTGCGCTGCATCCTGTGCGGCCTGTGCGTGGAGGCCTGCCCGACCCGCGCACTGACCATGACCAACGAGTACGAACTCGCCGACCGGTCCCGCGAATCGCTCATCTACACCAAGGAGGAGCTGCTGGCGGGCCTGTCGGAGACGATGGTCGACTCACCGCACGCGATCTACCCCGGCATGACGGAGAAGGACTACTACCAGGGCCTGGTGACCGAGGCCGCTCCGGGGACCGTCCGTCAGGTCGCGGTCTCCAAGGGCGAGAAGGCTGACGGGAACGCCCGGGGGAAGGAGGCGAAGGCATGACCTCTCTCGCCGCCGCGGCCTCCATGACCTCCACCGGAGAGGCCGTGCAGTTCTGGATCCTGGGCATCGTCGCCGTCAGCGGCGCGCTGTGCACGATCCTGATGAAGCGGGCCGTGCACAGCGCCCTCTCGCTCGCCGGGACCATGATCGTGCTGGCGGTCTTCTACCTCGCCAACGGTGCGTACTTCCTCGGCGTCGTCCAGATCGTCGTCTATACGGGCGCGATCATGATGCTGTTCCTGTTCGTCGTCATGCTGGTCGGTGTCACCGCCGCGGACTCCCTCAAGGAGACGCTGAAGGGGCAGCGCTGGCTCGCCGCCGGACTGGGCATCGGCTTCGGCATCCTGCTGATCGCCGGTATCGGCAACGCCTCGCTCAAGGAGTTCAACGGCCTGGGCGAGGCCAACGCCGGCGGCAATGTGCAGGGCCTGGCCGCGCTCATCTTCACCAAGTACGTCTTCGCCTTCGAAATCACCGGCGCGCTGCTGATCACGGCGGCCGTCGGCGCGATGGTGCTCACCCACCGGGAGCGTACGGAGCGTGCCAGGACGCAACGCGAGCAGTCCGAGGCGCGCGTCCGCGAGGGCAAGCAGGTGCCGCCGCTGCCCGCCCCGGGCGTCTACGCCCGGCACAACGCCGTCGACATCCCGGGCCTGCTGCCCGACGGCACCACGTCCGAGCTGAGCGTCAGCCCGACGCTGCGGGAGCGCGGCCAGATCCGCGATGTCTCCGGTGAATCGCTCGCCGAGCTGAAGGCGCTGGAGGAGCGCTCCGAGAACTGGCTGGGCCGGGGTTCCGAGGAGCCCCGGCCCTCCTCGTCCGGGGGCGTGGCGCCGAAGGAGCACAAGGAGGGGGCCAAGAAATGAACCCGGTCTACTACCTCTATCTCGCCGCCCTGTTGTTCACCATCGGTGCGGCCGGGGTGCTGATCAGGCGGAACGCCATCGTGGTGTTCATGTGCATCGAGCTGATGCTCAACGCCTGCAATCTCGCCTTCGTCACCTTCTCGCGGATGCACGGGAATCTGGACGGCCAGATCATCGCCTTCTTCACGATGGTCGTCGCCGCGGCCGAGGTCGTGGTCGGCCTGGCGATCATCGTGTCGATCTTCCGCACCCGTCATACGGCCTCGGTCGACGACGCCAGCCTGATGAAGCTGTAAGGGGTCGCACAAAGTGGAGAACTTGATCGCGCTGCTTGTCGCGGCACCGCTGGTCGGTGCGGCCCTGCTGTTGTGCGGCGGCACACGACTCGACCGCACCGGCCACCTCATCGGCACGCTGTTCTCGGTGGCGTCGTTCGCCGTCGGAGTGGTGCTCTTCGCCGACATGCTCGGCAAGGGCGCCGAGGACCGTGCCCTGCACCAGCATCTGTTCAGCTGGATTCCGGTCGGCGGCTTCCGGGCCGATATCGCCTTCCAGCTCGACCAGCTGTCGATGACCTTCGTCCTGCTGATCACCGGTGTCGGATCGCTGATCCACATCTACTCGATCGGCTATATGGAGCACGACGAGCGGCGCCGCCGCTTCTTCGGCTACCTCAACCTCTTCCTCGCGGCGATGCTGTTGCTCGTCCTCGCCGACAACTACCTCCTGCTGTACGTCGGCTGGGAGGGCGTCGGCCTCGCCTCGTACCTCCTCATCGGCTTCTGGCAGCACAAGCCGAGCGCGGCCACCGCCGCCAAGAAGGCGTTCCTGGTCAACCGGGTCGGCGACATGGGCCTGTCCATCGCGATCATGCTGATGTTCACGACGTTCGGGACCTTCGCCTTCGGCCCGGTGCTCGCGGCCACCGGCGCGATGACATCAGGCGCTGCCGCGCCGGGCTCCGAGGGCAAGCTGACCGCCCTCGGGCTGATGCTGCTGCTGGCCGCCTGCGGCAAGTCGGCACAGGTGCCTCTGCAGTCCTGGCTCGGTGACGCGATGGAGGGCCCGACCCCGGTCTCGGCCCTGATCCACGCCGCCACGATGGTCACCGCCGGCGTGTATCTGATCACCCGCTCCGGGGCGATCTTCAATGCCGCGCCGACCGCCCAGCTGGCGGTCGTCGTGGTCGGTGCGGTCACCCTCCTCTTCGGTGCGATCGTCGGTTGCGCCAAGGACGACATCAAGAAGGCGCTGGCCGGCTCGACGATGTCGCAGATCGGCTACATGATCCTGGCCGCCGGCCTCGGCCCGATCGGCTACGCCTTCGCGATCATGCACCTGGTCACCCACGGCTTCTTCAAGGCGGGTCTCTTCCTCGGCGCCGGATCCGTGATGCACGGCATGAACGACGAGGTGGACATGCGCCGTTACGGCGGCCTGCGAAAGTACCTGCCGGTCACCTTCGTCACCTTCGGCCTCGGCTATCTGGCGATCATCGGCTTCCCGGGCCTGTCCGGCTTCTTCTCCAAGGACAAGATCATCGAAGCGGCGTTCGCCAAGGGCGGGACCGAGGGCTGGATCCTCGGCGGCGCGGCCCTGCTGGGCGCGGCGATCACCGCGTTCTACATGACCCGGGTGATGCTGATGACGTTCTTCGGCGAGAAGCGCTGGGACCCCGACGAGGTGCATCCGCACGAGTCGCCGAAGGTCATGACGCTGCCGATGATCGTGCTGGCCCTCGGATCGGTCTTCGCGGGCGGGCTGTTCAGCATCAACGAGGCCTTTGTGACGTGGCTGGAGCCGGTCACCTCGTTCGCGCACGGCCACTCCCCGGTCAGCGCGACCACCGTCACCGCCTCGACGATCGTGATGCTGCTCCTCGGCGTCGGCGTCGCCTGGCTGATGTACGGCCGCAAGCCCGTTCCGGCGCTCGCCCCGCGCGGCTCGCTGCTGACCCGGGCGGCCCGCCGCGATCTGCTCCAGGACGACTTCAACCACGTCGTGTTCGTGCGCGGCGGGGAAGAACTCACCGGCACGCTCGTCCAGCTCGACCGCACCCTCGTGGACGGCGCGGTCAACGGCACGGCGGCCTCGATGGGCGGACTCTCCGGCCTGCTGCGCCGGTTGCAGACCGGATTCGTCCGTTCGTACGCGGTCCAGATGCTGGGCGGGGCCGCCGTTCTCGTCGCCGCGACCCTGCTGATGAGGGGTGTCTGAGCCATGTCGTTTCCCCTGCTGACGGCGGTGGCCGTGGTGCCGGCGGCCGGCGCGATCGCCACCGCCGCGCTGCCCGCCGCCAAGCGCACCGCGGCCAAATGGCTCGCGCTGCTGTTCTCGCTGGCCACCTTCGCGCTGGCGCTGGTGGTCGCGTTCCGCTTCGACCCCGGCGCCAAGGGCCCCTTCCAGCTCACCGAATCGCACGCCTGGATCAGCGACTTCGGTGTCCGCTACGAACTCGGTGTGGACGGCATCGCGGTCGCCCTGATCGCGCTGACCACCCTGCTGATCCCGTTCGTCATCCTGGCGGGCTGGCACGACGCCGACCCCCTGGAAGAGGCCACGCCCAACCGGCGCTGGCGGCCCACCCAGGGCTTCTTCGCGCTGATCCTGGCCGTCGAGGCGATGGTGGTCCTCTCCTTCGAGGCCACCGATGTCTTCCTCTTCTACCTCTTCTTCGAAGCCATGCTGATCCCGATGTACTTCCTCATCGGCGGCTTCGGGGACCGGGCGGGAGGGGACGGCGAGGAGCGGGACGCGAGCCGGCGGTCGTCCGCCGCGGTGAAGTTCCTGCTCTACAACCTCGCCGGCGGACTGATCATGCTGGCCGCGGTGATCGGGCTGTATGCGGTCACCGCCGACCAGCTCGGCACCGGCACGTTCTCGCTGCAGCAGATCGTCGAGGCGCGGGCGGCCGGCAAGCTGGAGATCTCCACCGGCACCGAACGGCTGCTCTTCCTCGGCTTCTTCTTCGCCTTCGCGGTGAAGGCGCCGCTGTGGCCGCTGCACACCTGGCTGCCCGGTGCCATGGGCGAGTCGACCTCGCCGGTCGCGGTGCTGATCACCGCGGTCGTCGACAAGGTCGGCACCTTCGCGATGCTCCGCTTCTGCCTCCAGCTCTTCCCCGGGGCCAGCAGCTGGGCCACCCCGGTCATCCTCGTCCTCGCGCTGATCAGCGTGCTGTACGGCGCGCTGCTGGCGGTCGCCCAGCGGGACATCAAGCGGCTGATCGCCTATGCCTCGATCTCCCACTTCGGGTTCATCATCATGGGCATCTTCGCGATGACGTCCCAGGGCCAGAGCGGCGCGACGCTCTACATGGTCAACCACGGCATCTCGACCGCCGCGCTGATGCTGGTGGCCGGCTTCCTGATCAGCCGCCGCGGCTCGCGAATGATCGCGGACTACGGCGGCGTCCAGAAGGTCGCCCCGGTCCTCGCCGGCACGTTCCTCATCGGCGGCCTGGCCACCCTCTCGCTGCCCGGCCTGGCGCCGTTCGTCAGCGAATTCCTGGTCCTGGTCGGCACGTTCAGCCGCTATCCGGTGATCGGCATCATCGCCACCCTCGGCATCGTCCTCGCCGCGCTGTACGTCCTCGTCCTCTACCAGCGGACGATGACCGGGCCGGTGAAGGCGGACGTGCGGAGCATGCCGGACCTGCGGGTGCGGGAGCTGGTCGTGGTGGCGCCGCTGATCGCGCTGCTGCTCTTCCTCGGGGTGTATCCGAAACCGCTCACCGACCTCGTCAATCCGGCGGTCGGCCACACCCTGTCCGTCCTGGACAAGAAGGACCCCAAGCCCCCTGTGCAGGTGGACGCCGTGCCCGGTGGAGGCCGGGCCGGTCATACCGTGCGCCCTCAAGACGTGGAGGCCGCGAAGTGAGTTCCGTGGCAAGTGTCCACAGCCTGTGGACAGCGGCGTCCGGTGCGCCGGGCAAGATTCCGGCGCCGCACATCGAGTACGCCCAGCTGTCGCCGACGCTGATCGTCCTCGGCGCGGCGGTGGCCGGCATCCTCATCGAGGGGTTCGTGCCGCGCCGGCACCGCTACTACTCCCAACTGCTGCTGACCGTGGTGGCGCTGGCCGCCGCGTTCGCCGCGGTGATCGGCCTGGCGGCCGGCGGCTTCGGCTCGTCCAAGGCGCACATCGCGGCCATGGGTGCCCTCGCCGTCGACGGCCCGGCGCTGTTCCTGCAGGGCACGATCCTGCTGGTGTCCCTGATCGCGGTCTTCACCTTCGCCGAGCGCAGGCTCGATCCGGCGGCGCACGGAAAGCGCGTGGACTCCTTCGCCGCCCAGGCCGCGGCCGTTCCCGGCGGCGCCGCCGAACAGGCCGCCGTCAAGGCCGGGTTCACCACCACCGAGGTCTTCCCGATCCTGCTCTTCGCGGTCGGCGGGATGCTGGTCTTCCCGGCGGCCAACGATCTGCTGACGCTCTTCATCGCGCTGGAGGTCTTCTCCCTCCCGCTGTACATCCTGTGCGCGCTGGCCCGCCGCCAGCGGCTGCTGTCGCAGGAGGCCGCGGTGAAGTACTTCCTCCTCGGCGCCTTCTCGTCGGCCTTCCTGCTGTTCGGCGTGGCCCTGCTGTACGGCTATGCGGGCACGGTCACCTATGCCGGGATCGCCGAGGTGGTCTCGGACGGCGCCAAGCAGATCGATCCGGCGCTGGCCGGCACGATGGGCAATGACGCCCTGCTCCTGATCGGTGCGGCGCTGGTGCTGATGGGGCTGCTGTTCAAGGTCGGCGCGGTCCCCTTCCACATGTGGACCCCGGACGTCTACCAGGGCGCCCCGACCCCGGTCACGGGCTTCATGGCGGCCGCCACCAAGGTCGCCGCGTTCGGTGCGCTGCTGCGACTGCTGTACGTCGCCCTGCCGGGCCTGCGCTGGGACTGGCAGCCGGTGATGTGGGGCGTCGCGATCCTCACGATGCTGGGCGGAGCGATCGTCGCCATCACCCAGACCGACATCAAGCGGCTGCTGGCCTACTCCTCCATCGCCCACGCCGGCTTCATCCTCGCCGGCGTCATCGCCACCAGCGAGGACGGCATCTCCTCGGTGCTCTTCTACCTCGGCGCCTACTCCTTCGTGACGCTCGGCGCCTTCGCCGTGGTCACCCTGGTGCGGGACGCGGGCGGCGAGGCCACCGCGCTGTCCAAGTGGGCCGGGCTCGGCCGGCGTTCGCCGCTGGTGGCCGCGGTCTTCGCGGTCTTTCTGCTGGCCTTCGCCGGTATCCCGCTGACCTCCGGTTTCGCCGGAAAGTTCGCGGTGTTCAAGGCGGCGGCGCAAAGCGGCGCGGGCTGGCTGGTGGTCGTCGGCGTGATCTCGTCGGCCATCGCGGCGTTCTTCTACATCCGCGTGATCGTGCTGATGTTCTTCAACGAGCCCAAGGCGGACGGCCCGACCGTCGCGGTGCCCAGCCCGCTGACGACCACGGCCATCGCCGTCGGTGTCACGGCCACGCTGGTGCTCGGCCTGGCGCCGCAGTACTTCCTCGACCTGGCCGGCCAGGCCGGGGTCTTCGTGCGCTGAGATCCGGCGGCGCGCCACGACAACGGCCGCCGCCCGGAGCCCTCGGGGGGTTCCGGGCGGCGGCCGTCCGTCGTGCGGCGGGCGGTCAGCTCTTGGGCATACCGCTCGGCAGCTCCGGCATGTCGGGCACCTTCACGCTGCCGTCGCTGGACTTGGTGTACTTCTCGGTGGGCCCGTTCTTCCAGTCGACGGTCAGGGTCTTGCCGTCGGCAGCGGGCTTGAGGGTGCCCATGGTGCGGGTGGTGTCCTTGTCGGTGCACTTGATGGCGGCCATGGTCATCCCGGCCATCTCCTGGACCTTGCCCAGGCAGGCGGCCTTGTGCCCGTTGCTGAAGGCGACGGTGCCCTTGCTGATCACCAGGATCAGCGGGCTGCTCTTCGTGCCGGCCTTCCAGGCACCCTCGACCGAGCCCGGGCCCCCGCTCTTGTCGGCGCCCCCCGGAGTCGACGGCGCGGCCTGCGGCGTCTTGCTCGGCTTGCTGTCGCTGCCGTTGTCGCCGCTGCTTCCGCAACCGCTGAGCAGCATCGCGGCGATGGCTGCCGCCCCGGCGATCTGTGCTGCCTTGCGCACGTACGTCTCCTCCGTTGTGGGTCAGGGACCCGTGAGGCTAGCAGCGGTCCGGGACGGATCCCCGACCGCGGCGACGCCGGTACGGACTTGGTGTGGGGCTGTGACGTAACGGGACACCGGACGGGACGGATGGGCGCGTCTGCCGCATATCGGCTGGTCTCGTCCCGTCTCGTACGGTTCCCTCCGGCCTCAGCCGGTCTCGTCCGGTCCCCACCGGTCTCGTCCGGTACCCACCGGTCTCGTCCGGTCCCCGCCGGACACCGCGCCGCGCTCCTCCAGCCGGCGCAGACACAGCTCCTGAACGGGCCGTCCGGCGCCGCGCACCCAGCGCCGGGCCGTGCTGCCCCGGCGCTGCTTGTCCGGTCCCGGCAGCGCCGCCGGCGCGCCGTCCAGCACCGGATCGCCCAGCGGCAGCGGGTTGGCCACCACGATCCGGTCGCGGCCCTCGACGGTGATCCGCCCGGCCCCCTCCAGATCGGCCGGCGCCGCGCCGGCCGGCCCGTCCCGCAGGTACGCGCCGTGGTTCAGCGGCCGGCCGCGGACCGGGTCGAGGGCGAGCAGCAGCAGCTTCTCTTCTCCGGGAGGGTGAGCGGCGTGCCGGTCATCCCGCGGGCAGGATGCGGCCGGTGACCTCGCCCAGGCCGATCCGGGTGCCCTCGGGGCCGGGTGCCCAGGCGGCGAGAGTGACCTCGTCACCGTCCTGGAGGTAGGGGCCCTTGCCCTGGGTGAGTTCCAGCAGGCAGCCGAGCTGGTCGGGGTCGGGCCCGGAGACGGTGCCGGAGGCGAACAGGTCGCCGGTGCGCAGCGAGGCGCCGTTGACGGTCATATGGGCGAGCTGCTGGGCGGCCGTCCAGTACATGGTGGAGAACGGCGGCCGGGAGACGGTCTCGCCGTTGATGCGCACCTCGATCCGGATGTCGATGCCGCCCGGCTCCGCGCCCGCGTCGTCGAGGTAGGGCAGCAGCGGCACGTCCCGGGCGGGCGGCGTCGTCCGGGCCTCGTCGAGGGCGTCGAGCGGGGTGATCCAGGCGGAGACGGAGGTGGCGAAGGACTTGCCCAGGAAGGGACCGAGCGGCACGTACTCCCAGGCCTGGATGTCGCGCGCGGACCAGTCGTTGAGGAGGCAGACGCCGAAGACGTGGTCGCGGAAGGCTTCCTGCGGGACGGGCTCGTGCAACGTGGAGGGCGTACCGACGACGAAGCCGACCTCGGCCTCGATGTCGAGGCGGAGGGAGGGGCCGAAGGAGGGGGCCTCGTCCGCGGGGGCCTTGCGCTGACCGTGCGGCCGGACGACCGGGGTGCCGCTGACGACGACGGTGCCCGCCCGGCCGTGGTAACCGATCGGCAGGTGCTTCCAGTTGGGGGTCAGCGCCGCGGCGTCCGGGCGGAAGATCCGGCCGACGTTGGTGGCGTGGTGCTCGCTGGCGTAGAAGTCGACGTAGTCGGCGACCTCGAAGGGGAGGTGCAGCGTGACCTCGGCGAGCGGATGGAACAGCGGTGCCACTTCGTCGCGGTGCGCCGGGTCGGTCACGGCGCTGCGGACGGCCGCCCGGATCTGCTGCCAGACGGGACGGCCGGCCGCCAGCAGCGGGTTGAGGGTCGGGGCCGCGAGCAGTTCGGCGTGCGGGTGGATGGCGGCGGGCAGTGCGCTCGGCAGTGCGCTCAGATCGAGGACCCGGTCGCCGTAGCGGACGCCGAGGCGCCGCTGACCGGGCGCGTCGGCGGTGCTGAACACACCGTAGGGCAGGTTGTGCGGGCCGAAGGGGTCGCCTTCTGCCAGGTCGAACGGGCTCTGCTCGGGCATGGACAGCTCCTCGCGTTCGTCGTCGCCGGTGGACGGCCGGGCCGGCCGGGCCTGGTGGCCCGGCGGCCGACGGCGCCGACGATCAGCGTACGGCCGGGCGGTGACCCGCGGGGCGGTCATGGGGCGCGAGGGTGTGGAGGCGTACGGATTCGGACGGCGGGCGCGCCGTGTGATGCGCCCTCAAGCATCGGCAATGTCCGGAAAAGCCTTGCTGCACTGCGCAATTCGGGCCTAGCTTCCTTTCCTGGCGCGGGCCGGGGAGGGACCGCGCCGTTGGGGGGACACGTGGCTCGCAGTGCCGCACGGCTCGCGGTCGACCGGAGCGTTCCGGGGCTGATCGTGAAGATCGGGGCTTACCCCCTGCACCACGGAGGTGTGGGGGCGATCCGCAGCCTGGGGCGGCTCGGGGTGCCCATGTACGCCGTGACGGAGGACCGCTTCACCCCTGCGGCCCTCTCCCGCTATCTCCGCGGCCGTTTCGTCTGGCCGACCACCGGGCGGGAGGAGCCGGACCGGCTGGTGACGGGGCTGCTGCGGATCGGCCGGCGGATCGGCCGGCCGACGCTGCTGCTCCCCACCGACGAAGAGGCGGCCGTGCTGATAGCCGAGCATGCCGAAGCGCTCGCGGGATCGTTCCTTTTCCCTCGGGTCGCGCCCGGACTGCCGCGCCGGCTGGCCAGCAAACAGGGCCTGTACGAACTGTGCGCGGCCCATGGAGTGCCCTCGCCGGCCGCCGTCTTCCCTGGTTCGTACGCGGATATCGAGGCGTACGCCGGGCGGGCGCGCTTCCCGGTGGTGGCCAAGAACCGCGAGGCGTTCATCCGGCGCAAACGGCCCGCCGTCGCGGGGACGACCCGGATAGGAGGGCCGGACCAGTTGCTGGATCTGGCCCGTGACTGGGGGCCGCGGCCGGGCGTGATCCTGCAGGAGTACCTGCCGCGGGAGCAGGCCGAGGACTGGATCGTGCACGCCTGCTTCGGCGCGGACCGTGCGCCGCTGGCGCTGTTCACCGGGGTCAAAGTGCGCTCGTGGCCGCCGCATGCCGGCATGACGGCCTGCGCGTACGTCGTCGACAACCCGGAACTCGCCACCATGTCGGCGGAGTTCGCCGACCGCATCGGGTTCACCGGTATCGCCGATCTGGACTGGCGGTTCGACCGCCGCGACGGCCGGTACAAGCTGCTGGACTTCAATCCGCGGATGGGCGCGCAGTTCCGGCTCTTCGAGAACGCCGCCGGGGTGGATGTCGTCCGTGCCCAGCATCTGGAACTCACCGGTCGCACCGTCCCCCAGGGGGCGCAACGGGCCGGGCGCCGCTTCGTCGTCGAGAACGTCGATCTGCCCGCCCGGCTCGCGTACCGGCGCAGCGGCCCGCGCCCGCCGCACGCTCCGGCGCGGGCCTCGGGCACCGAGCTGGCGTGGTTCGCGGGCGACGACCCGCTGCCGTTCTTCACGATGCTGGCGCGGTCCGTCGGGCCGGGCGCCCGGCATCTGAGACAGCTGCGGCGGGCGGGCCGCCGGGCGGGTACCGAGGCACCACTCAGGCAAGGGGAGGGACCGAAGTGAGCACTCCGGTAGCGGTCATCGGGGCCGGCCCGTACGGCGTGTCGACGGCCGCGCATTTACGGGCGCGCGGTGTGCCGGTGCGGGTCTTCGGGGCGCCGATGGCGAGCTGGCGCACGCAGATGCCCGCGGGCATGCTGCTCAAGTCGACGCCGGCGGCTTCCACCATCGACGTCCCGCAGCCCGGCCGCACTCTCGGCGACTTCTGCGCGGAGACGGGGGAGGGGCCCTACGCCTCGGACTGGGACATCGTCCCCATCGAGGTGTTCATCCGGTACGGGCAGTGGGTGCAGCAGCGAACGGTCCCCGATCTGGAGCAGGTCAGGGTGGTCTCGGTGGACCGGCGGGGCGACGGCTTCGAGCTGAAGCTGGACAGCGGGGAGCAGGTCGGCGCGCGGGCCGTGGTCGTGGCCACCGGCCTGAGCGGGCTGGCCCAGTTGCCGCGGGAGCTGGCCGCCGCGATCCCGGACGGGCCGTCCGCCACGGGGCCGGTCTCGCACAGTTCGCAGCACCACGACCTGTCCGCGCTGGCCGGCCGCGAGGTGGTGGTGATCGGTGCCGGACAGTCGGCGCTGGAGAGCGCCGTGCTGCTCGCCGAAGCGGGCGCGGCATCCGTACGGGTGGTGGCACGCGGCCAGGCCGCGGTGGGCTTCGGTGCGCCGCCGGACCGCCAGCCCCGTCTGCGGCCGCCGTCGCCGTTCGGCAACGCCTGGTCGCTGCATGCGCTGACGTATTACGCCGGCGGCTTTCGCCGGCTGCCGGTGCCCGCCCGGCGGTATCTGGTGCGGCGGGTGCTCGGCCCGCTGGGGGCGTGGTGGCTGCGGGACCGTTTCGCCGGCCGGGTGCAGGTGACGCAGGGGCGGCGGATCGTACGGGCCACGGTCCGTGACGGCCGTCCCGTGCTGGCGCTGCGCGGGGCCGACGGGCAGGGCGGGGAGCTCGCCGCCGACCATGTGCTGGCGGCGACGGGCTACCGGATGGACCTGGCGGCACTGGATTTCCTGGGCCAGGGGCTGCGCACCGGCATCGTGACGCGGGCCGGCGGGCCGCTGCTGGACGCGGGCTTCGGCTCGTCCGTACCGGGGCTGTACTTCACGGGGTTGCCGGCGGCCGCCTCGTTCGGGCCGGTGATGCGCTTCGTGTGCGGCACGGAGTTCGCCTCGCCGCGACTGGCACGGGCGGTGGCGCGGGTCTACCGGTGAGAAGGGCTTCGGGGGAGCGGGTCTGCGGGTGAGAAGGGCTAGGGGGGAGCGGTCCTGCGGGTGAGAAGGGCTTCGGGGGAGCGGCCCTGCGGGTGAGAGGGACTACCGCGGAGCGGGCCTGCGGGTGAGGTGAGCCGGTGGCGCTGCTTCCGGTGGGCCCCGCGGCTCGTCTCCGGCGAGGGAAGTCACCCTGCGCTGCGGGGCTTTCGCCGGAGGCCGCGGTGATTTCGGGGGAGCTGGGGCGCTTTCGCGGGACGCTGCGGTGATTGTGGACGCAGCGGCGGTGATTCCGGACGAAACCGCGGCGATTCCGGCGAGGGGGAGACGGGCGCGGAGGCGCGGAAGGCGGGCGCGGAAGCGAGCGGGGCCGCCGTGCCCTGGCCGGGCGGGAGGCCTTGCCGGACAAGAAGCAGGCCGGAAATACTCCTCTCGTTGCCGGAGCCCATGCTCCCGCGTCACACTCTCGTCAACAGGTGATCCAGAACCTGTCGGCCGGGTCGCTGTGCTTCCCGGGCGGTTCGGGGGGCGGGCGCTCACGGTGATCGAACTGCGACCGGATACGCTGGCCAACGGTGGAGACAGCGACAGATCGACATTCAGTTTGATCGTCAGCAGACAGGAGTACCCCTCGTGACCGTCGTCGGGCCCTTCGGGCTGAGCGTGCGGGACCAGGCTCTTGAGGCCGATGTCCAGGCCGGGTTGGCGGCTGTCGAGGAGGGCCTGCTGGAGGCCACCAAAAGCGACGTGCCGTTCATCACCGAAGCCGCGCAGCACCTCGTGCGCGCGGGCGGTAAGCGGTTCCGGCCGCTGCTGGTGACGCTGGCCGCCCAATTCGGTGACCCCTACAGCCCGGGCGTGGTGCCCTCCGCGGTCGTCGTGGAGCTGACGCATCTCGCGACGCTGTATCACGACGACGTGATGGACGAGGCCGATGTGCGCCGCGGCGTGGCCAGCGCCAACGCCCGCTGGGGCAACTCCGTCGCGGTGCTGACCGGCGACTTCCTGTTCGCCCGCGCCTCACACATCCTCGCCGACCTCGGCCCTGACGCGGTCCGGATCCAGGCGGAGGCGTTCGAACGCCTGGTGACCGGCCAGATCCTGGAGACCGCGGGCCCGCGCGACGGCCGCGACCCCATCAGCCACTATCTGGACGTCCTCGCCGGCAAGACCGGCTCGCTGATCGCCGTCGCGTGCCGGTTCGGCGCGATGATGTCGGGCGCCGATGAGTCGACGGTCAACATCCTCACCCAGTACGGAGAGCGGCTGGGCACCGCCTTCCAGCTGGCCGACGACGTGCTGGACATCGCCAGCGATTCGCATGAATCGGGCAAGACGCCCGGCACGGACCTGCGGGAGGGCATCCCGACGCTGCCCGTGCTGCATCTGCGGGCACGCGCCGAGAGCGACGCCGGTACGGCCGAGGACCGCGCCCTTGCCGAGCTGCTGTCCGGCGACCTCACGGACGACGCCCGGCATGCCGAGGCACTGGCCGGCCTGCGCGCCCACCCGGCGCTCGAAGAGGCCCGCCGCGACACCGTGCGCTATGCGCAGGAGGCCCGCGCGATGCTGGCGCCGCTGCCGTCCTGCACGGCCAAGTCGGCCCTGGAAGGGCTCTGCGACGCGGTGGTGCACCGGGCGGGCTGAGGTCTCCCTGCGGGGGCCAGTGCTCGGTGCCGCGGGGCCGTGCCCGGGTTGTGTGCGGGTGCTCTGTGCGGGTGTTCCGTGGCCGTGCCCGGGTTCCGTGCCCAGGGTTCCGTGCCCGGCTTCGTGCCGGGGTTCCGCATCGCTCCGCCGCCTGCGCCCCCTACCTCCTCGGTGCCTGTGCCCTGCACCTCTGCGGTGCCGGCGCCCCGCATCCCCCAGAGCAGGTCCCCGCATCCCCTAGGGAACGCTCAGACTCCTGGGGTACGGACTCCGACCTGGGGTGACCATGCGTCATACCTCAGCAGTAGGACGACTTGCTCCCGCTGGGTGACGTTATTCGTGAGGCGATTTGGTGAGATGGAAAGCACCAGAGCGCGGCGGACGGTCACAATGAGCCCCAGGGGTGACGGGTGGACAGCGCAGCAACCGCCGCATACGACGGAGGTAGGGCAGATGCCACGGAACGAACCGACACAGGTCACCGACGGATGGGACGAGGGGCGCTCCCCCAGGCGCCGTAAGGCGGTGCGGTACGGCGTACCGGTTGCCGTGGCGGGAGTGGCGGCGGCCACGATCGGGCTGGTCCCGGCGTTCGCCGGCTCCGGTTCTCCGGACCTGCCGAAGATCTCGGCGCAGGACCTGATAGCCAAGGTCGCCAAGTCGGATGTCCAGCAGCTTTCCGGCACGGTCCAGGTCACCACCGACCTCGGTCTGCCGTCCCTGCCGGGCGCCGGTGGTGCGGCGGGCGGCTTCGGCGGCGGCCAGGCCCCCGGCGGGAAGAGCGGCGAGGGCGCCTCCGCAGCGCCCCAGAACAAGCTGATGGAGCTGGCGTCCGGTGCGCACACGCTGCGTGTCGCGGCCGACGGCCCCGAGAAGCAGCGGGTGTCGATCGTCGACAAGGCCGCCGAGTACAGCCTGGTCCACAACGGCAACGAGGTCTGGGCCTACGACAGCGGCAGCAACACCGCGGTGCACAGCACCGCACCCGACGCCGGCCGGCACGGCAAGCAGCACCGGGCGCCCGAGGGCCTGCCCAAGGACCTGAAGGGTGCCACCCCGCAGGACCTTGCGAAGCAGGCCCTGAAGGCGGCCGGCGACACGACCTCGGTCACCGTCGACGGCACCGCCACGGTCGCCGGGCGGGACGCCTACCAGCTGCTGATCAAGCCCAAGCAGGCCGCCTCGACGGTCGGCTCGATCCGGGTCGCGGTGGACGCCTCCAACGGCGTGCCGCTGAAGTTCACCCTGACCCCCAAGAGCGGTGGCGCGGCCGCCATCGACGTCGGTTACACGAACGTCGACTTCGCCAAGCCCGCCGCGAGCACGTTCTCCTTCACTCCGCCCAAGGGCGCCAAGGTCGTCGACGGCGACAAGGCAGGGGCGAAGGCGCAGCGCGAGCACGGCAAGAACCTCCGGTCCCATCAGGGCGCGAAGGACTTCAAGAAGGACATGGGCGGGCTGAACGTCATCGGCAAGGGCTGGACGTCCATCGCCACGATCAAGGGCACCGGCCCCGGCCTGCCCTCCGGCAAGGAGCAGAGCGCCGGCGGCGACGCGGGCAAGTTCCTGGACAGCATCGGCGAGAAGGTGCACAGCTCCTTCGGCTCCGGCCGGGTCTTCAGCACCCGCCTGGTCAATGCCCTGGTCACGGACAAGGGCACGGTCTACGTCGGCGCCGTCGACAAGCAGGCCCTGATCGACGCGGCCAACGCCGCCAAGTAACGGGCCACCGCGCGGCAGCGCGGAACCGCCAAGTAAATACAGAAGCGCAGAAGCGCAGAAGCGCAGAAGCGCGGACGTGCACAAGTGCGCAAGCGCAGACGTGCGCGAGCGCAGACGTGCAGAAGAGCGGGAGCACCGTGCCGCCCCTCGGCGGGTGGCGCGGTGCGGCTCGTGGCCATATCCGTACGACGTCGGGGGAGCCGATGCCACAGCCCATCGCCTCGGCGCCCGACGGCGCCCAGCCACCCGATGGCGCCCGCCCGGCCGCCGGTTCCCGCGCGCCCGACGACGCCCGCCCCGGCGACGACGGGCCCGCCCGCCGGGCGGCAGGGGAGCCGGCGATCGAGACGCGTGGGCTGACCAAGGCCTACCGTGGCGGCCAGCTCGCGGTCGACGGACTTGATCTGGCCGTACCGCGGGGCAGTGTCTTCGGCTTCCTCGGACCCAACGGCTCCGGCAAGACCACCACCATCCGCATGCTGATGGGCCTGATCGAGGCGAGCGCCGGCAGCGCCCGGGTGCTGGGACAGCCGATGCCGGCCGCGGTCCGCCGGGTGCTCCCCAAGGTCGGCGCGCTGATCGAGGGCCCGGCGCACTACGGCTTCCTCAGCGGGCGGGACAATCTCCGCCGGTTCGACGCCGCCGACCCGCTCGCCGATCCCCGTACCCGTGCCGAACGGGTCGGGCACGCACTGGAGCGGGTGGGCCTGGCCGCCGCGGCCGGCAAGAAGGCGCGCGCCTACTCCCTCGGCATGAAGCAGCGCCTCGGTCTGGCCGCGGCCCTGCTCCAGCCCCGTGAGCTGCTGGTCCTCGACGAACCGACCAATGGCCTGGACCCCCAGGGCATGCGGGAGATCCGTGCGCTGATCCGCGCACTCGCGGCGGACGGCACCACCGTCTTCCTCTCCTCCCATCTCCTCGACGAGATCGAGCAGGTCTGCACCCATGCCGCGGTGATGGCCCGCGGCCGGCTGATCACCCAGGGCACGGTCGCCGACCTCTCCGCCACGGTCCTCGACTCGCGCGGCCACGGCCGGCTGACGGTGACCACCCCTGACCCGGCCGACGCGGTCCGGGTCCTGAAAGAGCACGGTCTGACCGGCCTGGAGGTCACCGGCGACCGGGTGACCGGCGAACTCCCGGACCCGCCCGCGCCCATGGGCACACCGGACAGCGGGGCGCTGCCGGACCTGGCGGACCTGCCGGACCTGGCGGATCTGGCGGATCTCAACGCCGCGCTGGTGCATGCCGGTGTACGGGTCCGTGGGTTCGGCAGGGAGCGGGCGTCGCTGGAGGATGTCTTCGTTCAGCTGACCGGGGAGGGCTTCGATGTCGCAGGCTGAGGCGGCGGTGCGCGCGCCCCGACCGCTGTGGTCGCTGGGTCTGCTGCGCAGTGAGATCGCTACGACGTTCCGGCGCTGGCGCACCCTCGCGCTGCTGGCGGTGCTCGCGGGGGTACCGGTCCTGGTCGGTATCGCCGTCAAGATCGAGACGGGCGACGGCGGCGGCTCGGGCGGTGGCGGTGGCGGCCCGGCGTTCCTCTCGCAGGTCACCCACAACGGCCTCTTCCTGGTCTTCACCTCGCTCGCGGTGACGCTGCCGTTCTTCCTGCCGATGTCCATCGGAGTGATAGCGGGCGACTCCCTCGCCGGTGAGGCCCATGGCGGGACGCTGCGCTATCTCCTGGTGGCTCCCGCGGGCCGCACCCGCCTGCTACTGGTCAAATACGCCACGGTCCTGACGTTCTGCCTGGTGGGCACCCTGGTCGTGGCGCTCTCCGCCCTGGCCACCGGCGCGCTGCTCTTCCCCCTGGGCGAGGTCACCCTGCTCTCGGGGACGTCCCTGTCCTTCGGCGAGGGACTGCTGCGGGCGCTGGCCATCGCGGTCGCGGTGGCGCTGTCCCTCATCGGAGTGGCCGCCGTCGGCCTGTTCATCTCGGCACTCACCACCAGCGGTATCGCCGCCATGGCGACCACGGTCGGCCTGCTGATCACCGTGCAGATCCTGGACACCCTCCCGCAGCTGCACGCCATCCAGCCCTATCTCTTCCCGCACTACTGGCTGTCGTTCGCGGACCTGCTCCGCGACCCCGTCTACTGGGACCAGTTGCAGAAGAACCTCGGCCTGCAGGCGCTGTACGCCGTGGTGTTCGGCTCGGCGGCCTGGGCGCGCTTCACCACCCGGGACATCACCGGGTGAGGCCGCCGGGCCGCGGCGTCGCGTCCGGTGCCCCGGAGGGCCTTCCCGCCACTGCTTCCGCTGCCCGGTCCGCTTCCGCCGACCGGCCCGCCGCCGCTTCCGCTGCCCGGTCCGCTTCCGCCGCCTGCACCACCTCGGGCCCGGCCCCGGCCCTGGCCCCCGTCCCGCCCCCGGCCGCCTCGCCCGCCCGCGCCGCCGCCTCGCCCGCCCGCGCCGTGGCATCGGCCAGCGCCGTCCGCCCCCGCCGTGCGGTCCGCAGGGCGTCCCAGGTCAGTAGCGTCAGGGCCGCCCACACCAGAGCGAACCCGGCCCAGCGCTCCGGCGGCATCCGCTCGTGGAAAACGGTGAGCCCCAGCAGGAACTGAAAGGTCGGCGCCAGATACTGCATCATCCCGATCACCGTCAGCGGCAGCCGCACGGCCGAGGCGCCGAAGCAGATCAGCGGCACCGCCGTCGCGATACCGCAGCCCGAGAGCAGCAGTGCCTGGCCCACCCCGCCGGTGGTGAAGCGGGACTCGCCGTGGAGGGCGAGGAAGACCAGGACCCCCAGCGCGGGCAGCAGCTGGAGGGCCGTCTCGGCGCTGAAGCCCTCGATCCCGTCGAGCTTGATGCCCTTCTTGACCAGCCCGTATGTCGCGAACGAGAAGGCCAGCCCGAGCGCGATCCAGGGCACCTTGCCGTACGCGACGGTCATCGCGACGACGGCGAGGAGGCCGACCCCCACCGCCGTCCACTGCAGCGGCCGCAGCCGCTCGCGCAGCACCACTACGCCGAAGGCGATGCTGACCAGCGGGTTGATGAAATAGCCGAGCGAGGCCTCCAGGACATGCCCGGCGTTGACCGACCAGATGTAGAGGAACCAGTTCGCCGAGATGACCAGGGAGCAGACCAGGATCAGCCCGAGCCTCCTGGGCTGCCGCAGCAACGGGCCGATCCAGGACCAGCGGCGCAGCACCGCCAGGATGACGACGGCGACGGGCAGCGACCACACCATGCGATGGGCCAGGATCTCGGACGGCGAGGCGGCGTCCAGCAGATGCCAGTAGAGCGGCAGCAGGCCCCACATGGTGTAGGCGGCGAAACCGTAGGCAAGACCGACACGCTGATCGCTTCGAGGCTGCAAGGGGGACCTCCGCATGGTGCTTTGCCGCCTCTGCGAAAGTAGCGCCGCCCTGCCCGGCTGTCATACGTGTCTTGCCATACGGTCATGACGCGCCGGCGCACGAGGTCCGGGCCAGGGGAACGCGAACGGGTGCCCGTACGGGACGCCGTAAGACGTTCCCGTACGGACACCCGCGGGCAGCCCGTCAGAATGATCCGACCCCGTGGACCGATGTCAGCCGACGACCGTCCAGGTGTCGTTGCCGGTCAGCAGAGCGTCCAGGTCGCCCTTGCCCTTCTGCTCGATGGCGTCGTCGAGCTGGTCGGACATCAGGGTGTCGTAGACCGGCCGGTTGACGTTCCGCAGCACCCCGATGGGGGTGTGGTGGAGCGTGTCGGGGTCGGCGAGCCGGGAGAGGGCGAACGCCGTGGTGGGCGACGGGTTGTGCGCGTCGTGCACCAGCACGCCTCCGGTGCCCTCCTCCCGTACGTCGATGACCCTGAGGTCGCCGGTGGCCGGGTCGCGGATCACGCCCTTGGAGCCGAAGCCGTCGGGGGCCAGGGCGCCGAAGCGGATCGGCTGCCCGTGCTCCAGGCGGATGACGGCCTCCTCGGCCTGGTCCTTGTCCTTGAGGACTTCGAAGGCGCCGTCGTTGAAGATGTTGCAGTTCTGGTAGATCTCCACCAGCGCCGTGCCGGGGTGGGCGGCGGCCTCGCGCAGCACCGAGGTGAGGTGCTTGCGGTCGGAGTCGACGGTGCGGGCGACGAAGGACGCCTCGGCGCCGAGCGCCAGCGAGACCGGGTTGAACGGTGCGTCCAGCGAGCCCATCGGCGTCGACTTGGTGATCTTGCCGACCTCGGAGGTGGGGCTGTACTGCCCCTTGGTCAGACCGTAGATCCGGTTGTTGAACAGCAGGATCTTGAGGTTGACGTTGCGCCGCAGGGCGTGGATGAGGTGGTTGCCGCCGATGGAGAGCGCGTCGCCGTCGCCGGTGACGACCCACACCGACAGGTCGCGCCGGGAGGAGGCCAGGCCGGTGGCGATGGCGGGGGCGCGGCCGTGGATGGAGTGCATCCCGTAGGTGTTCATGTAGTACGGGAAGCGGGAGGAGCAGCCGATGCCGGAGACGAAGACGATGTTCTCCTTGGCCAGGCCGAGCTCGGGCATGAAGCCCTGCACGGCGGCAAGGACGGCGTAGTCACCGCAGCCGGGGCACCAGCGCACTTCCTGATCGGACTTGAAGTCCTTCATGGACTGCTTGGCGTCGGCCTTGGGCACCAGGGAGAGCGCCTCGATCTGCGAGGACCCCTCCGCGATCGTCTCAGTCATTGATGGCCTCCTTAAAGACCTCCGCGAGCTGCTCGGCCTTGAACGGCATTCCGCTGACCTGGGTGTGCGATTGCGCGTCGACGAGGTACTTGGCACGCAGCAGGGTGGCGAGCTGTCCGAGGTTCATCTCCGGCACGATCACCTTGTCGTAACGCGCCAGGACCTCGCCGAGATTCCCCGGGAAGGGGTTGAGGTGGCGCAGATGGGCCTGCGCGATGCGCTCACCGGCCCGCCGGACGCGCCGTACCGCCGCGGTGATCGGTCCGTAGGTCGACCCCCAGCCCAGTACGAGGGTCCCGGCGCCCCGGCCGCTGTCGTCGGTGGGGTCGTCGACCTCGATGCCGGGGACATCGACGCCGTCGACCTTCGCCTGGCGGGTGCGCACCATGAAGTCGTGGTTGGCCGGGTCGTAGGAGATGTTGCCCGTGCCGTCCTGCTTCTCGATGCCGCCGATGCGGTGCTCCAGGCCCGGTGTGCCCGGCACCGCCCAGGGCCTGGCCAGCGTCTGCTCATCGCGCTTGTACGGCCAGAACACCTCGGTGCCGTCCGCCTGCTGGTGATTGGGGCCCGAGGCGAACTGGACCCGCAGATCCGGCAGTTCGTCCACGTCGGGGATCCGCCACGGCTCCGAACCGTTGGCCAGGTAGCCGTCGGAGAGCAGGAAGACCGGCGTGCGGTAGGCCAGCGCGATCCGCGCCGCTTCCAGAGCGGCGTCGAAGCAGTCCGCGGGCGTCTTCGGCGCCACGATCGGCACCGGCGCCTCTCCGTTGCGCCCGTACATCGCCTGCAGCAGGTCGGCCTGCTCGGTCTTCGTCGGCAGACCCGTCGAAGGGCCGCCGCGCTGGATGTCCACGATCAGCAGCGGCAGCTCCAGACTGACCGCCAGGCCGATCGTCTCGGACTTCAGCGCCACACCGGGACCCGACGTGGTCGTCACCGCCAGCGCACCACCGAACGCGGCACCCAGCGCCGCGCCGATCCCGGCGATCTCGTCCTCCGCCTGGAAGGTGCGCACACCGAAGTTCTTGTGCTTGGACAGCTCGTGCAGGATGTCGGAGGCCGGGGTGATCGGGTACGAACCCAGATACAGCGGCAGGTCCGCCTGCCGGCCCGCCGCGATCAGCCCGTAGGACAGCGCGAGGTTCCCGGAGATGTTGCGGTAGGTGCCGGGCGGGAAGGCCGTGGTCGCCGGCGCGACCTCGTAGGAGACGGCGAAGTCCTCCGTGGTCTCACCGAAGTTCCAGCCCGCCCGGAACGCCGCGACATTCGCCTCCGCGATCTCCGGCTTCTTCGCGAACTTCGCCCGCAGGAACTTCTCGGTGCTCTCGGTCGGCCGGTGGTACATCCACGACAGCAGCCCCAGCGCGAACATGTTCTTGCTGCGCTCGGCCTCCTTGCGGGAGAGCCCGAACTCCTTGAGCGCCTCGATCGTCAGTGTCGTCAGCGGCACCGGGTGGACGTTGTAGGCCTCCAGCGACCCGTCCTCCAGCGGGCTGGTCGCGTACCCCACCTTCGCCATCGGGCGCTTGGTGAACTCATCGGTGTTGACGATGATGTCCGCGCCCCGCGGCACATCGGCGAGGTTCGCCTTCAACGCCGCGGGGTTCATCGCCACCAGCACATTCGGCGCGTCACCGGGCGTGAGGATGTCATGGTCGGCGAAGTGCAGCTGGAAGCTGGAGACGCCCGGCAGGGTTCCGGCAGGGGCGCGGATCTCGGCGGGGAAATTCGGCAGCGTCGACAGGTCGTTTCCGAACGACGCGGTTTCGGAGGTGAACCGGTCGCCGGTGAGCTGCATACCGTCACCGGAGTCACCGGCAAACCGGATGATCACCCGGTCGAGGCGTCGGACTTCTTTGCCTTCGCTGCCGTTACCGGAAGCGCGCTCTTCCCCGACAAGCGCTGCGTCGGTCTGCTCGGCTGTGCTACTGACCTGGCTGGTCACTGCTTCGGACCTCCCTCGAGGGGTGCGGCGTCCCCGCCGGAGGCAGGGCTCGGGACGTGTCATACCGACCGGTTGTCCCATAACCATCGTACGTGGGTAAGGGTGGCCTTCCCTGGGGCGCTCGCATGTTGGACGTCAACATGAGACATCGATCTGGTGTGTTTTGTCATGAAATCACCACCCCCGTGGCCCCTTCTTCATGACGCTCCGGACTCCTCCATTGGTTCTACGACCAAAGTCCTGGACCTCGGCGGAAGCGCCTCGGAGCGCCTTCCTGGCAGGTTGTCGGATCGCTAGGAATTGAGGTAGGTGAGCACCGCAAGCACCCTGCGGTGATCCCCGTCACTCGGCGACAGGCCCAGCTTCAGGAAGATATTGCTGACGTGCTTCTCGACCGCGCCGTCGCTGACCACCAGCTGCCGGGCGACCGCGGAATTCGTCCGGCCCTCGGCCATCAGGCCCAGGACTTCCCGTTCCCGGGGTGTCAGATGCGCCAGCACGTCCTGCTTCCGGCTGCGGCCCAGCAGCTGCGCCACCACCTCGGGGTCCAGGGCGGTCCCGCCCCCGGCGACCCGGACCACGGCGTCGACGAACTCCCGCACCTCGGCCACCCGGTCCTTGAGCAGGTAGCCGACGCCACGGCTCGACCCGGCCAGCAGCTCCGTCGCGTACTGCTCCTCGACGTACTGCGAAAGCACCAGCACCCCGAGGCCGGGGTGGTCCCCGCGCAGCCGGATGGCGGCCCTGACCCCTTCGTCGGTGTGCGTGGGCGGCATCCGGACGTCCGCCACGACCACGTCCGGCAGCGCCCCCTCGCCCGCCAGCTCCCCGATCGTCTTGATCAGCGCTTCGGCGTCCCCCACGCCTGCCACGACCTCGTGCCCCCGGTCGGTGAGCAGCCGGGTCAGGCCCTCGCGGAGCAGCACCGAGTCCTCGGCGATGACCACCCGCACCTTGTCCTCCACGGCTCAGGTTCCCCCATGTCTCCTCGCATCCCACCCCGTCGGGCTCCAGCATTCCAGCATTCGGACGGCGGCGCGGCGGATGTGGAGGATCGGGGTGCGGGGGAGGAGAGGAGGAGGGGAGAGGGGCGATACGGGGCTGATACGGGACAGGGCCAGGGCCCGGCAGCTCGGAGGCCGACCGTGCTACGGCGGCTCCGCCGTCACCCGCGCCACGGCAGCTCCGCGGTGATGCAGGTCGGGCCGCCGGCCGGGGAGTCCACCAGCAGCAGGCCGTCGACGGCCGCCAGCCGCTCGGCGAGGCCGGCCAGGCCCGTGCCCGGCCCGGTGTGCGCGCCGCCGCGGCCGTTGTCCGCGACCAGCACCATGATCCGGTCCGCGGTGTGCCAGACGTCCAGCGTCGCGTCGGCGGCCCCGGAGTGCTGGGAGACGTTCCGCAGCAGCTCGGAGGCGGTGAAGTAGGCGATGCCCTCGATCGCCGCGGCCGGCCGCCGGTCCAGGTCCACGGTCACCGTCACCGGAACCGTGCAGCGCGCGGACAGCGCCGACAGGGCCGGGCCGAGCCCCCGGTCGGTGAGGATCGCCGGGTGGATCCCGCGGGCCAGGTCCCGTAGCTCCTGGAGCGCGATCTTCACCTCGCCGTGCGCCTCGTCCACCATCTTCGCGGCGGCCTCCGGGTCCTCGGCCAGCTTCTCCTTGACCAGGCCCAGGTCCATGGCGAGCGAGGCCAGCCGGGCCTGCGCCCCGTCGTGCAGGTCACGCTCGATGCGCCGCAGATCCGCCGCCGCGGTGTCCACCATCACCCCGCGGTCCGACTCCAGCTGAGAGGCCCGGGTGGCGAGGGAGGAGGGCCCCAGCAGGCCGTGGACCATGACCCGGTCCACCTGCGTCAGCCCGTGGATCAACCACGGCCCGGCCAGCACCAGCAGCAGCCCTGCCCCGCTGGTGACCGCGGTCTCGGTCGGAGTGTCGAGCCAGGCGCCGTGGCCGCTGCCGTCGCCCCACAGCTGGATACCCGACTGGCCGGGGTAGGCGGGGAACGTCCACCGCCACAGCGGGTAGGTCAGCAGCCCCCAGCCCAGGGTCCAGAAGGTCACCGAGAAGATGAAGGCGAAGAGCGCCCACGGGAAGTGCAGCAGCGAGTAGAGAAGGTGCCGCCAGGACGTCCCGCTCTTCAGTACGGCCCCGACCCACCCCATCAGGCTCGGCTTGGCCGGCCGGACGGGCTCGGGATCGGCGACGTCCAGCCCCAGCAGCGCGCGGGCCCGCACCCGCTCCAGGCCGCCCAGCGCACGGGCGCCGGCCAGCCCGCCCGCCAGCAGCGGGATGCCGAGGAACGTGATCAGCAGACCGGCACCCGTGGTGATCACCACCATCGCGTACGTGAACATCACGATGGACAGCGGGAGGCTCAGGAAGAGGTACAGGAACTCCCGCCAGGCCCGCCCGGAGAACGGGGCGCGCAGCCCCTCGGGCACCCGGGAGGCGTGGGGCTGCGGTGCGTATGCGGTTTCCATGTCTCGTCGTCCGTTCGTCCGTTCTGCCGGATGCGGCACTTGCCCGGTCGGACCCGCCGCCTGACCTGCAGGCCGTGCGTTCTTTCCGCCATGACAAGGGTCCGCGGCCGGCGTCCCGCGCACCATGAGGCCTTTCGCAGTCTTCGCCGGGGGTTTTCCCCACCCCCGGGCCTGAGGCCGCCACCCACCTCGCCGGCCTGGCGGTCGGTGCCTCTTCGCCCCGTCAGCGCCTCTGCGGTCCCCTCGGCGCCTCTGCGGTCCCCTCGGCGCTCCTCCGGTCAGCGTCCCTCCGGCCCCGTCAGCGCCCTCCGGCTCCGTCAGCGCGCCTCCGACTCCGCCTTCGAAGCCCTTGCCCCCGCCTTCGCTGTCGCCTTCGACGCCTTCGCCGTCGCTTTCGACGCCTTCGCCCCCGCCCTCGATGTCTTCGCCGTCGCGCTCGGCGCCGTCCGCGCCCGCCACGGCAGCTCCGCCGTCACCCGCGTGGGCCCGCCCACTGGCGAATCCAGCACGAACAGCCCGTCCACCGACCCCAGCCGCTCGGCGAGCCCGGCCATCCCGCTGCCGCCGTCCAGCCGCGCCCCGCCCTTCCCGTCGTCCGTCACCTGGA
This sequence comes from Streptomyces sp. NPDC048516, assembly GCF_043199875.1. NCBI lineage: Bacteria > Bacillati > Actinomycetota > Actinomycetes > Kitasatosporales > Streptomycetaceae > Streptomyces > Streptomyces sp. NPDC048516. Next base: position 92,718 of record NZ_JBICWS010000015.1, on the reverse strand, counting down.
TCAGCAGCCGGTCACCCGCCCGGCGCCCGCCACCGCCCTTGTCCGCGGACCTGCCGGGCCCACCCCCCTCGGCCCGCCACACCTCCACGGACGCCTCCCGCGCCGCACTGTGCTTGGACACGTTCTGCAGCAGCTCCGAGACCGTGAAATAGACGATGCCCTCGATGGCGGGCGCGGGCCGATCGTCCAGGTCCACGATCGTGGTGGCGGGCACCGTGCAGCGCCCGGCCAGCGAGGCCAGGGCGGGCCCCAGCCCGCGGTCGGTGAGGATCGCCGGATGGATGCCCCGGGCCAGATCCCGCAGCTCCTGCAGCGCCAGCTTCACCTCGCCGTGCGCCTCGTCCACCATCGCCGCCACGCTGTCGTCGGCCCGGCCCTCCAGCAGCTTCTCCTTCGCCAGGCCGAGTCCCATGGCGAGCGCCACCAGCCGGGCCTGTGCGCCGTCGTGCAGATCCCGTTCGATGCGCCGCAGATCGGCGGCCGCGGTGTCGGTGACCGTCATCCGGTCCGTCTCCAGCTCGGCGATCCGCCGCTCCAGTTCGTCGGAGGGCGAGAGCAGACCGCGCACCATGGCCCGGTCCACGTTGGTCAGCCAGCGCGCCAGCCACGGGAGCGCGGGCCATGCCACCACGAGCGAGACCAGGGCGACGGCGAAGGTGAGCAGGGACCAGGGCAGCCGGAGGAAGGCGAACAGCGCATGCCGCCAGGCGACCGGATCCTTCAAATACGTCCACAGCCGGGGCAAAAACCCCTGCTCCCGGGCCCGTAGCGGACTCGGCTCCGCCACCCGCACCCCGAGCAGGGCCCGCGCCCGCGCCCGTTCCAGCTTCCCGTACTTCCGGCAGGCCACCAGGCCTCCGGCCAGCAGCGGCAAGCCGATCACGGTGACGGCCAGCCCGATTCCAAGGGTCAGCCACACCACCAGCACCACGAACCCGACGAGACCCAGCGGGAAGTTGGACAGCAAATACGCGACCTCCCGCCACGTCGCGCCGCTGAGTGGCCTCACGGGCGGCGGCATTGACACACCGTCAGGGGTGGTATCGCCAACATCGGCAGCACTGGGCCGTGGACTCTCCGTCATGCGCCCAGCCTGCCCGGTCGCCGATCCGCGTGCCATGGGGTGGCTGGGGTGGTGGGGGTGGGGTTTTCCCCACCCGCCGCTGCCGACCGTGCTGGACAGCGTGTTGGAGGGGGGCCGTATCGTGTCGCGATACAGATCGGGAGGGGGAGCGGGCGATGGCGCGGCGGTTGGTGGCGGCGGACGGGTCGGCGCTTGCGCAGGACGATTCGCACGCTCCGGCGCAAGTGTCCGACGGCTCGGTGTTGCGGTTCGTAGGCGAGCACGGGACGTCGGCGGCATCGGCGGCGCCGGTGGCATCGGCGGCGTCAGCGGCACCGAGGGTGTCAGCGGCACCGAGGGCGCCGATGGCGCAGCACGCCACCGCGTACGCCACCGATCCCGCCACCGCGTATGCCGCCGATCCCGCCACCGCGTACGCCATCGATAAGACCGCTGACGGCACAGCTGACGAGGCCACTGACGAGGCCGCCGATGGGGCCCCAGGCGGTCCGGCGCTGCGCGGCCGCTGCTGGGACGAGCGGAGCCGGACGTGGACGGCCGGTGCGGCGAGCGTGCTGTTGGCGCTGGTCGCCGGGGTTGCGGCGGCGAGTTGGTACGGGCCGGGCCCGGCCGCCCTCTGGCTCGGGGCCGTTGCTGTGCTCGCCGCGGCCGGCGGAGCTACCGCCGGACGGCTCGGACGGCGTCCGCTGGGCACCGCACTGCTGGTGTGGGGCGGCGCGCTCGGCACGCTCGCCTCCTGGCAGGCCGCTCCGGCCGGCGCGGTGCGACTGGCCGCCGTCGGACTGACCGTTGCGGCCGCGCTCGCGCTGCTCGGCGTCCGCACGGAGCTGGGGCGCGGCGGACTCATCGGCGCGGTGGCGGTCGCGCTCGCGGTGGGAGCGTGGGAGGCCGCGCTGGCGCTGACCGGTGTGGCGCGGACGGGAGTCGTACTCGGTGTGCTCTCGGTGCTCGTGCTGGGATACCTGCCCCGACTGGCGTTGACGGCGGCCGGGCTGACCCGGCTCGATGACCGGCGTTCCGGTGGCGCGCCGGTGAGCCGGCTTCAGGTGGCGACCGCCCTCGGTGCGACCCATCGTGGTCTCGCGCCGGCCACCCTCGCCATGGCGGTCTCCGTGGGTGCGGCGGGAGTACTTGCGGCTGGTTCGGAGGACGGCTGGTCGGTGGCGGCCGCGGCCCTTCTGTGCCTGGTGACGCTTTCGCGCGCGCGTGCCTATCCCCTGGTGATCGAGGTCGTCGCCCTGTTGGCTGCCGGTACGGCAGTGGGGGTGAGCCTGGTGTGGCAGGGAGCGGCGGACGGGGCCGGGGCACCGGGCGCGCTCGCCGCGCTGTGTGTGCCGGCGGTGCTGCCGCTGGTGGTGCTCGCGGTGCGGGTGCCGGAACACGTTCAGGTCCGGCTGCGCCGGCTGATGAACCTCGTCGAGTCGGTCAGTGTGGTGGCGCTGATCCCGGTGGCCCTCGGGGCGTTCGGGGTCTTCAGCCGGCTGCCGCACACGTTCTGACTGAACCGGAAAGGCGGCCGCGGGACCATGTCAGCAGAGGGAACCAAGGGATCGAGCGGGCCGGGTGGACCTGTGCAACCAGGGCAGCCGGTGCAACCTGCGCAATCTGTGCAAGGAGACCGGCAGCATGATGTGCCGCGCGGCCTTGGCGGGGCGGCGATGACGCCGGGGACGCCCGCGGGAACGGGCGCCGAGGAGGGTGGCACGGGGGGTGGCCCTGGCGCGCCCACCCTTGAGAAGGATGGCACCGGCGTTCCCACCCTTGAGAAGGGCGACACCGGCGTTCCCACCCTTGAGAAGGGCGACACCGGCGCTCTCACCCTTGAGAAGACGGCCGGGGCAGCCACGCCCGTAACCGGGGATGCGCCCGAGGCGGCGGCCACCATGTCCGCGCCCTCGGCCGTGGCTGCGACCGTATGGGACACACCGCTGACGGCGCGGGCTGAGCCGAACGCGCCGGACGCCGGTGTGGTCGCGCCCGGCGCCATGCCTTCTGCCGCACCTCCTGCCATGCCCCCCGTCACACCTCCCGTGACACCCCCCGTGACGCCCCCCGGTATGCCTGCTGCCATGCCCTCCGCCGGGCCGCTGCCGGCTGCCGCTCCGCCGCCGCAGCCCGTACCGGAACAGGCACCCGCCCCGGTCGCCTATGACGTGCCGGTCACCTATGACGCGGCCGCCTACGGTCCGCCGGCCGCCTACGACGCGGGTGCCCCCCACGCCGCAGTGGCGCCCCACGCCACCATGGCCCCCCACACCACCCCGCCCCCTTCCCCCATGCCGCCCCTGCCCACCGGGCCCCCTCCGTCCACCGTCGCGGCCCCCTCCACCGCAGCTGGCCCCTCCACCGCGGCGGCGCCCTCCACCGCGGCGGCGCCCTCCACCGCGGCGGCGCCCACCTCCGCGCCGCCCCCGTCCACCCCGGTTCACACGCCCACCCCCGTACGCAGGTCCCAGCCCACGCCCGTCTCGGTACCGCTGCTGCCGCCCGAGCTGGACGCCCTGGGGTCCAAGCCGCGGCACGGAGAGTCCGTCGCGCAGCGTGCGGGGCGGGCCGTACGGCGGGCGATCGCCTCGTCGCCCGCCGCGGAGACCGCCGCCGTCACCCAGACCGCGTACGCCATCCAGCAGCCGGTGGCCACCGGCCGGCAGATCTCCGTGACGAGCATCCGGGGCGGTGCGGGCAAGTCCACCGTCGCCGCCCTGCTGGCCCTCACCTATGCGCACTACCGTGCCGATCCGGTGCTGGCGATCGAGGCCGATCCGGCGCTCGGCACGCTGCCGCACCGGCTGGGCGCACGGGAAGTGCGCTGGTCGGGCACCGACCTGGCGCAGATAGTGGATCCGTCGATGCTGATCACGGACCTGACCGGCTACCTGATTCCGTTCCCCGGTGGCGGTTGGCTGCTGCCGGGCAGCCAGGGCGCCATCGGGACGCGGCTGGACATCGACACCTACCGGGTGGTGATGACGTCCCTGCGCCGGTACTTCGCGACCACCGTCGTGGACTGCGAGACGCTGCCCGCCGAGGTGGCGCGTACCGCGCTGGTGACGACGCAGGCGCGGGTGCTGGTATCCCCGGCGACCCCGGAGGGAGTGGCGGCCACCCGATCGGTGCTGGACTGGGCCGGCGGGCTCCACCCCGGCATGCTGCCGACGACGGTGGTGGTTCTCAGCCATGTGTCCCCCGATTCCGGGCTGGATCTGCGCAAGGCCACCGAGCATCTGAGCGTCGGCGGCGCGACGGTGCTCCCGCTTCCCTACGACCGCCATCTCGCGGCGGGCGGTGCGATCCGCACGGAGCTGCTCGGCGAGCGGACGCTGCAGGCGGCGGCGCGGATCGCGGCCGAGGCGATGAACCGGGCCGTCTCGCGCGGCCCGGCCCGGCAGCGTACGGACCGGAGCGCCCCGGCAGCCCCGGACGGCGCCCACTCCGGCCCCGCCCACCCTGGTCCCGCTCACCCCGGCCCAGCTCACCCCGGTCCTGCCTACTCCGGCCCCGCTCACCCCGGCCCCGCTCACCCCCACGCAGGGCCGCCCCGGTGACGCGGCACAAGGCGTTTCGCCCCGCCCGGACCACCCCGTGTCCGTCCGCTCCGTGAGACACCTTCTGAGACATCCGTCCGCGCCGTCTACGCTGCCGGCCGCCCAGGTAGGGCGAAGTAGGGACAACCCCACCGTCCGCGACGATCCGGCTGCTCACCGCTGCCGGGGCAGGGCCTAGACTCCCGTCCGTACAGATCGTCGAAGTCGTTGAAACAAGCGCAGTCAGGGAGCGAGGGGCGGACGTGCCGGACGCGACCGTGGGCACCACCGTCGCCGCGGACTATTTCCAGGGCTATTCGGTCGTCGGCATCATCGCCGTGATCGGGGTGCTCTTCGTGGCCGTGGCCTTCGGTGCCGGGCGGCTGCTGCGGCCCGTGGTGCCGACGCCCGAGAAGCTGTTGACGTATGAGTGCGGCGTGGACCCCGTCGGCGAGGGCTGGGCACACACCCAGGTCCGCTACTACGTGTACGCCTTCCTCTACGTCATCTTCGCCGTCGACTCGATCTTCCTTTTCCCCTGGGCGACGATCTTCGCCGCCCCCGGTTTCGGTGGTGTCACGCTGGTGGAGATGTTCATCTTCCTCGGCTTCCTCACCATCGGCCTGCTCTACGCATGGAAGAAGGGCGTCCTGGAATGGACGTGACCCCCGCCTCCCACAGCTCCGCAGCCGCGTCCGAGGGCGCCGCCCCGCAGTTCCTGCCGGAGCCGCGGCGCCTGGGCACCCTGGCCCGGCTCGCGCCCGAACCGATGAAGGTGGTCCTCAACTGGGGCCGCCGCTACAGCCTCTGGGTCTTCAACTTCGGCCTCGCCTGCTGCGCCATCGAGTTCATCGCCGCGTCCATGGCACGGCACGACTTCATCCGGCTCGGCGTGATCCCGTTCGCGCCCGGCCCGCGCCAGGCCGACCTGATGGTCGTCTCCGGCACGGTCACCGACAAGATGGCGCCCGCGGTCAAGCGGCTCTACGAGCAGATGCCCGAGCCGAAGTACGTTATCTCCTTCGGGGCCTGCTCCAACTGCGGCGGCCCGTACTGGGATTCGTACTCGGTCACCAAGGGCGTCGACCAGATCATTCCGGTGGATGTGTACGTACCGGGCTGCCCGCCGCGTCCGGAGGCGCTGCTCCAGGGCATCCTCAAGCTCCAGGAGAAAATCGCCCGCGAGTCGCTGGGGGAGCGGTACGCGAAGGGCGGCACGGCGCGGCCCTCCGCCGCCGCGCTGCGCAGCGGGCTGGTCACGCCGCCCGCGCCGAAGCCGGTGGATGAGCCGAAGGCGGCGGATGAGCCGAAGGCGGCGGGGGAGGAGCCCCGATGACCGAGCAGCCGGAGCAGCAGCCGGAGCAGCCGGCGGAGACCGACGCGCAGGGCGGCACGCAGGGCGAGCAGCCCGAGCAGCCCGTCGCCGAGCCCGTTGTCGGCTGGCTGCCGCGGCCCGCGAGCGAGATCTTCGGTACGGGGGCCACGGCGGAGCTGGCGTATGACGTGCTGACCGTCGACGTCCCCGTGGACGGCTGGCTCACCGCACTGACGGCTGCCCGCGACGACCTGGGCTGCAGCTACTTCGACTGGCTGAGCGCCGTTGACGAGCCCGGCACCGGCTTCCGGGTCTGTGCGCACCTCGCCGATGTGGCCCGGCCCGGTACCGTCCACCGGCTGATCGTCCGGACGACCGTGCCGCACGAGGCGCCCGCCCTGCCGACCGCCGTCGGCGTGTACGCGGGCGCGGGCTGGCACGAGCGCGAGACCCACGAGATGTTCGGTGTCGGCTTCACCGGCCATCCGCATCTCGCGCCACTGCTGCTCCCGGACAACTTCGAGGGGCACCCGCTGCGCAAGGACTTCGTGCTGGCGGCGCGGGTCGCCAAGGCTTGGCCGGGGGCCAAGGAACCGGGGGAGTCCGAGCACGGCGGGCCCAAGCGCCGCCAGATGCTGCCCCCCGGCGTCCCGGACCCGAACGAGTGGGGCCCGCTGAAGGGCCAGCTGCCGCCTGCCCCTGCCCGTCCGGCGCGGGGTGCACGTGCGGCCGGTGGTGCTCGTGCGGCCGGTGGTGCCGCGGGCGAGCGGCCGGCGCGGCGTACGCGGACCGCGGCCGCGGGCTCGGCCGGTCAGCAGCAGGCAGCGGGGGAGGCGACCGAGGCCCCAGCGGCCGAAGCACGTCCCGAGCGGCCGGAGCGCCCGGCGCGGCGTACGCGGTCGGCGAGCGAGGGTTCGGCCGCCCAGCGGCAGGCGGCTGAGGCCGCCACCGCGACCGAGGCCGCAACTGAGGCCACAACTGAGGCCACAACTGAGGCCGCCGCGACCGAGGCGACCCCTGAGGCGGCCTCGCCCAAGGGGACCTCTGAAGCGACTTCGCCGAAGGAGGCCCCGTCGGCGCAGACCCCGGCGGCCGAGGCCCCGTCGGCACGGACCCCGGCCGAGGAGACCGCGGCGGCTCCCGCGCAGGAGGCGGCCCCCCGCTCCTCGGACGCACCCTGGCACCACGCCCGTCCGGCCTTCGACGAGCCGGAGAAGAAGCCGGAGTCGGAGAAGAAGCCGGAGCCGGAGAAGAAGCCGGAGCCGGAGAAGAAGCCGGAGTCGGAGAAGAAGCCCCAGCCGAAGAAAGAGGCGGAGCCCAAGGAGACGCCGGAGCCGGAGCCGGAGAAGCAGGCAGGGCCGAAGGAGCCCAAGGAGCAGCCGGAGCCGGAGAAGAAGCCGGAGCAAGGAGGCGACACCCCATGAGCGACGCCCTCGACATCGCGCTGCGCCTCGCCGCCGTCTTCGTCGTCTTCCTGGTCTTCCCCCTGGTCATCGGGCAGACCGAGCACAAGGTCATGGCCCATATGCAGGGCCGGCTGGGTCCCATGTACGCGGGCGGGTTCCACGGCTGGGCGCAGCTCGTGGCCGACGGCGTGAAGTTCGCGCAGAAAGAGGACATCGTTCCGGCCGGCGCCGACCGGCGGATCTTCCAGCTCGCGCCCGCCGTCGCCCTGCTGCCGTACCTCCTGGTCCTGGTCGCCATCCCGATAGGCCCGCACAATGCCGTGGGACAGGCCCTGGACGCGGGGATCTTCTTCGTGCTCGCCGTCATGGGCGTCGGCGTGCTCGGCTCGTTGATGGCGGGCTGGGCCTCGGCGAACAAGTTCTCGCTGCTCGGCGGTCTGCGGACGGCCGCGCAGCTGCTCGCGTACGAGCTGCCGATGCTGCTCGCCGCGGCCTCCGTCGCCATGGCGGCCGGCACGCTCTCCCTGCCCGGCATCATCGAGGCCTTCCACTGGTGGTGGGTGCCGTGGCAGATCGTCGGCGGGGTGGTCTTCTTCACCGCGGGGCTCGCCGAGCTGCAGCGGCCGCCGTTCGACATGCCGGTCGCCGACTCGGAGATCATCTTCGGTGCCTACACCGAGTACACCGGACTGCGCTTCGCGCTCTTCCTGCTCGCCGAGTACGCCGGCATCGTCGTCCTCTGCGCCCTGACCTCCGTCCTCTTCCTCGGCGGCTGGCACGGCCCGTTCGGCGCGGACGGCCTGGGCTGGCTGTGGACGCTGCTGAAGACCGTGATCCTCGCCTTCGGCGTCATCTGGCTGCGGGTGACCTACCCGCGGCTGCGCGAGGACCAGCTGCAAAAGCTCGCCTGGACGGTCCTCATCCCGCTCTCGCTCGCCCAGATCGCCCTCACCGGCGTCGTCAAGGTGGTGATCTCGTCATGAGCTTCCCCGGTTCCGGCCTCGCCAAGGGGCTGGCCGTCACCCTGCGGACGATGACGAAACGATCGGTCACCGCGCAGTACCCGGACGTTCAGCCCGACCTCGCGCCCCGAACCCGTGGCGTCATCGGGCTGTTCGAGGAGAACTGCACGGTCTGCATGCTGTGCGCCCGTGAGTGCCCGGACTGGTGCATCTACATCGACTCCCACAAGGAGACGGTGCCGCCGGCCGCCCCCGGAGGCCGGGAGCGCAGCCGCAATGTGCTGGACCGCTTCGCGATCGACTTCGCGCTGTGCATGTACTGCGGTATCTGCATCGAGGTCTGCCCCTTCGACGCGCTCTTCTGGTCACCGGAGTTCGAGTACGCCGAGACGGACATCCGCGATCTGACCCATGAGCGCGACAAGCTCCGCGAGTGGATGTGGACGGTGCCCGAACCGCCGGCGCTCGACCCGGCGGCCGAGGAGCCCAAGGAGCTCGCCGCCGCCCGCAAGGCGGCCGACAAGCTCGCCGCCCAGCAGCAGGCCGAAGCCGAGGCCGCCCAGGCCCAGGCCCAGGACCCGACCGCGGACCAGGCCACGGACCGGACTCCGGACCAGGCCACGGACCGGACCCCGGACCAGGCCACGGACCGGAACCGACCGGACACCCCAGGGGAGGGACAGTGACGCTCGCCGCCACCGCAGCCGGCCACGGCTTCCTCTCGACCTCCGGTGTCGAGATCGCCTTCCTCCTCGTCGGAATCGCCACCCTCGGCGCGGCCGTCATCACCGTCACCACCCGGCAGCTGGTGCACGCCGCCCTCTGGCTGGTCGTCGCCCTCGGCGGGATCGCCGTCGAATACCTGCTGCTGACGGCCGAGTTCATCGCCTGGGTGCAGGTGCTGATCTACGTCGGTTCCGTCGTCGTCCTCCTGCTCTTCGGGCTGATGCTCACCAAGGCGCCCATCGGCCGCTCCCCGGACGCCGATTCGGGCAACCGCTGGGCCGCGCTCGCGGTGGCCCTCGCCTCGGCCGCCGCCCTGGTCTGGGTCGTCGTGGATGCCTTCCGCACCACCTGGATCAGCTTCGAGGGCGCCGCCCAGGGCTCCACCGAGGCCTCCGGGCGCAGCCTCTTCCAGTACTGGGTGCTGCCCTTCGAGGCGCTGTCCGTGCTGCTGCTGGCCGCGCTCGTCGGGGCGATCGTGCTGTCCCGCAGGACGGGGGAGGAGCGGTCCGCTGCGGCCGGTCTCAAGAACGCCGCCTCACCGGCCCCCGCCGCCTCTCCGGCCCCTGCCGCCTCCCGGGCCCCCGCCGCCCCCGCCCCGCGAGAGGAGCAGCGCTGATGCATCTCGTCTACCCGGCCGTCCTCGCCGTCCTCCTCTTCTGCACCGGGCTGTACGGCGTGCTCGCGCGCCGCAACGCGATCCTGGTGCTGATGTCCGTCGAGCTGATGCTCAACGCCGTCAACCTCAACCTCGTCGCCTTCGACGTCTGGCTGCGCGACACCCTGCACACCGGCCAGGCGCTCACCCTCTTCACCATCGCGATCGCCGCCGCCGAGATCGGCATCGGCCTGGCGATCGTGCTGCTCGTCTACCGCAACCGCGGCAGCTCCGACATCGACCGGCTCCGTGATCTCGCCGAGAAGACGGGCGCCGCGGACGGGGACCCGCAGCCGGACACCACGGCGGAGGCCGCCGCGTGACCCTCACCACCACCGCCGTTCTCGTTCCCCTCCTGCCCTTCCTCGGGGCCGTCGCAGGCCTTCTCCTGGGCCGGCGTGCGCCCGGCTTCGTCCGGCCGCTGGCCGTGCTGCCGACGCTGGCCGCGGCCGCGCTCACCGTGGCCGTCGCCCTCGGACAGGGCACCGGCCCGGCCACCGACCTCGCCACCGGGCTCACCCCGACCGGATCGATCCCCATCGAGCTGGCCCTGCACATCGACGGCTTCGCCGCGCTGATCGCCGTCCTGGTCGGTGTCGTGGCGACCTGTGTGCAGATCTACTCCACCGGCTATCTGCGCGACGACCCGCGCTACCCCTCCTACGCGGCGCTGGTCTCGCTCTTCACCTCCGCGATGCTGCTGGTCGTCTACACCGGCGACCTGATGCTGCTGCTGGTCGGCTGGGAAGTCATGGGCATCTGCTCCTACTTCCTCGTCGGCCACTACTGGGAGACCGAGGCCGCCCGCGCCGCCTCCCTCAAGGCCTTCCTCGTCACCAAGCTCGGCGACGTCCCCTTCCTCTTCGGCATCTTCGCGCTGGCCGCCGATGCCGGGACCTTCCGCATCACCGGCATCCTCGGCTCCGTCGCCGCCGGCGGCCTGGACCATCCGACGCTGATCGCGCTGCTGCTGCTGGCCGGTGTCGCGGGCAAGTCGGCGCAGTTCCCGCTGCACACCTGGCTCCCGGACGCGATGGCCGGCCCGACGCCCGTCTCGGCGCTGATCCACGCCGCGACGATGGTGGCGGCCGGTGTCTATCTCGTGGCCCGTCTCCTCCCCGTCTTCGCCGCCTCCGCGGCCGCGCTGGTCGTACTCGCCGTCATGGCCGCGCTCACCATGGTCGGCTCGGGGCTGGCCGCACTGGCGCAGGACGACATCAAGCGTGTCCTCGCCTATTCGACGGTCGGACAGCTCGGCTACATGCTCGGCGCCCTGGCCGTCGGCGACCGCGGTGCCGCCGTCTTCCACCTCATCTCGCACGGTGCGTTCAAGGCCCTCCTCTTCCTCGGCGCCGGCGTGATCATCCACGCCGCCGGCACCAACTCGCTGGCCGCCATGTCCCGGATGAGCGGCCTGGCCCGGCGCATCCCGGACGCCTACTGGACGGTCACCGTGGCGTTGCTGGCGCTCGCCGCGATCCCGCCGTTCGCCGGCTTCTTCTCCAAGGAAGCCGTCCTGGGCGCCGCCGAACACGCCGCCACCGGCCACGCGCACGGCGTCCCCGGCGCGGCCGGCTGGACCGTGCTGGTTTCCGGACTGCTGACCGCCCTCCTCACCGCGGCCTACGCCACCCGCCTGTGGCTGCTGGCCTTCAAGGGCAAGGGCGCCGAAGCCCCCGACCACGGCCCGCAGCCGGTCGCCATGAACGCCGTCCTGTGGGTGCTCTTCGTCCCGACCGTCGCGCTCGGCCTCGCCGCCCCCTTCCTGCCCGGCTGGTTCGACGGGCGTTCGCTCGCGCCGACCCTGACCACCTCCGTCCTGGGCACCGGTATCGCCCTCGTCGGCGGCCTGGTCACCTATGCGGCCTGGCGGCACACCACCGCGCTCGCCGCCCGCATCCCCCTCGGCGCGGTCGTCGCCGCTCCGGACGCCACTCCCGCGCTCGCCGAGGAGGTGGCCATCGACACCCACGCCCCGGCCTACGGCGACAACGCCGCGGCTCCGGACCCGGCCGACCCCGGCCGCCTCCTCCTGGGCCCGCTGCAGCGTCACGCGGCGGTCGGCTTCCACCTCGACGCCGTCTACTCCGCCCTCTTCGTCCGGCCCGTACGCGCCGCCGCCGGCCTCGTCCGCTTCCTCGACCGCGAGGTCGTCGACACCTACGTCCGCGGGGCGGGTGCCGCCCCCCGCCTGCTGGGCGCCGCGGTCCGCCGCGCCCAGACCGGGAACGTGCAGACCTACCTCGCCGCGCTGCTGGCGGGCTCGCTCGTCCTGGCCGTCGCCGCCGTCCTGGTCGCCACGGGCACGGGAGCCTGACCGATGCCGATGCCGATGCCGATGCCTATGCCGCACACCCCTGGTGCACGTATGCCTGGTGCACGTACCCCTGATGGCCGCACCTCTGACGCACGGACGCCTGACGGCCGCACCCCTGGTGCACGTACCCCGCACCCCCAGCCGACGCCCCTCGTGGCCGGGCTCGCCGGAGCCGAAACCCTGAGGAGGGCCTGACCCGTGAACCCCACCGCTCTGCAGTACCTCCTCGCGGCGGTCGTCGTCCTCCCCCTGCTGGGCGCGGCCGGCGCCCTGCTCCCGGCGCCCCCCGGCCTCAAGGGCCGGGGCCCCGGCCAGGCCGTGCTGCGCCACGGCGTGACCGTGACCGGTGCCGTGCTCGCCGCCGCCCTCGCGCTGGCCGCCGGCTTCGACCACGACCACCCGGCCCGTATGCAGGCCACCACCGACATCAGCTGGATCCCGGCGCTGGACATCCGCATCCACCTCGGCGTCGACGGCATCTCGCTCCCCCTTGTCGTCCTGACCGCGCTGCTGACCTTCCTCTGCGCGCTCTACAGCTACTTCCACATGCCGAAGGGCCCGTCCCCCAAGGCATTCGTGGCCCTGCTGCTCACTCTCGAAGCCGGCACCCTCGCCAGCTTCGCCGTCCTCGACCTGATGCTGTTCTTCCTCGCCTTCGAGATGGTCCTCATCCCGATGTACTTCCTCATCGCCCGCTGGGGCGGCGCGGAAAAGCAGGCGGCGGCCTGGAAGTTCATCCTCTACACGCTGCTCGGCTCCGTCGTGATGCTGCTCGGCCTCCTCCTCATCGGCGTGAAATCCGGCACCTTCGACATGGTGGCACTCGCCACTGACAACGGACCGAAAGCGCAGCTCAGCCACACGGTTCAGCTCCTGGCGGTGCTCGCGATCGGCATCGGACTGGCCGTCAAGTCCCCGCTGTGGCCGCTGCACAGCTGGCTGCCCGACGCCCACACCGCGGCGCCCACCGTCGGCTCGGTGCTGCTGGCCGGCGTCCTGCTGAAGATGGGCACCTACGGCTTCGTGCGGATCGCGCTGCCCATCACCCCCGAGGGCATGCACACCTTCGCGCCCTACCTCGCCGCGCTGGCCGCCATCGGCATCATCTACGGCTCGCTGGCCTGCCTCGCCCTCGTACGCAAGGGCGCGGGGGGCGACCTCAAGCGCCTGATCGCCTACAGCTCCGTCGGCCACATGGGCTTCGTCCTGCTCGGCATCGCCAGCATGACCCCCACCGGCGTCAACGGCGCGCTCTTCGCCAACATCGCCCACGGCCTCATCACCGGCCTGCTCTTCTTCCTCGTCGGCGCCCTCAAGGACCGCTACGGCAGCACCGACCTCGACACCTTGGCGGGCAGCACCGGCGCCGCTCTCTACGGCAAGGCCCCCCGCTTCGGCGGCCTGCTCGCCTTCGGGGCGGTCGCCTCGCTGGGCATCCCCGGACTGGCCGGTTTCTGGGGCGAGATGCTGGCGATGTTCGGCGCCTTCCGGCCGGCCGCCGGCCTCAGCCGCCCCGCCTTCCTGACGTTCATGGCGCTGGCCGGCCTCGGCACCCTGCTGACCGCCGCCTACCTGCTGCTCGTCGTCCGCCGTGTCTGCATGGGCGGCACCCCGGCAGCCGTGGAAGCCGTCCCGGCCGTCGAGGAGGGCACCGCGACGGCGGCCGAGGCGGCCACCGTGGTCCCGGCCGCGCCCGCCCCCGTCGTCCCCGACCTCGCGCGCTACGAATACGCGGCCTGGACCCCCCTCGCCGTCCTCACCGTCCTCGCCGGACTGTGGCCCGCGGCCCTCCTCGGCCTCAGCGACCCGGCCGTCCAGCAGCTCCTCGGAGGCGGTAAGTGATGAGCACGGTGACCTCTCTGGTCCAGTCCGTCGACTGGCTCGCCCTCGCGCCGCCCACCCTCGCCGCGGCCGTCGCCCTGGTGATCCTCGTCGCCGACCTCTTCCTCCCGGCGGCCCGCAAGCCGCTGCTGGGGTGGATCGCGACCGCGGGCCTCGCGCTCGCCGCGCTGTCCCTGCTGCCCCTCCTGGACGGCGACCGCCGCACCTTCTGCCTGCCCGCCCACCCGGACGTGTGCAGCTACGCGGCCGATCCGTTCGCCCTGGTCATCCAGTTCCTGGTGCTCGGCGGGGCGCTGCTGACCGCCCTGCTGTCCATCGACACCCTCAAGGACCAGGATCTGCCCGCCGGCGAGTACTGGTTCCTGCTGCTCTCCTCGGCGGCCGGCGCCGCCCTGCTGCCCGCCTCCCGGGACCTCGCCACCCTGGTCATCGCCCTCGAAGTCGCCTCCCTGCCCGCCTTCGCGCTGGTCGGGCTGCGGCGCGGCGACCGGCTCTCCTCCGAGGCCGCGCTCAAATTCTTCCTGTCCTCGGTGGCCGCCACCGCCGTGATGCTGCTCGGCGTGAGCTTCCTCTACGCGGCCACCGGCAGCCTGCACCTCTCCCAGGTGGCCCACACCCTCACCGCCCTCCCCGACCCGCGGCTGGCCACCCTGGCGAGCGCCGGCGTCGCCCTCACCCTGGTCGGCTTCGCCTTCAAGACGGCCGCCGCCCCCTTCCACTTCTGGGTGCCGGACACCTACGTCGGCGCCCCGCTGCCCATCGCCGGCTACCTCTCCGTGGTGGGCAAGGCCGTCGGCTTCTCCGGCCTGATCCTCGTCACCGTCCAGGGCTTCCCCTCGTACGCGAACGTCTGGGGCCCGGCGCTGGCCGTCCTCGCCGCCCTCACCATGACCGTCGGAAATGTCGCGGCCCTGCGCCAGGACCCCCGGCGCGCGCGCAGCGCCGTACGCCTGCTCGCCTGGTCCTCGGTCGGCCAGGCCGGCTACCTCCTGGTCCCGATCGCCGCGGCGGGCTACGCCCGGGACCCGGGGCGCGCCATCGGCTCCACCGTCGCCTACGCCCTGATGTACGCGGCGGTGAACCTCGGCGCCTTCGCGGTCGCCGCCCTGGTGGCCCGTACCCGCTCTGCCAACCGCCTCACCGACTACCGGGGCCTGTACCACCGGCGGCCCGTCGTGGCGCTCGCCCTCGGCTTCTTCCTGCTCTGCCTCGCCGGACTGCCGCCCGGCATCATCGGCCTGTTCGCCAAGGTCACGGTCTTCTCCGCGGCCGTCGACGCGGGGCTGGCCTGGCTCGCCGTGATCATGGCCGTCAATGTCGTGATCGCGCTCTACTACTACCTGCAGTGGACCACGGTCCTCTTCCGGGGAGCAGAGGAGACCGCGAGCACCGGGGAGGCGGCAGGGACCGGAGCCCCCGCCCCCGCGGGCCACCCGGCCCGCACCGCGATCCCGGCCCCCCTGGCCACCGCCATCGGGCTCGCCGCCGTCCTCGGCATCGCCCTCTCCGGCGCCCCGCAGCTCGTCCTGCGCTTCGCCTCCGGGGCGCTGCTCTAACGGCCGACCGCCCCGCGGGACTCCTCACCGGTGCCTCCACGGGGCGGACACCGGCGGCCCCACGGGGCGGACACCTGCGGCCCCACAGGGCCCTCACCGGCCTCCACCCCGCCCCTGCGGCGCCACGCCCCGGCGGGCGCGCCCGCATGCCCTCCCCGGTGCGCCGCCGTCGCACAAGGGAACCTGGCTCGTTCATCTCGCGTTGACCAGTGAGTAAGGGTCCACTGGTCAGTGGAGAAACGCAGCACAGGGTTCCCCTGCCGCACCGCTTGGAGGGCGTACCGTGCACCGCCGGCACAACGGGCTCAGGACCGCCGTACTCCTCGGGGGCCTGTCCGCCCTCATCATCGTCATCGGCAGCCTGTTCGGCCGTACGGGCCTGCTCATCGCCGTCGTCGTGGCCCTGGGCACCAACGCCTACGCCTACTGGAACAGCGACAAACTGGCCCTGCGGGCGATGCGCGCCCGCCCGGTCAGCGAGTTCGAGGCGCCACAGCTCTACCGCATGGTCCGCGAGCTCTCCACCGCGGCCCGCCAGCCCATGCCGCGCCTGTACATCTCCCCGACCCAGGCGCCCAACGCCTTCGCCACCGGCCGCAACCCCCGCAACGCCGCGGTCTGCTGCACCGACGGCATCCTCCAGCTGCTCGACGAACGCGAGCTGCGCGGCGTGATCGGCCATGAGCTCAGCCATGTCTACAACCGCGACATCCTGATCTCCTCCGTCGCCGGCGCGCTGGCCTCCGTCGTGATGTTCCTGGTCAACTTCGCCTGGCTGATCCCCCTGGGCCGCTCCGACGACGACGAGGGCCCCGGCCTCTTCGGCATGCTGCTGATCATGATCCTCGGGCCGGTCGCGGCCTCGCTGATCCAGCTCGCGGTCAGCCGCTCGCGCGAGTACGAGGCCGATGCCGCGGGCGCCCAGCTCACCGGCGACCCGCTGGCCCTGGCCTCCGCGCTGCGCAAGCTGGAGGCCGGAACCCGGCAGCTCCCGCTCCCGCCCGAGCCGCGCCTGGAGACCGCCGGCCACATGATGATCGCCAACCCGTTCCGCGGCGGCGGCCTGTCCCGGCTCTTCTCCACCCACCCCCCGATGGACGAACGGATCGCCCGCCTCGAAAACATGGCGGGCCACCGCCCCTGACGCCCCGAGGCCGCCGGGACCGGTGGCCCTCAGCAGACGCCCGGCGCATCATGAACGCAACGATTCACCGGGCTCAGCGCGTCTAGCACGGCAGTTACGTTCTCCGCCGTGCCCCTGGAAGGCTGCTGATCATGAAGTTCATCCTCAACGTCCTCTGGCTGGTCCTCAGCGGCTTCTGGCTGGCGCTCGGCTACGTCTTCGCGGGCATCATCTGCTGCATCCTGATCATCACCATCCCGTTCGGCATCGCGTCCTTCCGGATCGCGGGCTACGCCCTGTGGCCCTTCGGCCGGACGACCGTCGTGAGCGACGACGCCGGCGCCGGATCGGCGATCGGCAATGTCATCTGGATCATCTTCGCGGGCTGGTGGCTGGCCCTGGGCCACATCATCACCGGCCTCGCCCTGTGCGTGACGATCATCGGGATCCCCTTCGGCATCGCCAACTTCAAGATGATCCCGGTCTCCCTGATGCCCCTGGGCCGCGACATCGTCCCCACCGACGAGCCCTTCGCCACCCGCTGACCGTCCCCTGACCACCCGCCCGCTGACCGCCCGTCCGGCGGCCGCCCGGGCCCGTGGTGCGCTCCTTGGTGCCGCCCCGACACACCGGTGGGGCGGCACGCCGAAGCGCGCCGCCCCATCCCGTGGCACCCGAAAGCCGGGCCGCTACCGGTAGTTCACGAACTGCAGGGCGAAGTCCAGATCCTTGCCCTTGAGCAGCTGCTGCACCGCCTGCAGGTCGTCCCGGCTCTTCGAGCTGACCCGCAGCTCGTCGCCCTGCACCTGCGCCTTGACGCCCTTCGGGCCCTCGTCGCGGATGATCTTGGCGACCTTCTTGGCGTTGTCCTGCGAGATCCCCTCCTCGATCGAGGCGAAGATCTTGTACTCCTTGCCCGAGGCCTGCGGCTCACCGGCGTCCAGCGCCTTCAGCGAGATCCCGCGCTTGACCAGCTTGGACTGGAAGATGTCGAGCACGGCCTTCACCCGCTCCTCGGCGTTGGCCCGCATCTCGATCTTCTCGCCCGACCACTCGATCGACGCGCCCACGCCCTTGAAGTCGTAGCGCTGCGAGATCTCCTTGGCGGCCTGGTTGAGGGCGTTGTCGACCTCCTGCCGCTCTACCTTCGAGACGATGTCGAAACTGGAGTCGGCCATGTTGAGTTGGCTCCTCGTACGTAGATCCGTCAGGGCTGCGGCCCTTCCCGGGCCCGCCTGCCAAGCCTAGCCACCCGGCCAAGATCCAGCGCTCCCGAATCGAGTGGCGAACCACCCCCAGCCATCGGGTATGGTTTACGTCGTTGCCACGGAGCACCGCCCCACAGCGGGTCTCCCGGCAGCAAACCTTGGCGGTGTGCCCGAGCGGCCAAAGGGAGCAGACTGTAAATCTGCCGGCTCAGCCTTCCCAGGTTCGAATCCTGGCGCCGCCACAAGGAGCAAAGGGCCCCTGGCTTATGGAATCCGTAAACCAGGGGCCCTTTGTGATGCGCTCTCGCGTCGCTCGTGCGGCCCTCCTGTCTTCGCGGTGCGAACGCTGAATCCCCGAGGGCGTGGACGGGCCGCGGGGGCCCCAGGGTGCCTCGCAGCCGCGGCGCGAGGCGCCGCGCAGGCTCTCCATTTCGTCCACCGAATCAAGATCGCCAGGGTGATCATCACCGGCCTGCCGACGTGTACGCGCCAATCTGTCAGGCCGCGTCCGCCGTCCCCCCCCACGCCCCCTGGGGAGAAGACTGTGCGAACAGGCGCACGTACCCGGATCCTGACCCTGGCCGGCACCGTAGCCCTTGCCACCCCCACCGCCGCACCGGCGGCCCACGCCCCCGCTTCGGGGTGCACCCACAACTGGAGCGGCCCGCAGGTCTGCATCGCGACCACCGGCGAGAGCGGCAACGTCTACCCCGGCACCATCACCGCCACCTGGACCAACCCGCCCGCCGGCCGCAACAAGGCGACGGTCTACGTCACGGACTGGTACTCGGGCACCCACACGAAGACCGCCGAGCGCCACGGCGACGCGATCAAGGGCAGCTGGCCCCCGAAGGGCAACCCCTCGCGGACGGCGACCTCTGCGTCCGCTTCAAGGGCTCCAGCGCCAAGGCCTGCGTCGACCTGATCGGCAGGTAACGCCCGCCCTCCGCACGGCTCTCCGCGCAACGGGAGCGCACGGCTCTCCGCACAACGGGAGCGGGCGGCTCTCCGCACAACGGGAGCGGCCGGCTCTCCGGGCGCAGCGGAAGCGGGGAGCCGTCGTGGCCTGTCGGATCTCCCCGCGCCGTGCCGTCCTCAGCGCCCCGCCACCGCCCGCACCGCGTCTGCCACCGGCGCCTCCCCGCCGATCAGCTCCAGCGTCCGGCCGATGGTGCCCGGCTCGTCGAGCAGCGCCGCGAGGACGGCGGCCACGTCGTCCCGGGTCACCTCGTCGCGGCCGGTCGAATCGGCCAGCTTCACCAGGCCCGTTCCGGGGTCGTTCGTCAGCCTGCCGGGCCGCAGGATCGTCCAGTCCAGGCCGGCCCGGGACCGGATGTCCGTGTCGGCTGCGGCCTTGGCCCGCAGGTAGGCGGCGAAGACCGGGTCGGTGCCCTCGGGGGGCTCGCGGTCCGCGCCCATGGAGGAGATGACGAGGAAGCGCCGTACGCCCGCGGCCTCGGCCGCGTCCGCGAAGAGCCGCGCCGCGCCGCGGTCCACCGTCTCCTTGCGTTCGGTGCCGCTGCCCGGCCCCGCACCCGCCGCGAAGACGGCCGCGTCGGCGCCTTCCATGTGCCGGGTGACGTCCTCCACCGATGCCGACTCCAGGTCGCAGACCACCGGTTCGGCGCCCGCGGCCAGCAAGTCGCCGGCCTGCTCCGGCCGGCGGACGATGCCCGCGACCTCGTCCCCGCGCCCGGCGAGCAACCGCTCCAGCCGCAGCGCGATCTGACCATGTCCACCTGCGATGACAATGCGCATGATCCCGACCGTACGCCGAAGGCCCGTCGCACGGTGCGGGACCGGCCGGGGGCCGGGGCCTTCTCGCCGCCGTGGGTCAGCGCTGCGACTGCCGGGGCAGCGCCGGAGCCACCTCCGTCGCCGAGTCGCAGTACTCCCGCACCGCGCTGGTACGGGCGACCACCCGCCCGCGGTGGATCACGATCCGGCTGTAGGCCAGCGAGAGCACCCCGGCGATCCGCTCGCCGCGCACCGCCAGCAGCTCCGCGGGGAAGCCCGCCTCGACCCGCACCTCGGGCAGGCCCAGCGTCGCCCGCGCCGCCGAACTGACGGTCTCGTACGCGGCATCCGGCGTGGCCTCCCCCAGGGAAGCCAGGAGGTAGGCCGCCTCCAGAGGGTCGCCCCGTCCGACCGGATTCGCCACGTCCCGCAGCGCCCCGCTGCCCGCCGCCACCCGCACCCCGGCCGCCCGCAGCAGCCGTACGGGCGCCGGCCGCGACACCCGCGAGCCGTACCGCTCCAGCCCCGTGCAGTCGCCCTGCGGCAGACAGACGACGGCGACCCCGGCGGCCGCCAGCTGCTCGGCGACCCGCGCCGCCACGCTCCGCGGCATCCGTGCCATCCCCGCGCACGGCCCGAGGGCGACGCCCGGCCGCAGTCCGCCCGACATCGCCGCGAACCGCGCCAGCCGTGCCGGATCGTCGCCGTCGGTGTGCAGATCCACCGGGCAGCCGTGCTCCCCGGCCAGCTCCAGGACCGTCTCGACGTACCCGGCCGGGTCGGGGTCGAGATCCGGGCAGCCGCCGATGACCGCGGCGCCCATCTTCACGGCGTCCCGCAGCATCGCCAGCCCGTCCGCCCCGGCCACCCCGGTCAGCACCCGCGGCACCGCGACCGCCGCCAGGTCGGCCAGCCCGCGCAGCGACCGGCGGGCCTGCAGCACCGCCTCCAGCGAGCGCAGGCCCTGTACGTCGCCGATCCGGACGTGACTGCGCGTAGCGGTGGCCCCGTGCCCCAGTTGCAGCAGCGCGGCCTCGGTCGTCCGCCGCTGGACGTCCTCGGGGGACCCGGAGGCGGGACCGTCGGCGTCCGCCGTCAGGGCGGTGTCGCAGTGCGCATGGGGTTCGGCGGGGGCGGGGAGCAGGAGGTAGCCGGCGAGGTCGACGCGGGCGCCCTGCGGGGCGAGGCTGCCGGCCGTTCCGACGGCCTCGATGCACCCGCCGCCGAGCCGTACGTCCACCGTCCGGCCGTCGGCGAGCCGGGCGCCGCACAGCACCAGCGCCCCGCTGTCCGACCTGGCGTAGCGGCCGCCGCCGCCGGGCTTTCCCGGCTGGGGCTGCGGCGAACTGCTGTCGGACATCGCGCTCCTCGAAGCCACCGGCGTGCAAGATCACGCAGCGTTCTTCCGAGCCTAGGGCGCTGCCGGGAGAGCTTCGCGCAGGCGCGGAATAGTCGTACCGGTGTGGTGCGCGGGGCCGTTGGGGCACGGCCCGGATACGGATTTCACGTTTGGCGGCGGGCCGTGTAATGTCTTCATCGCTCGCCCCAATAGCTCAGTCGGCAGAGCGTCTCCATGGTAAGGAGAAGGTCTACGGTTCGATTCCGTATTGGGGCTCTGATGTGTGAGGTACCTCGCCTTCGGGCGAGGGACTCTTGCATCACAGCGGTGTAGCTCAGTCGGTAGAGCAAGCGGCTCATAATCGCTGTGTCACCGGTTCAAGTCCGGTCACCGCTACTGACAGTAGCCGATTGTGGGGTCGGTCCTCCGATCGGCTACTCTTTTATGCGTTAATCCGACCACCCGTCCGTCCAAGGAGCACTCACGTGGCTGCCACCGACGTCCGCCCGAAGATCACGCTGGCCTGCGTGGAGTGCAAGGAGCGGAACTACATCACCAAGAAGAACCGGCGTAACGACCCGGACCGTCTTGAGATGAAGAAGCACTGCCCCCGTTGCAACTCGCACACCGCGCACCGCGAGACGCGATAACACAGGCTCGTCCGTGAGGCCGTCCCCATTCGTGGGGGCGGCCTCACGGCGTTATCACCATCAGTACAGGGAGGTTGCGAGCCCATGGCGCTCGACCAGTCTTTTGTCGGACGCACGTACCCGCCCACCGACCCGTACGAGGTCGGCCGGGAAAAGATCCGCGAATTCGCCGAGGCGATCGGTGACACCAACCCCGCTTACACGGACGCCGAAGCGGCCAAGGCACTCGGGTACTCCGATGTGATCGCGCCGCCGACCTTTGTGTTCGCCATCACTTTCCAGGCCGCGGGTCAGGTCATCGAGGATCCGCAACTGGGTCTGGACTACAGCCGGGTGGTGCACGGCGACCAGAAGTTCGCCTACACCCGGCCGGTGCGCAGCGGGGACCGGCTGAGCGTCACCTCCACCATCGAGGCCATCAAGTCCATGGCGGGCAACGACATCATCGACATCCGCGGTGAGGTGCACGACGAGGCGGGCGGCCATGTCGTGACCGCCGTCACCAAGCTGGTGGCCCGCGCCGCGAAGGAGGCCTGAGATGACCGCCACGATTTCTTATGACGAGGTCGAGGTCGGCACCGAACTCCCGGCGCAGACCTTCCCCGTGAGCCGCGCCACGCTCGTCCGGTACGCGGGCGCCTCAGGCGACTTCAACCCGATCCACTGGAACGAGAAGTTCGCCAAGGAGGTCGGGCTGCCGGACGTCATCGCCCACGGCATGTTCACCATGGCCGAGGCGATCCGGGTGGTGACCGACTGGGCCGGTGACCCGGGCGCGGTCGCCGAGTACGGCGTGCGCTTCACCAAGCCCGTCGTCGTCCCCAACGACGAGACCGGGGCCCTGATCGAGGTCACCGCCAAGGTCGCCGCCAAGCTGGACGACGACGACCGTACGGTCCGGGTCGACCTCACCGCGATGAGCGCGGGGCAGAAGGTGCTGGGCATGTCCCGCGCCGTGGTCCGTCTCGCCTGAGCAGGTCCTTGCGGGGGCGGTCGGCCGGGCATCGCCGGACCGCCCCCGTACCCTTGGGCGCGTGCAGGAACTCCATGACGCGCCCCTCGCCCCGCTGACCACCTTCCGCCTCGGCGGACCGGCCACCCGCCTCGTCACGGCCACCACCGACGACGAGGTGATCGCGACGGTCCGTGCGGCCGACGAAGCCGGGACCCCGCTGCTGATCATCGGCGGCGGCAGCAACCTCGTCATCGGCGACAAGGGCTTCGACGGCACGGCCCTGCGCATCGCCACCCGCGGCTTCGCGCTCGACGGCACGGACCTCACCCTCGCCGCCGGCGAGAACTGGTCCGATGCGGTCGCCCGTACGGTCGAGGCCGGACTGGCCGGTGTCGAGTGCCTGGCCGGCATCCCCGGCTCGGCGGGCGCCACCCCGATCCAGAACGTGGGCGCGTACGGCCAGGAGGTCTCCGCCACGATCACCGAGGTCGTCGCCTACGACCGCCGCGCCGGCGAGACGGTCACCCTCCCGAACGAGGAGTGCGGCTTCTCGTACCGCCACAGCCGCTTCAAGCAGCACCCCGACCGGTTCGTGGTGCTGCGGGTGCGCTTCGCCCTGGAGGACGCCGGAGGCCTCTCCGCGCCCCTGAAGTACGCCGAGACGGCCCGCGCCCTCGGCGTCGAGGCCGGAGACCGGGTCCCGGCCGCCGTCGCCCGTCAGACCGTTCTGGTGCTGCGCGCCGGCAAAGGCATGGTGCTGGACGCCGGGGACCACGACACCTGGTCGGCCGGGTCCTTCTTCACCAACCCGATCCTCACCGAGGCCGAGCACGCCGACTTCCTCCAGCGGGTCCAGGACCGCCTCGGCTCCGACGCCGCCCCGCCCGCCTTCCCGGCCGGCGAGGGCCTGGTGAAGACCTCCGCCGCCTGGCTCATCGACCGGGCCGGCTTCACCAAGGGCTACGGCAGCGGCCCGGCCCGTATCTCCACCAAGCACACCCTCGCGCTCACCAACCGCGGCAGGGCCACCACGGAGGACCTGCTCGCCCTGGCCCGCGAGGTCCGCGACGGTGTCCATGCCGCCTTCGGCGTCACCCTCGTCAACGAACCGGTCACGGTCGGCGTCAGCCTCTAGGCAGGTACGTCCCGGCAGGGCCCGGGCCGGCCCGAGCCGCCCCGGGGCCGCTACGCGCCCAGCCAGCCGTCGATCTCCGTCAGCAGCCGCTGCTGCTCGTCCTGCGGGGCGCACGAGCCGCGGACCGACTGCCGGGCGAGCTCGGCCAGTTCGGCGTCCGTGAAGCCGTGTGCGGTGCGGGCGATCTCGTACTGCGCGGCCAGCCGCGAGCCGAACAGCAGCGGATCGTCCGCGCCCAGCGCCATCGGCACGCCGGCCTCGAAGAGCGCACGCAGCGGCACGTCCTCGGGCTTCTCGTAGACCCCCAGCGCCACGTTCGACGCCGGGCACACCTCGCAGGTCACCCCGCGCGAGGCCAGCCGGCGCAGCAGCACGGGGTCCTCCGCGGCCCGTACGCCGTGCCCCACCCGGCCGGCGTGCAGATCGTCCAGGCAGTCCCGGACGCTCGCCGGCCCCGACAGCTCGCCGCCGTGCGGTGCCGCCAGCAGTCCGCCCTCCCTGGCGATGGCGAAGGCACGGTCGAAGTCCCGGGCGAAGCCGCGTCGTTCGTCGTTGGACAGCCCGAAGCCGATCACCCCCCGGTCGGCGTAGCGCACCGCGAGACGCGCCAGCGTGCGGGCGTCCAGCGGGTGCTTCATGCGGTTCGCGGCGACCACGACGCGGATGCCGAGCCCGGTGTCACGGGAGGCGCCGTGCACCGCGTCCAGGATGATCTCCAGGGCCGGGATCAGCCCGCCCAGCCGCGGTGCGTATGAGGTCGGGTCGACCTGGATCTCCAGCCAGCGCGACCCGTCGCGGACATCCTCCTCGGCGGCCTCCCGGACCAGCCGCCGGATGTCCTCGGGCTCCCGCAGGCACGACCGCGCGATGTCGTAGAGCCGCTGGAAGCGGAACCAGCCGCGCTCGTCCGTGGCCCGCAGCCGGGGCGGTTCACCGCTCCGCAGCGCCTCGGGCAGATGGACGCCGTACTTGTCGGCGAGTTCCAGCAGGGTGGCGGACCGCATCGAGCCGGTGAAGTGCAGGTGCAGATGGGCCTTCGGCAGTCGGCGCAGGTCTCGAAGTGCGGCTCCGCCGCGGGCACGAACGCTCTCCATCCCAAGATCTTGCCGTATGGGGGCGGTGCGCCGGTAGGGCCTTCCCCGAAGGGGTGTCCCAGGGAACGTTCGAACGGGCCCCGGAACGTCGGGGCCCGTTCGCAATCGGTCGGCGGCTGGTGTCCTACTTGGCCTCGGCCAGCAGCTTCTGCAGCCGCGACACGCCCTCGACCAGGTCCTCGTCGCCCAGCGCGTAGGAGAGCCGCAGGTAGCCGGGGGTACCGAAGGCCTCACCCGGGACGACGGCGACCTCCGCCTCCTCCAGGATCAGCCCGGCCAGCTCGACGCTGGTCTGCGGGCGCTTGCCGCGGATCTCCTTGCCCAGGAGCTCCTTCACCGACGGGTACGCGTAGAACGCGCCCTCCGGCTCCGGGCACAGCACGCCGTCGATCTCGTTGAGCATCCGCACGATCGTGCGACGGCGGCGGTCGAAGGCGACCTTCATCTCCTCGACGGCCGTCAGATCGCCGGAGACCGCCGCGATGGCCGCCGCCTGCGCGACGTTGGAGACGTTGGACGTGGCGTGCGACTGGAGGTTCGCGGC
The DNA here is from genome assembly GCF_043199875.1 of Streptomyces sp. NPDC048516. Lineage (NCBI taxonomy): Bacteria > Bacillati > Actinomycetota > Actinomycetes > Kitasatosporales > Streptomycetaceae > Streptomyces > Streptomyces sp. NPDC048516. The sequence continues at coordinate 67,546 of NZ_JBICWS010000015.1, read as the reverse complement.
GGCCTTGATGACGTCCTTGGGGCCGATCGCCCAGCCCACCCGCCAGCCGGTCATCGCGTACGTCTTCGCCACGCCGTTGACGATGATGCACTTGTCGCGCAGCTCCGGCACGACCACCGGCAGCGACGAGAACTCGGCGTCGCCGTAGACCAGGTGCTCGTAGATCTCGTCGGTCAGCACCCACAGGCCGTGCTCGGCGGCCCAGCGGCCGACCGCCTCGACCTGCTCGCGGGTGTAGACCGCACCGGTCGGGTTCGACGGCGACACGAAGAGCAGCACCTTGGTGCGCTCCGTGCGGGCGGCCTCCAGCTGCTCGACGGTCACGCGGTAGCCGGTGGTCTCGTCGGCGACCACATCGACCGGGACACCGCCCGCGAGGCGGATCGACTCGGGGTAGGTGGTCCAGTACGGGGCGGGGACGATGACCTCGTCACCCGGGTCGAGGATCGCCGCGAACGCCTCGTAGATGGCCTGCTTGCCGCCGTTCGTCACCAGGACGTTCGCGGCCTCGATCTCGTAGCCGGAGTCACGCAGCGTCTTCGCGGCGATCGCGGTCTTGAGCTCGGGGAGGCCGCCGGCCGGGGTGTAGCGGTGGTACTTCGGGTTGCGGCAGGCCTCGATCGCCGCCTCGACGATGTAGTCGGGCGTGGGGAAGTCGGGCTCACCGGCGCCGAAGCCGATCACCGGGCGTCCGGCCGCCTTGAGGGCCTTCGCCTTGGCGTCGACGGCGAGGGTGGCGGACTCGGAGATCGAACCGACGCGGGCCGAGACCCGGCGGTCGGTGGGGGACGATGCGGAAGGGGTTGCAGCGCTCATATATGCATCGTTGCAGACCTCTGAGGAGCCCGGTACACGGGTTTGCGGGCACCACCCGGGAGGACCCGGAAGGATCGTGTTCGACGCCTGGCTCCGAACCACGTACACTCGCTGACCGTTGGCTCCGAACAGGCCGCCGCGGCGCACGCACTTAGTGCGGTCGACCGCATGCGGTAGGTTGGGGGAACCACAAAGGGTCGTAGCTCAATTGGTAGAGCACTGGTCTCCAAAACCAGCGGTTGGGGGTTCAAGTCCCTCCGGCCCTGCTACACGCACTCTCCACCGCAGTGCGTGCACGCGTACGTATGAAATGCACCGCCGTGCGGCTCAACCGGGCGCGGCACGGCCACGACCCGGATTCAGGTGAGGACGAGTGACGGACGCCCTGGGCTCCATCGACATGCCTGAGCGCGGTCGTTCCGAGGACGACACCGCGGAATCCCAGAAGAAGCCCCGCCGTGGCGGCAAGCGCGGCAAGAAGGGCCCCTTCGCGCGCCTCGCGCTCTTTTACCGCCAGGTCGTGGCGGAACTCCGCAAGGTCGTCTGGCCCACGCGTAGCCAGCTGTCGACGTACACCAGTGTGGTGATCGTCTTCGTTGTCATCATCATCGGTCTCGTAACCGTGATTGACTTGGGAATCAACCGAGTCGTCGGGTACGTCTTCGGCTGATCCCGCGGAGGGCGCCTCAGCGGGCGCCCCTTTCGCATGTTCAACCCCTTGAAGCCAGGAAGAAGCAGCCACCGTGTCTGACCCGAACCTGAACGACGCCGCCGACTCCGCAGAGCCGGCAGCGGCCGACGTTGACGCGGCTGCCTCGGCCGAGGTCGAGGGCGACGACACCGCGCTTGAGATCGTCGAAGCCGCCGACGAGGTCGACGAGCTCGACTCCGAGGACGCCGCCGCCGGCGAGCCCGCCGAAGAGGCTGCGGTGCACGTCGAAGAGGACGCCGAGGCCGCCGCCGAGGTCGCCGAGGACGAGGAGCCGGAGCCGGTCGACCCGGTGGCCGCCCTCCGTGACGAGCTCCGTGGCCTGCCCGGTGAGTGGTACGTCATCCACACCTACGCCGGTTACGAGAACCGCGTGAAGACCAACCTCGAGCAGCGTGCCGTCTCGCTGAACGTCGAGGACTTCATCTTCCAGGCCGAGGTGCCGCAGGAAGAGGTCGCGCAGATCAAGAACGGCGAGCGCAAGACCATCCGCCAGAACAAGCTCCCGGGCTACGTTCTGGTGCGCATGGACCTGACGAACGAGTCCTGGGGCGTCGTCCGCAACACCCCGGGCGTCACCGGCTTCGTCGGCAACGCCTACGACCCCTACCCGCTGACGCTGGACGAGATCGTCAAGATGCTCGCCCCGGAGGCCGAGGAGAAGGCCGCCAAGGAGGCCGCCGCGGCCGAGGGCAAGCCGGCGCCGTCGCGCAAGGTCGAGGTCCAGGTGCTGGACTTCGAGGTGGGCGACTCCGTCACCGTCACCGACGGCCCGTTCGCGACGCTGCAGGCGACGATCAACGAGATCAACGCCGACTCGAAGAAGGTCAAGGGCCTCGTCGAGATCTTCGGTCGCGAGACCCCGGTCGAGCTCAGCTTCGACCAGATCCAGAAGAACTAGGTTCTTCCGGACCACCAGCCGAACCGACAGGTCAGACGGGCTCACAGCCGGTCTGACCTGCTCGGTTTTTGGCCGCACGACGATACCCGTTATCGTGGTGCGGTATGCCTCCATCCGGATGACCGGATGGATCGGCGAAACCTCTCACTAGGACCCGGAGAGAGCATGCCTCCCAAGAAGAAGAAGGTCACGGGGCTTATCAAGCTCCAGATCAGCGCCGGCGCCGCAAACCCGGCTCCGCCGGTCGGCCCCGCGCTGGGCCAGCACGGCGTCAACATCATGGAGTTCTGCAAGGCCTACAACGCCGCGACCGAGTCGCAGCGTGGCATGGTCGTGCCGGTGGAGATCACGGTCTACGAAGACCGTTCCTTCACCTTCATCACCAAGACCCCGCCGGCCGCGAAGCTCATCCTGAAGGCCGCGGGCGTGGAGAAGGGCTCCGGCGAGCCGCACAAGACCAAGGTCGCCAAGATCACGCGCGACCAGGTCCGTGACATCGCCACCACCAAGATGCCCGACCTGAACGCCAACGACCTGGACGCCGCCGAGAAGATCATCGCCGGCACCGCCCGCTCCATGGGCATCACGGTCGAGGGCTGATCTCAGCCCCTCAGGCACCACCCGTGGCAGGACCAGGCGCTGGTCCGCACCACGACTCCACCCCACTGCATCAGGAGCAGAAGTGAAGCGCAGCAAGACTCTTCGCAACGCGGACGCGAAGATCGACCGGGAGCGCGTGTACGCCCCCCTCGAGGCCGTCCGTCTCGCCAAGGACACCGCGTCCGTCAAGTTCGACGCGACCGTCGAGGTCGCCATGCGTCTGGGTGTCGACCCGCGCAAGGCGGACCAGATGGTCCGTGGCACCGTGAACCTCCCGCACGGCACCGGTAAGACCGCCCGGGTCCTGGTCTTCGCGACCGGTGACCGTGCAGCGGCCGCGGAAGCCGCCGGCGCCGACATCGTCGGCTCGGACGAACTGATCGACGAGGTCTCCAAGGGCCGTCTGGACTTCGACGCCGTCGTCGCCACCCCGGACCTCATGGGCAAGGTCGGCCGCCTCGGCCGCGTGCTCGGTCCGCGTGGTCTGATGCCGAACCCGAAGACCGGCACCGTCACCCCGGATGTCGCCAAGGCTGTCACCGACATCAAGGGCGGCAAGATCGAGTTCCGCGTGGACAAGCACGCGAACCTCCACTTCATCATCGGCAAGGTCTCCTTCGACGAGACCAAGCTGGTGGAGAACTACGCCGCGGCGCTCGAGGAGATCAACCGCCTCAAGCCGTCCGCCGCCAAGGGCCGCTACATCAAGAAGGCGACCGTCACCACCACGATGGGCCCCGGCATCCCGCTGGACGCCAACCGCACCCGCAACCTCCTCGTCGAGGACGAGGCCGTCTGATCTCCCTGATCGACGCCTCGTAGCGCGTGATGCACGCGTCAGGCCCCGTTCCTCCCTGCGGAGGGACGGGGCCTGACGCATGTGCGGTCAGTGGCCTGCACTACAGTCGCCCCGAGGTCGACAGAGACGATGCAAGGGGGAGCCTCACATGCGTAGCACGCGTATAGCCGCCGCCGTGGCGGGTGCCGTGATTCTGGTGGGCGGTCTGAGCGCCTGCAACGACAACGACGGCGGCAAGGCGTCCGGAGGCGGGAGCAGCAGCACCGGCGGCAGCGACGCGGGTGGGAAGCAGGACCCGGCGCAGAACCCGGCGGACGCGCTGAAGGCCGCCCAGCAGGCGACCAAGGCCAAGAAGACCGCGAAGATCGACGGCTCCACGACCTCGACCTTGCTCGGCAAGCAGATGAAGCAGTCCACCAAGGGCGACCTGGACTGGTCGCAGGGCATGCGGATGAACGTGGAAAACACCATGGACCTCGGCGGGGGCTCCGGTAAGCCGGCCAAGCCGGTCAAGGCGGTCTACGCCGAGGACGCCGTGTACATCAACATGGGCGCCGCCATGCCCGGTGGCGGCGGCAAGCCCTGGACGAAGTACTCGTACAGCGTCCTGTCGAAGAGGCTGGGCGGCTCGGGCACCGTGCTCCAGGAAGCGCTGCAGAACGCCGACCCGAGCCAGCCGATCGAGCTGCTGGCCGCCTCGGGCTCGGCCAAGGCCGTCGGCAAGGAGGACGTCAACGGCGTCCAGGCGACCCACTACACCGGCACCCTCAGGCTGGACCAGCTGAGCGGCAAGCTCGGCAAGGACCTCCGCGACATGATCCGCAAGCAGCTCGCGAAGGGCGGCGCGAAGAGCGAGCAGCTCGACGTCTGGATCGACTCGAACAACCTGCTGGTCAAGAAGCAGGAGAAGCTCGGCGGCAAGCAGCCCAGCGACTCCACCGTGCTCTACACGGGCTACGGCAGCAAGGTCGATGTGACCCCGCCGCCGGCGAGCCAGACGTCGACCGCGCCCGGCGCCTGACCGGTACCGCGCACGTGTGACGGCGTGGGCGGGGGCCCTGCGATGTCCCCGTCCACGCCGATTTGCCTGAGCGCACCCCGCTCCCGTATCTTTTCCCGGAAGCCAAAGACCGCTGGTTGTCTCTGCGCGTCCGGTCCCGGACGTGTGGTGGCCGAAGGATCCGCTAGCTGCGGACGGCCTGCGCAGGTGTGTATGGATGAACTCCCGGACGGATTCCGATCCTCTCCGGTTGAGTACGCCCCGTGCGCCTGCGCCGGGGCGTTTGTTTTGCCCAGCCCCTTCTGCGCGGTCCTCATCACCCGGAAGGAGGCCGAGGCTCATGGCGACGTCTGACAAGAACGCAGCCGTTGCGGAGATCACGGGGAAGCTCCGTGACTCCCACGCAGCTGTTGTGACTTCTTACACCGGACTGAGTGTGGCGCAGCTCAAGGAGCTGCGTCGTTCTCTCGGCGAGAACGCTCAGTACCGTGTGGTGAAGAACACGCTGACCAAGATCGCGGCCAAGGAGGCCGGGATTCAGCTGGACGAGCACCTCAAGGGCTCGACCGCTGTCGCCTTCGTGACCGGTGACCCGGTCACGGCGGCGAAGGGTCTCCGTGACTTCGCCAAGGAGAACCCCGCTCTCGTCATCAAGGGCGGTGTCCTTGACGGCAAGGCGCTGACCGCCGACGAGATCAAGAAGCTTGCGGACCTCGAGTCCCGCGAGGTTCTGCTCGCCAAGCTGGCGGGTGGCATGAAGGCGTCCATGGCCAAGGCCGCGGCGACCTTCCAGGCCCCGCTCACGAAGTTCGCCCGCACCGCGGACGCGCTTCGCAGCAAGGTCGAGCAGGGCGGTGCCGGTACGCCGGCTCCCGCCGAGGCTGCCGAGTAACCACTCGTCTGCCCAGCGGGCCCGTACGCCCGCCATTCATGTACATCCGGCACCAGCCGAATTAGTGGAAGGACCGCCACCATGGCGAAGCTCAGCCAGGAAGACCTGCTCGCGCAGTTCGAAGAGATGACCCTCATCGAGCTCTCCGAGTTCGTGAAGCTCTTCGAGGAGAAGTTCGACGTCGAGGCTGCCGCCCCGGTCGCCGTTGCCGCCGCCGGCGCCCCGGGTGCCCCGGCCGCCGCCGAAGCCGATGAGCAGGACGAGTTCGACGTCATCCTCACCGGTGCGGGCGACAAGAAGATCCAGGTCATCAAGGTCGTGCGTGAGCTGACCTCCCTGGGCCTGAAGGAGGCCAAGGACCTCGTCGACGGCACCCCGAAGCCCGTCCTCGAGAAGGTCGCCAAGGACGCCGCCGAGAAGGCCGCCGAGTCCCTCAAGGGCGCCGGCGCCTCCGTCGAGGTCAAGTGACCCCACTGAGTCTCTGACTCACGTCCAGGGCGCCTGAGGCGCTGCGGACACCAGCCAAGGGCGATCACCCATGCGGGTGGTCGCCCTTCGGCGTGCTCGTCACGGCTGCGTTCTCTCGCGCCTGCGTGCGAGTATGGTGATCATCGTTGCCCGGACGTGCCCCCATGTGACGATCTCCCTGAGGTGGGGGGCCTTGACGAACCGGACGCGGCGCGCAATTCTCGGGACGCGACGCAGAAGCGATCCAGGGTTCGAGGCATGGATCGCCGACGAAGAGGGAAGCATCGGTGTGCGCCACTGGCGCAGGGCTTTCGGCAGGCGCAGGGCAATGGGCGTAGAGAAGAACAACGAGGAGTTCCTCCGGTGTGGAGGACATGGCCTCCCGGAGGGAGAAGATCGGTATCACGGCGTTGAACCGGTCTCCGGAAACTCGCTCTGGACATCAGTGTGCCAAGTGGCTACACTGACCCTTTGCGCTGCCTGTTAGCTGCTCCCTGCCCGTCACCAGGGGCATACCCGAGCCCGAGCAAAGCTGGATGATCTGCCCTGACCTGGGCTTTCCCTCAGTCTGTTCGGTTCGGGACCGGTACGCGCGTAGTGAGTCCGAGCCCTCGGAAGGACCCCCTCTTGGCCGCCTCGCGCAACGCCTCGACTGCCAATACGAACAACGGCGACAGCACCGCCCCGCTGCGCATCTCTTTTGCGAAGATCAAGGAGCCCCTCGGGGTTCCGAACCTCCTTGCGCTGCAGACCGAAAGCTTCGACTGGCTGCTCGGCAATGCCGCATGGAAGGGTCGCGTCGAGGCTGCGCTGGAGAGTGGGCAGGAAGTCCCCACCAAGTCCGGTCTGGAAGAGATCTTCGAAGAGATCTCCCCGATCGAGGACTTCTCCGGGTCGATGTCGCTGACGTTCCGCGACCACCGCTTCGAGCCCCCGAAGAACTCCATCGACGAGTGCAAGGAGCGCGACTTCACGTACGCGGCTCCGCTCTTCGTCACCGCTGAGTTCACGAACAACGAGACCGGCGAGATCAAGTCCCAGACGGTCTTCATGGGCGACTTCCCGCTCATGACGAACAAGGGCACCTTCTGCATCAACGGCACCGAGCGTGTCGTCGTCTCGCAGCTGGTGCGCTCGCCGGGTGTGTACTTCGACAGCTCCATCGACAAGACGTCCGACAAGGACATCTTCTCCGCCAAGATCATCCCGTCCCGGGGTGCCTGGCTGGAGATGGAGATCGACAAGCGCGACATGGTCGGTGTGCGCATCGACCGCAAGCGCAAGCAGTCCGTGACCGTTCTGCTCAAGGCTCTCGGTTGGACGACCGAGCAGATCCTCGAGGAGTTCGGCGAGTACGAGTCGATGCGCGCCACCCTGGAGAAGGACCACACCCAGGGCCAGGACGATGCGCTGCTCGACATCTACCGCAAGCTGCGTCCGGGCGAGCCGCCGACCCGCGAGGCCGCGCAGACGCTGCTCGAGAACCTTTACTTCAACCCCAAGCGCTACGACCTCGCGAAGGTCGGCCGCTACAAGGTCAACAAGAAGCTCGGCGGCGACGAGCCGCTGGACGCCGGTGTGCTGACCACCGATGACGTCATCGCCACGATCAAGTACCTGGTCAAGCTGCACGCCGGCGAGACCGAGACGATCGGCGAGAACGGCACGGAGATCGTCGTCGAGACCGACGACATCGACCACTTCGGCAACCGTCGTCTGCGCAACGTCGGCGAGCTCATCCAGAACCAGGTCCGTACGGGTCTCGCCCGTATGGAGCGTGTCGTGCGCGAGCGCATGACCACCCAGGACGTCGAGGCGATCACGCCGCAGACCCTGATCAACATCCGGCCGGTCGTCGCCTCCATCAAGGAGTTCTTCGGCACCAGCCAGCTGTCCCAGTTCATGGACCAGACCAACCCGCTGTCGGGTCTGACCCACAAGCGCCGTCTCTCGGCGCTGGGCCCGGGTGGTCTCTCCCGTGAGCGGGCCGGCCTGGACGTCCGTGACGTGCACCCCTCGCACTACGGCCGCATGTGCCCGATTGAGACCCCTGAAGGTCCCAACATCGGTCTGATCGGCTCGCTGGCCTCCTACGGCCGGGTCAACGTCTTCGGCTTCATCGAGACGCCGTACCGCAAGGTCGTCGACGGCCAGGTCACGGAGGAGGTGGACTACCTCACCGCTGATGAGGAGGACCGCTTCCTGATCGCCCAGGCCAACGCGAAGCTCTCCGAGGACATGCGGTTCTCCGAGCAACGTGTCCTGGTCCGCCGTCGTGGCGGCGAGGTCGACCTGGTCCCCGCCGACGAGGTCGACTTCATGGACGTCTCGCCGCGCCAGATGGTGTCGGCCGCGACCGCCATGATCCCGTTCCTCGAGCACGACGACGCCAACCGTGCGCTCATGGGCTCGAACATGATGCGCCAGGCCGTTCCGCTGATCAAGGCGGAGTCGCCGCTGGTCGGCACCGGCATGGAGTACCGCTGCGCGGTCGACGCCGGTGACGTCATCAAGGCGGAGAAGGACGGTGTGGTCCAGGAGGTCTCCGCGGACTACATCACCGTCGCCAACGACGACGGCACGTACACCACGTACCGCGTCGCCAAGTTCACCCGCTCCAACCAGGGCACCTCCTTCAACCAGAAGGTCGTCGTGGACGAGGGCGCGCGGGTCATCGAGGGCCAGGTCCTCGCCGACGGTCCGTCCACGGACGAAGGCGAGATGGCGCTCGGCAAGAACCTGCTCGTGGCGTTCATGCCGTGGGAGGGCCACAACTACGAGGACGCGATCATCCTGTCGCAGCGCCTCGTGCAGGACGACGTCCTCTCCTCGATCCACATCGAGGAGCACGAGGTCGACGCCCGTGACACCAAGCTGGGCCCCGAGGAGATCACCCGGGACATCCCGAACGTCTCCGAGGAGGTCCTCTCCGACCTCGACGAGCGCGGCATCATCCGTATCGGTGCCGAGGTCGTGGCCGGCGACATCCTCGTCGGCAAGGTCACGCCCAAGGGTGAGACCGAGCTGACCCCCGAGGAGCGCCTGCTCCGCGCGATCTTCGGCGAGAAGGCGCGCGAGGTGCGCGACACCTCGCTGAAGGTGCCGCACGGTGAGATCGGCAAGGTCATCGGCGTCCGCGTCTTCGACCGCGAAGAGGGCGACGAGCTGCCCCCGGGCGTGAACCAGCTGGTCCGCGTCTACGTCGCCCAGAAGCGCAAGATCACCGACGGTGACAAGCTCGCCGGCCGTCACGGCAACAAGGGCGTCATCTCGAAGATCCTGCCGGTCGAGGACATGCCGTTCCTGGAGGACGGCACCCCGGTCGACATCATCCTCAACCCGCTGGGTGTCCCGTCCCGAATGAACCCGGGACAGGTCCTGGAGATCCACCTCGGCTGGCTCGCCAGCCAGGGCTGGAAGGTCGAGGGTGTCGAGGAGGAGTGGAAGAAGCGTCTCCACTCGATCTCCGCCGACGAGGTCGCCGCCGGCTCCAACGTCGCCACCCCGGTGTTCGACGGTGCGCGCGAGGACGAGATCTCCGGTCTCTTCGAGTCGACGATCCCCAACCGTGACGGCGAGCGGATGGTCAAGGGCTCCGGCAAGGCGCGGCTGTTCGACGGCCGCTCCGGTGAGCCGTTCCCGGACCCGATCTCGATCGGGTACATGTACATCCTCAAGCTGCACCACCTGGTCGACGACAAGCTGCACGCGCGTTCGACCGGTCCGTACTCGATGATCACCCAGCAGCCGCTGGGTGGTAAGGCTCAGTTCGGTGGCCAGCGCTTCGGTGAGATGGAGGTGTGGGCGCTTGAGGCTTACGGCGCCGCCTACGCCCTCCAGGAGCTGCTGACGATCAAGTCCGACGACGTGACCGGCCGCGTGAAGGTCTACGAGGCCATCGTCAAGGGCGAGAACATCCCCGAGCCCGGCATTCCCGAGTCCTTCAAGGTGCTCATCAAGGAAATGCAGTCCCTGTGCCTCAACGTGGAGGTGCTGTCCTCGGACGGCATGTCCATCGAGATGCGCGACACCGACGAGGACGTCTTCCGCGCAGCGGAGGAGCTCGGCATCGACCTGTCCCGGCGCGAGCCGAGCAGCGTCGAAGAGGTCTGACGGGAGTCCGGCCGGGGAGCCAGCGATGGCTCCCCCGGCCGGCCCCAGGACCCCCGTTTCAGACCCCAAGACTTACAACCCTGAGAGGGATTGACGCATAGTGCTCGACGTCAACTTCTTCGATGAGCTCCGGATCGGTCTGGCTACCGCTGACGACATCCGTCAGTGGAGCCACGGCGAGGTCAAGAAGCCCGAGACCATCAACTACCGCACGCTCAAGCCCGAAAAGGACGGACTCTTCTGCGAGAAGATCTTCGGTCCGACCCGGGACTGGGAGTGCTACTGCGGTAAGTACAAGCGCGTCCGCTTCAAGGGCATCATCTGCGAGCGCTGCGGCGTCGAGGTCACTCGCGCCAAGGTGCGCCGTGAGCGGATGGGCCACATCGAGCTGGCCGCTCCCGTCACCCACATCTGGTACTTCAAGGGCGTGCCGAGCCGGCTGGGCTACCTGCTGGACCTCGCGCCCAAGGACCTCGAGAAGGTCATTTACTTCGCCGCCTACATGATCACGTGGGTGGACGAGGAGCGCCGGACGCGCGACCTGCCCTCGCTGGAGGCGCACGTCTCCGTCGAGCGCCAGCAGATCGAGCAGCGCCGCGACTCCGACCTGGAGGCCCGCGCCAAGAAGCTCGAGACCGACCTGGCCGAGCTGGAGGCCGAGGGCGCCAAGGCCGACGTGCGCCGCAAGGTGCGCGAGGGCGCCGAGCGTGAGATGAAGCAGCTGCGCGACCGTGCGCAGCGCGAGATCGACCGTCTCGACGAGGTCTGGAACCGCTTCAAGAACCTCAAGGTCCAGGACCTGGAGGGCGACGAGCTGCTCTACCGCGAGCTGCGGGACCGCTTCGGCACGTACTTCGACGGCTCCATGGGTGCCGCTGCCCTGCAGAAGCGCCTGGAGACCTTCGACCTCGACGAGGAGGCCGAGCGCCTCCGCGAGATCATCCGTACCGGCAAGGGCCAGAAGAAGACCCGTGCGCTCAAGCGCCTCAAGGTCGTCTCCGCCTTCCTGCAGACCCGCAACAGCCCCAAGGGCATGGTGCTGGACTGCATCCCGGTGATCCCGCCGGACCTGCGTCCGATGGTGCAGCTGGACGGTGGCCGCTTCGCGACCTCCGACCTCAACGACCTGTACCGCCGTGTGATCAACCGCAACAACCGCCTCAAGCGTCTCCTTGACCTCGGTGCCCCCGAGATCATCGTGAACAACGAGAAGCGGATGCTGCAGGAGGCCGTCGACGCGCTGTTCGACAACGGCCGCCGCGGTCGCCCGGTCACCGGTCCCGGTAACCGCCCGCTGAAGTCCCTCAGCGACATGCTGAAGGGTAAGCAGGGCCGCTTCCGTCAGAACCTGCTCGGTAAGCGAGTCGACTACTCGGCGCGTTCCGTCATCGTCGTCGGCCCGCAGCTCAAGCTGCACCAGTGCGGTCTGCCCAAGGCCATGGCGCTGGAGCTCTTCAAGCCGTTCGTGATGAAGCGCCTGGTGGACCTCAACCACGCGCAGAACATCAAGAGCGCCAAGCGCATGGTCGAGCGCGGCCGCACGGTCGTCTACGACGTGCTCGAAGAGGTCATCGCCGAGCACCCGGTGCTGCTGAACCGTGCACCCACCCTGCACCGTCTGGGCATCCAGGCCTTCGAGCCGCAGCTGGTCGAGGGCAAGGCCATTCAGATTCACCCGCTCGTCTGCACCGCGTTCAACGCGGACTTCGACGGTGACCAGATGGCCGTCCACCTCCCGCTGTCCGCGGAGGCCCAGGCCGAGGCCCGCATCCTGATGCTGTCCTCGAACAACATCCTCAAGCCGGCCGACGGCCGTCCGGTCACCATGCCGACCCAGGACATGGTGCTCGGTCTCTTCTTCCTCACCACGGATGAAGAGGAGCGCAAGGTCATCGGTGAGGGCCGGGCGTTCGGCTCGACCGCCGAGGCGATCATGGCGTTCGACGCCAACGAGCTCTCGCTCCAGGCGAAGGTCGACATCCGCTTCCCGATCGGCACCGTCCCGCCCCGCGGCTGGACCCCGCCGGTCCCGGAGGAGGGCGAGCCCGAGTGGCAGCAGGGTGACAGCTTCCGGCTGCGGACGACCCTGGGCCGCGCGCTCTTCAACGAGCTGCTGCCCGAGGACTACCCGTTCGTCGACTACTCGGTGGGCAAGAAGCAGCTCTCCGCGATCGTCAACGACCTGGCCGAGCGCTACCCCAAGGTCATCGTGGCGGCGACGCTCGACAACCTGAAGGCGGCCGGCTTCCACTGGGCGACCCGTTCCGGCGTCACCGTCGCCGTCTCGGACATCGTCGTGCCGGAGGCCAAGAAGGCCATCGTCGCGGGCTACGAGGCCCAGGACGAGAAGGTCCAGAAGCAGTACGAGCGCGGTCTGATCACCAAGGACGAGCGCACGCAGGAACTCATCAACATCTGGACCAAGGCGACCAATGAGGTCTCCGAGGCGATGAATGAGAACTTCCCCAAGACGAACCCCATCTTCATGATGGTTGACTCGGGTGCCCGAGGAAACATGATGCAGATGCGGCAGATCGCCGGTATGCGTGGTCTGGTGTCGAACGCCAAGAACGAGACCATCCCGCGTCCGATCAAGGCGTCGTTCCGCGAGGGTCTGTCCGTGCTGGAGTACTTCATCTCCACCCACGGTGCCCGTAAGGGTCTGGCGGACACCGCCCTGCGTACCGCCGACTCCGGTTACCTCACCCGTCGTCTGGTCGACGTCTCCCAGGACGTCATCATTCGCGAGGAGGACTGCGGCACGGAGCGCGGCCTCAAGCTGCGGATCGCCTCGAAGGACGCCGCGGGTGTCCTGCGCAAGGCGGACGACGTCGAGTCCAGCGTCTACGCACGCATGCTGGCCGAGGACGTCGTCGTCGACGGCAAGGTCGTCGCGCCGGCCAACGTCGACCTCGGTGACGTGCTCATCGACGCGCTGGTCAACGCGGGCGTCGAGGAGGTCAAGACCCGCTCGGTCCTGACCTGTGAGTCCGCGGTCGGCACCTGTGCCTTCTGCTACGGCCGCTCGCTGGCCACCGGCAAGCTGGTCGACATCGGTGAGGCGGTCGGCATCATCGCCGCCCAGTCCATCGGTGAGCCCGGCACCCAGCTGACGATGCGTACCTTCCACACCGGTGGTGTGGCCGGTGACGACATCACCCTGGGTCTGCCGCGTGTCGTCGAGCTCTTCGAGGCCCGTACGCCCAAGGGTGTCGCCCCGATCTCGGAGGCGGCCGGCCGCGTCCGGATCGAGGAGACCGAGAAGACCAAGAAGGTCGTCGTCACCCCGGACGACGGCAGCGACGAGATGGCCTACGGCGTCTCCAAGCGTGCCCGTCTCCTGGTGGGCGAGGGCGACCACGTCACGGTCGGCCAGCCGATGACCGTGGGTGCCGTCAACCCGCACGACGTGCTGCGGATCCTCGGCCAGCGTGCCGTCCAGGTCCACCTGGTCGGCGAGGTCCAGAAGGTCTACAACAGCCAGGGCGTGGCGATCCACGACAAGCACATCGAGATCATCATCCGGCAGATGCTGCGCCGTGTGACGATCATCGAGTCCGGCGACGCGGAGCTGCTGCCGGGCGAGCTGGTGGAGCGCACGAAGTTCGAGGGCGAGAACCGTCGCGTCGTGGCGGAAGGCGGCCACCCGGCCTCCGGCCGTCCGCAGCTGATGGGTATCACCAAGGCTTCGCTGGCCACCGAGTCCTGGCTGTCGGCGGCGTCCTTCCAGGAGACGACCAGGGTCCTGACCGACGCGGCGATCAACGCCAAGTCGGACTCCCTGATCGGCCTCAAGGAGAACGTCATCATCGGTAAGCTCATCCCGGCCGGTACGGGCCTGTCCCGTTACCGCAACATCCGGGTCGAGCCCACCGAGGAGGCGAAGGCCGCGATGTACTCGGCCGTTGGTTACGACGACATCGACTACTCGCCCTTCGGCACCGGCTCCGGCCAGGCGGTCCCGCTGGAGGACTACGACTACGGTCCGTACAACCAGTAAGCCTGGTTCGTACGACAGCAACAGGGCGGCCATCCCTCGCGGGGTGGCCGCCCTGCGGCGTTGTCCGGCCTCTCCCGCAGGGTTGGGGGCCGCACGGCGGAACTTGTCCTCCCATTGCTGCGTCTGTGATGAGAAGATGGGGAGAACTGTCGAGCGGGGGAGGTTCGCGAAGTGGCATTCCAGCCGTGGCAGGGCGGGCAGCCGGCTCAGCCGTCGCATCAGGTGCCGGCGATGCGCGCCTCGCACGCTGATCGCGAGCGGGCGGTCGATGTGCTCAAGGCGGGTTTCGCCGAGGGGCGGCTGCAGCAGCCGGAGTACGAACAGAGGATAGGGCGGGCCTACGAGGCGCAGACCCACGCCGAGCTGCAGATGCTGGTCGCGGATCTTCCGCAGGGACCGGTACCGCAGGCTCAGTTCCAGCCGCAGCGGCCGATGGTGCCGGCGACGTTCATGCCGATGCCGATGCAGATGCCGGCTCCGGTGCACACCAACAGTTCGGCGACGGGCGCGCTTGTCTGCGGGATCATGACGCCGGTGACCTGGGGGCTGACGGCGATTCCCGCGGTGATCCTGGGGCACAAGGCACGCGCCGAGATCCGCCGCACCGGCGAGCGCGGCGACGGCCAGGCCACCGCGGGGCTGGTGCTGGGCTGGCTGGCGATCGGTGGCTGGGCGCTGTTTCTGCTGGTCTTCGTGCTGTCGGCGGCGGCCAACCTCTGAGTGGTCCGCGGCCCGGACGGCAGGCGGCCGCGGCGGTGGCGCAGGGGCGGCGGCAGCGGGGCGGTGCCTTCTTCCGTACGGTCGCTGATCGCACTACGGTGGCCGCAACGCCGTGAGGAGTCCGGCGTGTCCTTCGCGTGTGCATTTGTTTTGACCGCAGCCCATGCGGTAGGTACGCTCTGACCTTGTGCCTGGGGTGTCCCTGGGCTGCCGTGCGCGCAATTCTCCACAGCCTCAGGCCTGGAGGGTCACAGCACGGAAGCCGGGTTTTGACACCGCAATCTGCCGCCTCACTCGTTCCAGCGAGGGACCGGACTGCAGTATTCGACACACCCGACCGCGTGGGTCGGAGATGTTCCAGGTTAGCTTTACCGAGACTGGCACACAGAAACCGGAGAAACGGTGCCTACGATCCAGCAGCTGGTCCGCAAGGGCCGGCAGGACAAGGTCGAGAAGAACAAGACGCCCGCGCTCGAGGGTTCCCCCCAGCGCCGTGGCGTCTGCACGCGTGTTTTCACGACCACCCCGAAGAAGCCGAACTCGGCCCTGCGTAAGGTCGCGCGTGTGCGTCTGACCAGCGGGATCGAGGTCACCGCTTACATTCCGGGTGAGGGCCACAACCTGCAGGAGCACTCGATCGTGCTCGTGCGTGGTGGTCGTGTGAAGGACCTGCCGGGTGTTCGGTACAAGATCATCCGAGGCTCCCTCGACACGCAGGGCGTCAAGAACCGCAAGCAGGCTCGCAGCCGCTACGGCGCCAAGAAGGAGAAGTAAGAATGCCTCGTAAGGGCCCCGCCCCGAAGCGCCCGGTCATCATCGACCCGGTCTACGGTTCTCCTCTGGTGACCTCCCTCATCAACAAGGTGCTGCTGAACGGAAAGCGCTCCACCGCCGAGCGCATCGTTTACGGCGCCATGGAGGGTCTGCGCGAGAAGACCGGTAACGACCCGGTCATCACGCTCAAGCGCGCGCTCGAGAACATCAAGCCGACCCTTGAGGTCAAGTCCCGCCGTGTCGGTGGCGCGACCTACCAGGTCCCGGTCGAGGTCAAGCCCGGCCGTGCCGGCACCCTCTCGCTGCGCTGGCTCGTGGGCTACTCCCGCGCCCGCCGCGAGAAGACCATGACCGAGCGCCTCATGAACGAACTGCTGGACGCCTCCAACGGCCTCGGCGCTTCGGTCAAGAAGCGCGAGGACACGCACAAGATGGCCGAGTCCAACAAGGCCTTCGCGCACTACCGCTGGTAGTCGCAACCCACATCGAGACCGAGAGAAGATTGAGCCACTATGGCCACCACTTCGCTTGACCTGGCCAAGGTCCGCAATATCGGGATCATGGCCCACATCGACGCGGGCAAGACGACCACCACCGAGCGGATCCTGTTCTACACCGGTGTTTCGTACAAGATCGGTGAGGTCCACGACGGCGCTGCCACGATGGACTGGATGGAGCAGGAGCAGGAGCGCGGCATCACCATCACGTCTGCCGCGACGACCTGCCACTGGCCGCTGGAAAACGTCGACAACACCATCAACATCATCGACACCCCGGGCCACGTCGACTTCACGGTCGAGGTGGAGCGCTCGCTGCGCGTCCTGGACGGTGCGGTGACGGTGTTCGACGGCGTTGCCGGTGTCGAGCCCCAGTCCGAGACCGTCTGGCGTCAGGCGGACCGCTACGGCGTTCCGCGTATCTGCTTCGTCAACAAGCTCGACCGTACGGGCGCCGAGTTCCACCGCTGCGTCGACATGATCGTGGACCGCCTGGGCGCGACCCCGATCGTGATGCAGCTGCCGATCGGCACCGAGGCGGACTTCAAGGGCGTCGTCGACCTCGTCACCATGAAGGCCCTGGTCTGGTCGGCCGAGGCTGCCAAGGGCGAGATGTACGACACCGTCGACATCCCGGACACGCACATCGAGGCTGCCGACGAGTGGCGCGGCAAGCTGCTCGAGGCCGTTGCCGAGAACGATGAAGAGATCATGGAGCTGTACCTGGAGGGCCAGGAGCCCACCGTGGAGCAGCTCTACGCGGCGATCCGCCGGATCACCATCGCTTCGGGCAAGGCCGAGAACACCACCGTGACCCCGGTGTTCTGCGGTACCGCGTTCAAGAACAAGGGCGTCCAGCCCCTGCTCGACGCGGTCGTGCGCTACCTCCCCTCCCCGTTGGACGTCGAGGCCATCGAGGGCCACGCGGTCAACGACCCGGAAGAGGTCATCAAGCGCAAGCCGTCCGAGGACGAGCCGCTGTCCGCTCTTGCGTTCAAGATTGCGAGCGACCCCCACCTGGGCAAGCTCACCTTCATCCGCATCTACTCGGGCCGCCTCGAGGCCGGCTCGCAGGTGCAGAACTCGGTGAAGGGCAAGAAGGAGCGCATCGGCAAGATCTACCGGATGCACGCGAACAAGCGTGAGGAGATCGAGTCGGTGGGTGCCGGTGACATCGTCGCCGTCATGGGTCTGAAGCAGACCACCACCGGTGAGACCCTCTGCGATGCCGGCAAGCCGGTCATCCTGGAGTCGATGGAGTTCCCGGCCCCGGTCATCCAGGTCGCCATCGAGCCGAAGTCCAAGGGCGACCAGGAGAAGCTGGGTGTCGCCATCCAGCGGCTCGCCGAAGAGGACCCCTCGTTCCAGGTGCACACCGACGAGGAGACCGGCCAGACCATCATCGCGGGTATGGGCGAGCTGCACCTCGACGTGCTGGTCGACCGTATGAAGCGTGAGTTCCGGGTCGAGGCCAACGTCGGCAAGCCGCAGGTCGCGTACCGCGAGACCCTGCGCAAGCCGGTCGAGCGTCTTGACTACACGCACAAGAAGCAGACCGGTGGCTCCGGCCAGTTCGCGAAGGTCCAGATCGCGATTGCGCCGCTCGAGGGCGACGGGTACGAGTTCGAGAACAAGGTCACCGGTGGCCGTATCCCGCGGGAGTACATCCCGTCCGTGGACGCGGGCTGCCAGGAGGCCATGGAGTTCGGTGTTCTCGCCGGCTACCCGCTGACCGGCGTCAAGGTCACCCTCCTCGACGGTGCCTTCCACGAGGTCGACTCGTCGGAAATGGCCTTCAAGATCGCCGGTTCGATGGCCTTCAAGGAGGCCGCGCGCAAGGCCTCCCCGGCCCTGCTCGAGCCGATGATGAAGGTCGAGGTCACCACGCCCGAGGACTACATGGGCGACGTGATCGGCGACATCAACTCCCGCCGTGGACAGATCCAGTCCATGGAGGAGCGCAGCGGCGCCAAGCTCGTCACGGGCCTGGTCCCCCTGTCGGAGATGTTCGGCTACGTCGGAGACCTCCGCAGCAAGACCTCGGGTCGCGCAAGCTACTCGATGCAGTTCGACTCCTACGCCGAGGTTCCCCGGAACGTCGCCGAGGAGATCATCGCGAAGGCCAAGGGCGAGTAGGTCCGTCTCCCGAGAGTCGGAACACGCTTTAGGCTTGACACCGTCTGATGGGGTAATCCCCGCAACCGTGAGGATTGCCCCGTCAGCCGGCATCCCAGCAAAGATCACCTGGCGCCGATGAGTAAGGCGTACAGAACCACTTCAGGAGGAACCAGTGGCGAAGGCGAAGTTCGAGCGGACTAAGCCGCACGTCAACATCGGCACCATCGGTCACATTGACCACGGTAAGACGACCCTCACGGCCGCCATTACCAAGGTGCTGCACGACGCGTACCCGGAGCTCAACGAGGCCTCGGCCTTCGACCAGATCGACAAGGCTCCCGAGGAGCGCCAGCGCGGTATCACGATTTCGATCGCGCACGTCGAGTACCAGACGGAGAACCGTCACTACGCCCACGTCGACTGCCCCGGTCACGCGGACTACATCAAGAACATGATCACGGGTGCGGCGCAGATGGACGGCGCCATCCTCGTGGTCGCCGCCACCGACGGCCCGATGCCGCAGACCAAGGAGCACGTGCTCCTGGCCCGCCAGGTCGGCGTTCCGTACATCGTTGTCGCCCTGAACAAGGCCGACATGGTGGACGACGAGGAGATCCTGGAGCTCGTCGAGCTTGAGGTCCGTGAGCTCCTCTCCGAGTACGAGTTCCCCGGCGACGACGTTCCGGTCGTCAAGGTCTCGGCGCTCAAGGCGCTCGAGGGCGACAAGGAGTGGGGCGACTCCGTCCTCAAGCTCATGGCCGCCGTCGACGAGTCGATCCCGCAGCCCGAGCGCGACGTCGACAAGCCGTTCCTGATGCCGATCGAGGACGTCTTCACGATCACCGGCCGTGGCACCGTTGTCACCGGTCGTATCGAGCGTGGTGTCCTCAAGGTCAACGAGACCGTCGACATCATCGGCATCAAGACCGAGAAGACCACCACCACGGTCACCGGTATCGAGATGTTCCGGAAGCTCCTCGACGAGGGCCAGGCCGGTGAGAACGTCGGTCTGCTGCTTCGCGGTATCAAGCGCGAGGACGTCGAGCGCGGCCAGGTCATCATCAAGCCGGGTTCGGTCACGCCGCACACCTCGTTCGAGGCCCAGGCGTACATCCTGTCGAAGGACGAGGGTGGCCGCCACACCCCGTTCTTCAACAACTACCGCCCGCAGTTCTACTTCCGTACCACGGACGTGACCGGCGTCGTGACCCTCCCCGAGGGCACCGAGATGGTCATGCCGGGCGACAACACCGAGATGTCGGTCGAGCTGATCCAGCCGGTCGCCATGGAGGAGGGCCTGAAGTTCGCCATCCGTGAGGGTGGCCGGACCGTCGGCGCCGGCCAGGTCACCAAGATCAACAAGTAATTCCGTTGATCCGGTTGATCCGGTCGTAGCTCCCCGGAGCTCACAAGGAGCCCCGTTCACCCTCGGGTGGGCGGGGCTCCTTGACGTTCGGGTGAGTGTCTTCGGCGGGTCAGGAGAGGTATTCCTCGATGGGCTGAAGGCGCACCGTATGCAGGTTGGAAAACGCTTCGTGCATTCCTTTTCCTGCGTAGTAGGTGCCGGAATGGTGCAGGTAAGACATCCGCTCATCGAGGTCCAGCACCACGAGTCCGTTCTCGATTCTTTCCCGGCCGATGAGGAAGGCAGACTGCTGCGTACCGTCCATGATCTTGGAGTTCTGCCCGGCCTTAGCCTGCAGAATTTTGCGTAGGTGTTGAAGCGGTCCGCGTGTCCGGCGGCGGGGAAGAAGGGCACGTCCAGGAACCCGTACGAGCGCAAGAAGGCCTCCGCTTCCGGGAAGAGTCCGAGATGGCAGCCGTGTGTCGCCGGGTCGGTAAGGACGAACTCCGTCAATTCCCTGCCCCTTTCGGAGGCGTCGCGATCGGGAGGTCATCCCGCGTAGCCAAAGAGCTGCTCTATCGCTGCCCTGCTCCGTCAATGGGCCGCCATGGTGAAGGCGGTCAGGGCTGCTACTGCCATGGTGAGTGCGCCGGCGACCGTGGACAGCAATGCGGCGTTGCCGGCTGACTGCCGCACGTCCCAGGAACCGTCCGGGGAGACGGCTACGGCGGGAAAAGGGCGCAGAGGGTGTCGAGGTTCGCCGCCACCGGCGCAGCGGCGCTGATTGCGGCCCCCACGGCTTCCCTGCGGCTTCGGCGGTGACCGGCGGAGGCCCGGTGGGGGTGTCGGACGGCGGGCCGGTGAGTTCGCGACGCGCGCCGCGGCCGCGCGGGCGCCGTTCTGTCCGGCGGTCGGGTAGTGTCTCCCGCTTCAGTTGGCCAGTTCCGTGGCCTGTATGGCACACTGTCCAGGTTGCTCGGTTGAGTGCCGATGCTGCGCGCCTCCCGCCGGGAGGACCGGAAGCGAGTCCCAGGTATTCGTCGTCCCTTCTCAGGGTCGGAAATACGGGAATCTTCCGGGAAGCTCAGCGGGGTGCCTCGGCCAGGCGCCCGGTGGGTGTCCTACCCCCACGCATTCCTTCCAGAGGGATCCTCCTTGTGGGGATTTACCGGAAGGCGCGCGACACGCCCGACCGCGGGGGTCGGAGGTAGGGCGGTGCTCCTCACGGAGCACAGCACGCCGGGTCCCAGAGCGTTTACGAGAGACAGGACTACGAAGTAGCCATGGCGGGACAGAAGATCCGCATCCGGCTCAAGGCCTACGACCACGAGGTCATCGACTCCTCGGCGAAGAAGATCGTCGAGACGGTGACCCGTACTGGTGCGTCGGTCGCGGGCCCGGTGCCGCTGCCCACTGAAAAGAACGTGTACTGCGTCATCAAGTCGCCGCACAAGTACAAGGACGCGCGCGAGCACTTCGAGATGCGCACGCACAAGCGCCTGATCGACATCCTCGACCCGACGCCCAAGACCGTTGACTCGCTGATGCGCCTGGACCTTCCGGCCGGCGTTGACATCGAGATCAAGCTCTGAGAGGCGCGGAAGAGATGGCTAAGCAGATCAAGGGCATCCTGGGCGAGAAGCTCGGCATGACCCAGGTCTGGGACGAGAACAACCGTGTCGTCCCGGTCACTGTGGTCAAGGCCGGCCCCTGTGTCGTTACCCAGGTGCGCACCAATGACCAGGACGGCTACGACTCCGTCCAGATCGCCTTCGGCGAGATCGACCCGCGCAAGGTGAACAAGCCCCTCAAGGGCCACTTCGCGAAGGCCGACGTCACCCCCCGTCGCCACCTCGTCGAGGTCCGTACCACCGATGCCGGTGAGTACACCCTCGGCCAGGAAGTGACCGCTGAGACCTTCGAGTCCGGCGTCAAGGTGGACGTGACCGGCAAGAGCAAGGGCAAGGGCTTCGCCGGTGTCATGAAGCGTCACGGCTTCCATGGCGGCAAGGCCTCCCACGGTGCCCACCGCGTGCACCGTAAGCCTGGCTCCATCGGTGGCTGCGCCACCCCGGGCCGCGTGTTCAAGGGCATGCGGATGGCCGGCCGTATGGGCAATGAGCGGGTCACCACCCAGAACCTGACCGTCCACGCCGTTGACGCGGAGAAGGGTCTGCTGCTCATCAAGGGCGCAGTTCCTGGTCCGAACGGCGGCCTCGTCCTGGTCCGTACCGCGGCCAAGGGGGCCTGAGGTAACCGATGAGCACCATTGACATCCTTTCGCCGGCAGGCGACAAGGCCGGTACCGTCGAGCTCCCCACGGAGATCTTCGACGCCAAGGTCAGCGTTCCGCTGATCCACCAGGTCGTTGTCGCACAGCTGGCCGCTGCCCGTCAGGGCACGCACAAGACCAAGACTCGCGGCGAGGTCCGCGGCGGTGGCAAGAAGCCGTACCGCCAGAAGGGCACCGGCCGCGCGCGCCAGGGTTCGACCCGTGCGCCGCAGTTCGCCGGCGGTGGCATCGTCCACGGCCCCGTGCCGCGTGACTACAGCCAGCGGACCCCGAAGAAGATGAAGGTTGCCGCCCTGCGCGGTGCCCTCACCGACCGGGCCCGCAACTCCCGCATCCACGTCGTTTCCGGCGTGGTCGAGGGTGCGACCTCCACCAAGGCCGCCAAGGCTCTTCTCGGCAAGGTCAGCGAGCGCAAGAACGTGCTCCTGGTCGCCGAGCGCAGCGACGAGGCCGCGTGGCTGTCCGCCCGCAACCTGCCCCAGGTTCACATCCTGGAGCCGGGCCAGCTGAACACGTACGACGTGCTCGTCTCCGACGACGTGGTCTTCACCAAGGCCGCCTTCGAGTCCTTCGTGTCTGGCCCCAAGGCCGCTGAGACCGAAGGGAGCGACGCCTGATGACTGAGGCCGTCGTCACCAGCAAGACCTTCTCGGACCCGCGTGACGTGCTCGTCAAGCCGGTTGTCTCGGAGAAGAGCTACGCCCTGCTGGACGAGAACAAGTACACGTTCATCGTCGCGCCGGGCTCGAACAAGACCCAGATCAAGCAGGCCGTCGAGGCGGTCTTCTCGGTCAAGGTCACCGGGGTCAACACGATCAACCGGCAGGGCAAGCGCAAGCGCACCCGCACCGGTTACGGCAAGCGTGCGAACACCAAGCGCGCCATCGTGACCCTCGCCGAGGGCGACCGTATCGACATCTTCGGCGGCCCGGTCTCCTAAGGGAGTCCGAGTCGTCCGGAATCGGACGAGGACTGAGAAATGGGTATCCGCAAGTACAAGCCGACGACCCCGGGCCGTCGTGGCTCCAGCGTCGCCGACTTTGTCGAGGTCACGCGGTCCACGCCGGAGAAGTCGCTGGTCCGCCCGCTGCACAGCAAGGGCGGCCGTAACAACGCCGGTCGTGTGACCGTTCGCCACCAGGGTGGTGGCCACAAGCGCGCCTACCGCGTGATCGACTTCCGTCGTCACGACAAGGACGGCGTGCCGGCCAAGGTCGCGCACATCGAGTACGACCCGAACCGCACCGCGCGCATCGCGCTCCTGCACTACGCAGACGGCGAGAAGCGCTACATCATCGCGCCCCGTGGCCTGGTCCAGGGTGCTCGGATTGAGAACGGCGCTGGCGCCGACATCAAGCCGGGCAACAACCTGCCGCTGCGTCACATCCCCGTGGGTACGACGATCCACGCGATCGAGCTGCGTCCGGGCGGCGGCGCGAAGTTCGCCCGCTCGGCCGGCGCCTCCGTGCAGCTGCTGGCGAAGGAGGGCCGCATGGCTCACCTTCGTATGCCGTCCGGTGAGATCCGCCTGGTCGACGTGCGCTGCCGCGCCACCGTCGGCGAGGTCGGCAACGCCGAGCAGTCGAACATCAACTGGGGTAAGGCCGGCCGCATGCGCTGGAAGGGCGTCCGCCCGACCGTGCGTGGTGTCGTGATGAACCCCGTCGACCACCCGCACGGTGGTGGTGAGGGCAAGACCTCCGGTGGTCGCCACCCGGTCTCGCCGTGGGGTCAGAAGGAGGGTCGTACTCGTTCGCCGAAGAAGGCGAGCAACAAGTACATCGTCCGCCGCCGCAAGACGAACAAGAAGCGCTAGGAGCGGGTTTAGATGCCGCGCAGTCTCAAGAAGGGGCCCTTCGTCGACGACCACCTTTCCAAGAAGGTGGATGTTCAGAACGATGCCGGCTCCAAGAACGTCATCAAGACCTGGTCCCGCCGCTCCATGATCGTCCCGGCCATGCTCGGCCACACGATCGCGGTGCACGACGGCCGCAAGCACGTCCCGGTGTTCGTCACCGAGTCGATGGTCGGCCACAAGCTCGGCGAGTTTGCGCCGACCCGCACCTTCCGCGGCCACGAGAAGGACGACCGCAAGTCGCGGCGTCGTTGATCGGCGGAGTGCGAAGACTATGACTGACACCGAAGGGACAACCATGGAAGCCAGGGCCCAGGCGCGGTACATCCGCGTCACGCCCATGAAGGCCCGCCGCGTGGTGGACCTTATCCGTGGCATGAATGCCACGGAGGCTCAGGCGGTCCTGCGTTTCGCCCCGCAGGCCGCGAGCGTGCCGGTGGGCAAGGTGCTGGACAGCGCCATTGCCAACGCCGCGCACAACTACGACCACACCGACGCCGGCAGCCTCGTCATCTCCGAGGCATACGTCGACGAGGGCCCGACCCTGAAGCGGTTCCGTCCGCGCGCCCAGGGCCGTGCCTACCGGATCCGCAAGCGGACCAGCCACATCACCGTGGTCGTCAGCAGCAAGGAAGGAACCCGGTAATGGGCCAGAAGGTTAACCCGCACGGGTTCCGGCTCGGCATCACCACCGACTTCAAGTCGCGTTGGTACGCCGACAAGCTGTACAAGGACTACGTCAAGGAAGACGTCGCCATTCGTCGCATGATGACGAAGGGCATGGAGCGCGCCGGTATCTCCAAGGTGGAGATCGAGCGCACCCGTGAGCGCGTCCGCGTTGACATCCACACCGCTCGTCCGGGCATCGTCATCGGCCGCCGCGGCGCCGAGGCCGACCGCATCCGCGGCGAGCTGGAGAAGCTGACCGGCAAGCAGGTCCAGCTGAACATCCTCGAGGTCAAGAACCCCGAGACCGATGCTCAGCTCGTGGCCCAGGCCGTCGCCGAGCAGCTCTCGTCCCGCGTCTCCTTCCGTCGCGCCATGCGTAAGAGCATGCAGTCGACGATGAAGGCCGGCGCCAAGGGCATCAAGATCCAGTGCGGTGGCCGTCTCGGCGGCGCCGAGATGTCCCGCTCGGAGTTCTACCGCGAGGGCCGTGTGCCCCTGCACACGCTCCGTGCGAACGTCGACTACGGCTTCTTCGAGGCCAAGACCACCTTCGGCCGCATCGGTGTGAAGGTCTGGATCTACAAGGGCGACGTCAAGAACATCGCCGAGGTGCGTGCCGAGAACGCTGCCGCCCGTGCGGGTAACCGCCCGGCCCGCGGTGGCGGCAACGACCGCCCGCGCCGCGGTGGCGAGCGTGGCGGCCGCGGTGGCCGCAAGCCGCAGCAGCAGACCGCCGCTGCCGAGGCCCCCAAGGCCGAGGCCGCTGCCGCTGCTCCGGCGGAGACCCCCGGAACGGAGGCCTGACCGACATGCTGATCCCTCGCAGGGTCAAGCACCGCAAGCAGCACCACCCGAAGCGCAGCGGTATGGCCAAGGGTGGCACCGAGCTGGCCTTCGGTGAGTACGGCATCCAGGCCGTCACCCCGGCTTACGTGACGAACCGTCAGATCGAGTCCGCTCGTATCGCGATGACCCGTCACATCAAGCGTGGCGGCAAGGTCTGGATCAACATTTACCCGGACCGCCCGCTCACGAAGAAGCCGGCCGAAACCCGCATGGGTTCCGGTAAGGGTTCTCCGGAGTGGTGGGTCGCGAACGTCAAGCCCGGTCGGGTGATGTTCGAGCTGTCCTTCCCGAACGAAAAGGTTGCCAAGGAGGCGCTGACCCGCGCCGCCCACAAGCTTCCGATGAAGTGCCGCATCGTGCGGCGCGAGGCAGGTGAGTCGTGATGGCGGCCGGTATCAAGGCGACCGAGCTGCGCGAGCTGAACAACGAGGACCTCGTTGCCAAGCTTCGTGAGGCCAAGGAGGAGCTGTTCAACCTCCGCTTCCAGGCGGCGACCGGACAGCTCGAGAACCACGGTCGGCTCAAGTCCGTCCGTAAGGACATCGCCCGGATCTACACCCTGATGCGTGAGCGCGAGCTGGGCATCGAGACGGTGGAGAGCGCCTGATGAGCGAGAAGAATGTGACTGAGACGAACGAGCGCGGTTTCCGCAAGACCCGTGAGGGTCTCGTCGTCAGCGACAAGATGGACAAGACCGTCGTCGTCGCTGTCGAGGACCGCGTCAAGCACGCGCTGTACGGCAAGGTCATCCGCCGTACCAACAAGCTCAAGGCGCACGACGAGCAGAACGCTGCCGGTGTCGGCGACCGCGTCCTCCTGATGGAGACCCGGCCGCTGTCCGCCACCAAGCGCTGGCGCATCGTCGAGATCCTCGAGAAGGCCAAGTAATCCCTCCTAGGGGGACCCCCTAGGAACAGTTCCGCCAGGCTCGGCAGGGGCTCGTCACGTAAGCGGCAGCCCCTGCCGGGAACCGGCAGACACACAGGAGATAGACGTGATCCAGCAGGAGTCGCGACTGCGGGTCGCCGACAACACTGGTGCGAAGGAAATCCTTTGCATCCGTGTTCTCGGTGGTTCCGGTCGCCGCTACGCGGGCATCGGTGACGTCATCGTCGCCACCGTGAAGGATGCGATCCCCGGTGGCAACGTGAAGAAGGGTGACGTCATCAAGGCGGTCATCGTTCGCACCGTCAAGGAGCGCCGCCGTCCGGACGGCTCGTACATCCGCTTCGACGAGAACGCGGCCGTCATCCTCAAGAACGATGGCGACCCCCGCGGCACCCGCATCTTCGGCCCCGTGGGCCGGGAGCTGCGCGAGAAGAAGTTCATGAAGATCATCTCGCTCGCGCCGGAGGTGCTGTAACCGATGAAGATCAAGAAGGGCGACCTGGTCCAGGTCATCACCGGTAAGGACAAGGGCAAGCAGGGCAAGGTCATCCAGGCCTTCCCCCGCGAGGACCGTGTCCTGGTCGAGGGTGTCAACCGGGTCAAGAAGCACACCAAGGCCGGACAGACCGCTCGTGGTTCGAAGACCGGCGGCATCGTGACGACCGAAGCCCCTGTCCACGTGAGCAACGTTCAGCTCGTGGTGGAGAAGGACGGCAACAAGGTCGTCACCCGCGTCGGGTACCGCTTCGACGACGAGGGCAACAAGATCCGCGTTGCCAAGCGGACCGGTGAGGACATCTGATGACTGCCACCACCAACGCGCCGCGTCTCAAGACGCGCTACCGCGAAGAGATCGCCGGGAAGCTGAAGGACGAGTTCTCGCTCGAGAACGTCATGCAGATCCCCGGTCTGACCAAGATCGTGGTCAACATGGGTGTGGGCGACGCCGCCCGCGACTCCAAGCTGATCGAGGGCGCCATCCGCGACCTCACCACGATCACCGGACAGAAGCCGGCCGTCACCAAGGCCCGTAAGTCCATCGCGCAGTTCAAGCTGCGTGAGGGCCAGCCGATCGGTGCCCACGTCACCCTCCGCGGTGACCGCATGTGGGAGTTCCTGGACCGCCTGCTGTCGCTGGCGCTGCCGCGCATCCGCGACTTCCGTGGTCTGTCCCCGAAGCAGTTCGACGGTCGGGGCAACTACACCTTCGGTCTCACGGAGCAGGTCATGTTCCACGAGATCGACCAGGACAAGATCGACCGGACGCGGGGCATGGACATCACCGTGGTCACCACGGCGTCCAACGACGATGAGGGCCGCGCCCTGCTTCGTCACCTCGGCTTCCCGTTCAAGGAGAACTGACCGTGGCGAAGAAGGCTCTGATCGCTAAGGCGGCTCGTAAGCCGAAGTTTGCTGTCCGCGCGTACACGCGTTGCCAGCGCTGCGGCCGTCCGCACTCCGTCTACCGCAAGTTCGGCCTGTGCCGCGTGTGCCTTCGTGAGATGGCTCACCGTGGCGAGCTGCCGGGCGTGACCAAGAGCTCCTGGTAATCCCTTCATTGGGACGACCAGGGCTCTCGGTAAGCATTCGGCCGGCGGGCGCCCATCCCTCTTTTCCCGTAGGGTAGAGGGGTTTGGGCGCACCGCCGCCCGAGACCGACCGCGGGCCGAGCCCGCATAAAGTCGCTTACTACGCCGTAGGTCCCCGCGCCGCACCCGTCCCGACTCTGATCGGGGAGAGGGATGGCGCACATAGGAAACCCCGGCGAGAGAGGCCGAAGGCCAATTCATGACCATGACTGATCCCATCGCAGACATGCTGACCCGTCTGCGTAACGCGAACTCGGCGTACCACGACACCGTCGTGATGCCGCACAGCAAGATCAAGTCGCACATCGCGGAGATCCTCCAGCAGGAGGGTTACATCACCGGCTGGAAGGTCGAGGACGCCGAGGTTGGCAAGAACCTCACCCTCGAGCTGAAGTTCGGCCCGAACCGCGAGCGCTCGATCGCCGGCATCAAGCGGATTTCGAAGCCGGGCCTGCGGGTCTACGCAAAGTCCACCAACCTGCCGAAGGTCCTCGGCGGCCTGGGCGTGGCGATCATCTCCACGTCCCACGGTCTCCTGACCGGTCAGCAGGCCAGCAAGAAGGGCGTGGGTGGGGAAGTCCTCGCCTACGTCTGGTAACCAGGGAACGGAGGAATAGCTAATGTCGCGTATTGGCAAGCTGCCCATCCAGGTTCCCGCTGGTGTGGACGTCACCATCGATGGCCGTACGGTCGCGGTGAAGGGCCCCAAGGGTTCTCTCTCGCACACCGTCGCAGCGCCCATCGAGGTCGCCAAGGGTGAGGACGGCGTCATCGCCGTCACCCGCCCGAACGACGAGCGTCAGAACAAGGCCCTGCACGGCCTGTCCCGCACGCTGGTGGCGAACATGATCACCGGCGTGACCCAGGGCTTCAGCAAGGCGCTCGAGATCAGCGGTGTCGGTTACCGCGTCCAGGCGAAGGGCTCCAACCTGGAGTTCTCCCTGGGCTACAGCCACCCGATCCTGATCGAGGCCCCCGAGGGCATCTCCTTCAAGGTCGAGTCCCCGACCAAGCTCAGCGTCGAGGGCATCGACAAGCAGAAGGTCGGCGAGGTTGCGGCGAACATCCGCAAGCTGCGCAAGCCTGACCCGTACAAGGCCAAGGGCGTCAAGTACGCCGGCGAGGTCATCCGCCGCAAGGTCGGAAAGGCTGGTAAGTAAGCCATGGCATACGGTGTGAAGATCGCCAAGGGCGACGCTTACAAGCGGGCCGCCGCCAAGCGGCGCCACATCCGGATCCGTAAGCGGATTTCGGGTACCCCGGACCGTCCGCGTCTGGTGGTGACGCGGTCCAACCGTGGCATCACCGCTCAGGTCATCGACGACATCGCGGGCCACACGCTGGCCTCCGCGTCGAGCCTGGACGCGTCGATCCGTGGTGGCGAGGGCGACAAGAGCGCTCAGGCCAAGCAGGTCGGTTCCCTGGTCGCCGAGCGTGCCAAGGCCGCCGGTGTCGAGGCCGTCGTGTTCGACCGTGGTGGCAAGCAGTACGCCGGGCGGATTGCCGCTCTGGCCGACGCCGCCCGCGAAGCCGGGCTGAAGTTCTAAGCCCCGGTTCCGGAGCTAGCGGACGTAACAGAGAGAGGTAAATCCAATGGCTGGACCCCAGCGCCGCGGGAGCGGTGCCGGTGGCGGCGAGCGGCGGGACCGGAAGGGTCGCGACGGTGGCGCTGCCGCCGAGAAGACCGCATACGTTGAGCGCGTTGTCGCGATCAACCGTGTCGCCAAGGTTGTCAAGGGTGGCCGTCGCTTCAGCTTCACCGCGCTGGTCGTGGTGGGCGATGGTGACGGCACCGTAGGTGTCGGTTACGGCAAGGCCAAGGAAGTTCCGGCTGCCATCGCCAAGGGCGTGGAAGAGGCCAAGAAGAACTTCTTCAAGGTCCCCCGTATCCAGGGCACCATCCCTCACCCCATCCAGGGCGAGAAGGCTGCGGGCGTCGTCCTGCTCAAGCCGGCTTCCCCCGGTACCGGTGTGATCGCCGGTGGCCCCGTGCGTGCCGTTCTGGAGTGCGCGGGCATCCACGACGTGCTGAGCAAGTCGCTCGGTTCGTCGAACCCGATCAACATCGTGCACGCCACGGTGGAGGCTCTCTCGGGGCTGCAGCGTCCCGAGGAGATCGCCGCCCGTCGTGGCCTGCCGCTGGAGGACGTTGCTCCCGCCGCTCTGCTGCGGGCGCGTGCCGGGGTGACCGCGTAATGGCGCACCTCAAGATCACGCAGACGAAGTCCTTCATCGGTAGCAAGCAGAACCACCGCGACACCCTCCGTTCGCTGGGCCTCAAGCGGCTCAACGACGTGGTTGTCAAGGAGGACCGCCCCGAGTTCCGCGGCATGGTGCACACCGTCCGCCACCTCGTGACGGTTGAGGAGGTCGACTGACATGGCGGAGAACAACCCGCTGAAGGTCCACAACCTCCGGCCCGCCCCGGGCGCCAAGACCGCCAAGACCCGTGTCGGTCGTGGTGAGGCGTCCAAGGGTAAGACCGCTGGTCGTGGTACCAAGGGCACGAAGGCCCGTTACCAGGTTCCGGAGCGCTTCGAGGGTGGGCAGATGCCCCTCCACATGCGCCTCCCGAAGCTGAAGGGCTTCAAGAACCCCGCCCACAAGCAGTTCCAGGTCGTGAACCTGGACAAGCTGGCCGCGCTCTACCCGCAGGGTGGCGAGGTCACGGTGGCCGACCTGGTCGCCAAGGGCGCGGTGCGCAAGAACGAGCTCGTCAAGGTGCTCGGCACCGGCGAGATCTCCGTGGCGCTGCAGGTGACGGTTGACGCCGTCTCCGGCTCCGCCAAGGAGAAGATCGCCGCTGCCGGCGGCGCCGTCACCGAACTCATCTGAGTTCGCTGACTCAACTGACCGGGGATGCCCATCGTTTGGGGCATCCCCGGTTGGTCGTTCCACGGGGGTATGGTCGCCGGTAAGGTGGGATGGACTGTTGTTTTCCGGGCTTCGTCCCGGACCCCCGCCGCGCGGGCCGTGTCCGCGCGGTTTTTGCCCGCTACGTATTCGTCGATCCTCAAGACCGTCACCTCTCGCATTCAAGGCGGGAGGCGCAGGAGGCACCGTGCTCACCGCGTTCGCCCGAGCGTTCAAGACGCCCGACCTGCGCAAGAAGCTGCTGTTCACACTGGGCATCGTCGTGCTCTACCGGATCGGCGCACACGTCCCGGTCCCCGGGGTCAACTATGCGAACGTCGAGACCTGCATGAAGCAGGCCGGCGGGAGCAGCGGGTTGTTCGCCCTGGTGAACATGTTCAGCGGTGGTGCGCTGCTGCAGATCACGATCTTCGCGCTGGGGATCATGCCGTACATCACGGCGAGCATCATCCTCCAGCTGCTGACCGTGGTGATCCCGCGGCTGGAAGCCCTCAAGAAAGAGGGGCAGTCCGGGCAGGCAAAGATCACCCAGTACACCCGCTATCTGACCGTGGCGCTCGCCATCCTGCAGGGCACCGGCCTGGTGGCCACCGCCCGCAGCGGTGCGCTCTTCCAGAGCTGCCCGGTCGCCCGCGAGATCGTCCCCAGCCAGTCGATCTTCACCACGATCACCATGGTCATCACGATGACCGCCGGCACCGGCCTGATCATGTGGCTCGGTGAGCTCGTCACCGACCGCGGTATCGGCAACGGCATGTCGATCCTGATGTTCATCTCCATCGCGGCCGGCTTCCCGGGCGCGCTGTGGCAGATCAAGCTCACCGGCAAGCTCGCCGACGGCTGGATCGAGTTCTTCGCGGTGATCGCGGTCGGCCTGGCGATGGTCGCGCTGGTGGTCTTCGTCGAGCAGGCCCAGCGGCGGATCCCGGTGCAGTACGCGAAGCGGATGATCGGCCGCCGGTCCTATGGCGGAACGTCCACTTACATCCCGCTCAAGGTGAACCAGGCGGGTGTGATTCCCGTCATCTTCGCGTCATCGCTGCTCTACATTCCAGCCCTCATCGCACAGTTCAGCGGGTCGAAGGCGGCATGGGCGACGTGGATCGCCACCAACTTCACCAAGGGAAATCACCCGGTTTACATCGTTACGTACTTCCTGTTGATCGTGTTCTTCGCCTTCTTCTACGTCGCCATCAGCTTCAACCCCGAAGAAGTTGCCGACAACATGAAGAAGTATGGTGGCTTCATCCCGGGTATCCGGGCTGGTCGCCCGACGGCCGAGTACCTCAGCTACGTGCTCAACCGGATCACGTGGCCGGGCTCGCTGTACCTGGGGCTGATCGCGCTCGTACCAACAGTGGCGTTGGTGCTTTTCAACGCGAACCAGAACTTCCCGTTCGGCGGGACGAGCATCCTGATCATCGTGGGTGTGGGTCTGGAGACCGTGAAGCAGATCGAGAGCCAGCTTCAGCAGCGCAACTACGAAGGGTTCCTCCGCTGATGCGAATCGTCCTCGTCGGACCCCCGGGGGCCGGCAAGGGTACGCAGGCTGCGTACCTTGCCAAGAACCTCGAGATCCCGCACATCTCCACGGGGGACCTGTTCCGCGCCAACATCAGCCAGGGCACGCCCCTCGGCCGCGAGGCGAAGTCGTACATGGACGCCGGCAACCTGGTGCCCGACTCGGTCACCATCGCGATGGCCGAGGACCGTATGGAGCAGCCCGACGCGGCAAACGGTTTCCTCCTGGACGGCTTCCCGCGCAACCTTGGCCAGGCCAAGGCGCTGGACGAGTACCTCAAGGACAAGAACCTCAAGCTGGACGCCGTCCTGGACCTGGAGGTCCCTGAGGACGAGGTCGTCAAGCGGATCGCCGGCCGGCGCATCTGCCGCAACGACTCCAGCCACGTCTTCCACGCGGAGTACAACAAGCCGAAGGCCGAGGGCGTCTGCGACGTCTGCGGCGGCGAGCTGTACCAGCGGGACGACGACCGTGAGGAGACCGTCCGCAAGCGGCTGGAGGTCTACCACACGGAGACCGAGCCGATCATCGACTACTACAAGGACCAGGACCTGGTCGTCACCATCCCCGCGATGGGGAAGGTCGACGAGGTCACCCGGCGCTCCATGGCGGCCCTGCCGTCGCGGGACGCGTAGCAGCACACGGCTTCCGATACGGCCGCGGTGCCCGCAAGGGTGCCGCGGCCGTATCGTGTACGGGGCGGTCGTGACGGCCGCCGGATATGCGTTGTAGTCGGTTCAGGAAGGCGCCAGCCGTCATGGTGGAGATCAAGACCCCCGAGCAGATCGCGAAGATGCGCGAGGCGGGGCTGGTGGTCGCCGCCATTCACGCGGCGACCCGGGAGGCCGCGGTGCCCGGCGC
Source organism: Streptomyces sp. NPDC048516 (assembly GCF_043199875.1). Lineage (NCBI taxonomy): Bacteria > Bacillati > Actinomycetota > Actinomycetes > Kitasatosporales > Streptomycetaceae > Streptomyces > Streptomyces sp. NPDC048516. The sequence goes on along the minus strand of NZ_JBICWS010000015.1, from coordinate 34,397 downwards.
CACGACCAAGGATCTGGACGACGCGGCACGCAAGGTGCTCGCCGAGCACGGAGCGAAGTCGAACTTCCTCGGTTACGGCGGCTTCCCCGCGACGATCTGCACCTCGGTCAACGATGTCGTGGTCCACGGCATCCCCGACACGGAGACGGTGCTGCAGAACGGCGACATCATCTCCATCGACTGCGGCGCGATCATCGACGGCTGGCACGGCGACGCGGCGTACACCGCCTTCGTCGGCTCCGGCCACTCCGCGGAGCTGGTCGAGCTGAGCCGGGTCACCGAGGAGTCGATGTGGGCCGGTATCGCGGCGGTCGCCAAGGGCAACCGGCTGGTCGACATCTCCAAGGCGATCGAGGGCTACATCCGCCGCCAGCCGCGCCCCGCCGGCGGTAAGTACGGCATCGTCGAGGACTACGGCGGCCACGGCATCGGCTCGCAGATGCACATGGACCCGCACCTGCTGAACTACGTCGATCGCAAGCGCGGCCGCGGCCCCAAGCTGGTGCCCGGCTTCTGCATCGCCATCGAGCCGATGGTCAATCTCGGCACGGCCAAGACCCACGTCCTCGACGACGACTGGACGGTCAAGTCGAACGACGGCAGCTGGTCCTCGCACTGGGAGCACTCGGTCGCGCTGACCGAGGACGGCCCGCTGGTGCTGACCGCGCCGGACGGCGGCAAGGCCAAGCTCGCCGAGCTGGGAATCACCGCGGCGCCCGACCCCCTCGCCTGATCCTTCCCGAAGACCCTGAGGGTCAGGGGAGACTCCATCGCCTGACCCGTCCCGGGTGCCTGACGCGCCCGCCGGCCCGGGCCGCCCGGGTGCCTGACGCGCCCGCCGGCCCGGCCCGCCCGGCGCTCTGACGCGCCCGGCCGACCGGCCCCGGGCGTAAGGATCTCCCCGGGTGGGCAATAATCCTGGATTCGTCTTTTGCTGGGTGCTGACGTAGACTAACGCGTCGGCTCTCGTGCATCCGTATGCCCTCTTGGTCGAGGGTGTGGTGCGGGATAGTCGATCAAGGTAGCCGATTCGAAGGGCGAAGCGTGGCCAAGAAGCAAGGTGCCATCGAGATCGAGGGCACCGTGATCGAGTCCCTCCCGAACGCCATGTTCAAGGTGGAGCTCCAGAACGGTCACAAGGTCCTCGCGCACATCAGCGGAAAGATGCGGATGCACTACATCCGTATCCTCCCGGATGACCGGGTCGTCGTGGAGCTCTCTCCCTACGACCTGACGCGTGGCCGGATCGTCTACCGCTACAAGTAGATCTTGTCGGCGCCCCGCTCCCGTGGGGTGACGGCACTGACCCGGAGAACCTCACATCCCATGAAGGTCAAGCCGAGCGTCAAGAAGATCTGCGACAAGTGCAAGGTGATCCGCCGCCACGGCCGGGTCATGGTTATCTGCGACAACCTGCGCCACAAGCAGCGCCAGGGCTGACGCACGCCGACCACCTGCATTTCGCAGTTTTCGCGCGACGCAAGCACATACGTACATACGCAGTCACCCGACCCCCGCATCACTCGCGTGGGGACGACACCCCCGGCTCGGAGGCCGGGGACCCGGCTCGTAATTCTTCAGAGTCTTACGGGAACGGTGCTGCGGAAGACCTCCGAATAGCCATCAGGAGCCACATCAATGGCACGCCTCGCAGGCGTTGATCTCCCGCGCGAAAAGCGTGTGGAGGTCGCCCTCACCTACGTCTTCGGTATCGGGCGGACGCTGTCGCAGCAGACCCTCGCCGCCACCGGCGTGGACCCGAACACCCGTGTTCGCGACCTTGCTGAGGAAGACCTCATCAAGATCCGCGAGTTCGTGGACAACAACCTCAAGACCGAGGGTGACCTCCGTCGCGAGATCCAGGCCGACATCCGCCGCAAGGTCGAGATCGGCTGCTACCAGGGTCTGCGTCACCGTCGCGGTCTGCCGGTGCACGGTCAGCGCACCAGCACGAACGCCCGTACCCGCAAGGGTCCGCGTCGCGCGATCGCCGGCAAGAAGAAGCCGGGCAAGAAGTAGTCCTCAGCAGGACGCACTGTGTGCCCTGGGGGAGACCCCCCAGGCCCCTGCAAGCGGTCTTCGCTGTAGGACCGACCACCTCCACGGGAGTAATGAATGCCTCCGAAGGGCCGTACGGCCGGCGCCAAGAAGGTGCGCCGCAAGGAGAAGAAGAACGTTGCCCACGGGCACGCTCACATCAAGAGCACGTTCAACAACACGATCGTTTCGATCACCGACCCCACGGGCAACGTGATCTCTTGGGCCTCTGCCGGCCACGTCGGCTTCAAGGGCTCGCGCAAGTCCACCCCCTTCGCCGCGCAGATGGCCGCCGAGTCGGCCGCCCGCCGCGCGCAGGAGCACGGCATGCGCAAGGTCGACGTCTTCGTCAAGGGTCCCGGCTCCGGCCGTGAGACCGCGATCCGCTCCCTCCAGGCCACCGGCCTCGAGGTGGGTTCGATCCAGGACGTCACCCCCACTCCGCACAACGGATGCCGCCCGCCCAAGCGCCGGCGCGTCTGACGCACTGAGGTAACGGAGACAACTGGAAAATGGCGCGATACACCGGGGCCGACTGCAAGCGTTGCCGTCGGGAGAAGCAGAAGCTCTTCCTCAAGGGGAGCAAGTGCGAGAGCGCGAAGTGCCCGATCGAGATCCGTCCTTACCCCCCGGGTGAGCACGGTCGCGGGCGCACCAAGGACAGCGAGTACCTGCTCCAGCTTCGTGAGAAGCAGAAGTGCAGCCGTATCTACGGTGTCCTGGAGAAGCAGTTCGTGAACTACTACAAGGAAGCGAACCAGAAGACCGGCAAGACCGGTGAGAACCTTCTGCGCATCCTTGAGACCCGCCTCGACAACGTGGTTTACCGGGCCGGCTTTGCCAAGTCCCGCGACCACGCCCGTCAGCTGGTCCGTCACGGACACATCACGGTGAACGGCCGCAAGACCGACATTCCGTCGGCTCGCGTGGCCGTGAACGACATCGTCGAGGTCCGCCAGAGCTCTCGGAACCTGACCCCGTTCGCGGTGGCGCAGGCCGAGGCCGGCGAGAGGACCGTTCCGGCCTGGCTGGAATCGATCCCCTCGAACCTGCGGATCCTCGTGCACAGCATGCCCGAGCGCCAGGTGATCGACACCCAGGTGCAGGAGCAGCTGATCGTTGAGCTCTACTCCAAGTAAGGGCTGACCGGTGGGGGCGGTACGGAGCTGTTTGCGCCGTGCCGCCCGTACCCTTGTCAGTACAGCGGGCGTCAAATAGCGGGCGTCCACGACTGAAGGATCGAACACCATGCTGATTGCTCAGCGTCCCTCGCTGACCGAAGAGGTCGTCGACGAATACCGCTCCCGGTTCGTGATCGAGCCGCTGGAGCCGGGCTTCGGCTACACCCTCGGCAACTCCCTGCGTCGGACCCTCCTGTCCTCGATTCCGGGTGCGGCGGTCACGTCCATCCGCATCGACGGTGTCCTGCACGAGTTCACCACCGTGCCGGGCGTCAAGGAGGACGTCACCGACCTCATCCTCAACATCAAGCAGCTGGTCGTCTCCTCGGAGCACGACGAGCCGGTCGTGATGTACCTGCGCAAGCAGGGCCCCGGCCTGGTCACCGCCGCGGACATCGCCCCGCCGGCCGGTGTCGAGGTGCACAACCCGGACCTGGTCCTCGCCACGCTCAACGGCAAGGGCAAGCTGGAGATGGAGCTGACCGTCGAGCGCGGTCGCGGCTACGTCTCCGCCGTCCAGAACAAGCAGGTGGGCCAGGAGATCGGCCGTATCCCGGTCGACTCCATCTACTCGCCGGTGCTCAAGGTCACGTACAAGGTCGAGGCGACCCGTGTCGAGCAGCGCACCGACTTCGACAAGCTGATCGTCGACGTCGAGACCAAGCAGGCCATGCGCCCGCGTGACGCCATGGCGTCCGCCGGTAAGACCCTGGTCGAGCTGTTCGGTCTGGCGCGCGAGCTCAACATCGACGCCGAGGGCATCGACATGGGCCCGTCCCCGACGGACGCCGCCCTGGCCGCCGACCTGGCGCTGCCGATCGAGGAGCTGGAGCTCACGGTCCGCTCGTACAACTGCCTCAAGCGTGAGGGCATCCACTCCGTGGGTGAGCTCGTGGCGCGCTCCGAGGCCGACCTGCTCGACATCCGCAACTTCGGTGCGAAGTCGATCGACGAGGTCAAGGCGAAGCTGGCCGGCATGGGCCTGGCCCTCAAGGACAGCCCGCCCGGATTCGACCCGACCGCTGCCGCCGACGCCTTCGGCGCGGACGACGACGCGGACGCCGGGTTCGTGGAGACCGAGCAGTACTGAGTCCGACCGGCTGGGGTCCGGGAGTGATTCCCGGGCCCCTGCCGTGCTGACCACCGGCCTGCGTTTCCGGCTGGGGGCCCGGGGGTGATCCCCCGGAGCATGCAGAATCTTCCGCGGGGCGCCCGCCTCGTGGGAACTGTCACCGGTACCTGATACGGCCGGTGCAGCAATGAAGGAGATACACCATGCCGAAGCCCGCCAAGGGTGCCCGTCTGGGCGGCAGCGCTGCGCACGAGCGCCTGATGCTGCGCAACCTGGCCACCTCGCTCTTCGAGCACGGCCGCATCACGACGACCGAGGCCAAGGCCCGTCGTCTGCGTCCGTACGCGGAGCGCCTGGTGACCAAGGCGAAGAAGGGCGACCTTCACAACCGCCGTCAGGTCATGCAGCTGATCTCGGACAAGAGCGTCGTGCACACGCTCTTCACGGAGATCGCCCCGCGGTTCGAGAACCGCCCGGGTGGCTACACCCGTATCACCAAGATCGGTAACCGCCGTGGCGACAACGCGCCCATGGCCGTCATCGAGCTGGTGGAGGCGCTGACCGTGGCCCAGCAGGCCACCGGTGAGGCCGAGGCCGCGACGAAGCGTGCGGCCAAGGACGCGGAGGCGGCCCCGGCTGCCGAGGCGACCGAGGAGTCGAAGGACGCCTGAGTCCTGACTGACGTGTGAGCGGGTCCGTCCTTCGGGGCGGGCCCGCTTTCGCGTGCGCGGGCGGGCGGTGGCGGGGCCGTTCCGCCGTGCCCGGGGCGTCGTGCCCGGGGGCGCGCACCGGGGATGCGCCCGGGCGGAACGGCTGTCCGCGGCGTGAGGGAGGATTGCTGTCGTGAGTGACGAAGTGGAGCCCGGGTTCGTCCGGGTGCGGATGGACCTTTCCTACGACGGAAAGGACTTCTCCGGGTGGGCGAAGCAGGCCGGTGGCCGGCGGACCGTGCAGGGGGAGATCGAGGATGCGCTGCGGACCGTGACCCGGTCCGGACAGACGTATGAGCTCACCGTGGCCGGGCGAACGGATGCGGGGGTGCATGCGCGGGGGCAGGTGGCGCACGTGGACCTGCCCGCGGCGGTGTGGGCCGAGCATCAGGACAAGCTGCTGCGGCGGCTGGCCGGGCGGCTGCCCAAGGATGTGCGGGTGTGGCGGCTGGCCGAGGCGCCGTACGGGTTCAATGCGCGGTTCTCGGCGATCTGGCGGCGGTACGCGTACCGGGTGACCGATCACCACGGGGGCGTGGATCCGCTGCTGCGCGGCCATGTGCTGTGGCACGACTGGGAGCTGGACGTCGAGGCGATGCACGAGGCCTCGCGGCCGCTGTTGGGGGAGCACGACTTCGCGGCGTACTGCAAGCGGCGGGAAGGCGCGACGACGATCCGGACGCTGCAGGAGCTGAGCTGGTCGCGCGGGGCGGACGGGATCATCACGGCGACCGTGCGGGCGGACGCCTTCTGCCACAACATGGTGCGGTCGCTGGTGGGGGCGATGCTGTTCGTCGGCGACGGGCACCGGCCGGTGGAGTGGCCGGGGAAGGTGCTGGCCGCCGGGGTGCGGGACTCCGCCGTCCATGTCGTACGGCCGCACGGGCTGACCCTGGAGGAGGTCGGCTACCCGGCCGACGAGCTGCTGATGGCGCGCAACCAGGAGGCGCGCAACAAGCGGACGCTGCCCGGGGGCGGCGGCGGGGGCGGCTGCTGCTGAGCGGGGTCCGTGGAGCCTTCGGGGCGCCGCCGGGAAGGGCGGCGCCACCGGAAGGGGTCAGGACTTGCCGGCCTTCTTCTGGGCGTCCTTGAGCTGCTGTTCGGCAGCCTTGGCGGCCTGGTCCTTGCCGCGCTGGGTGATCTGGCTGAACGCGTAGGCGCCGCCGTCCCGGGCGATCTGGCGGGCCTTGGTCTCCGTGGCGGTGACGTCCTTGCCGTTGAGGTAGCCGGCGATCGTGAAGTAGGCGTAGCGGCCGGTGGCATTGGTCGCCATCCGGCACTTCGTGCCCTGGCAGAAGTCCGAGGGGACACCGCCGCCGGGCAGCGGCATGAGATTGGCCTTGTTCTCGTTCATGACCTTGGCGGCCTGGGCGGGCGAGTCGAAGACCGCGACGCCGACGGTGACCGCGACGCCGCCCTTGGCGTAGGTGGCGCGCAGCAGCTGCCTGCAGCCGTTGTGGGACAGCGAGGAGACCAGCGGCCCCTGGGCGGCGGCGGTGCAGTCCTTGGTGGTGGCGGTCTTGGTGCGCGGGTAGGTGTGTGCGCCGACGACCATGCTCTTCTGGGCGAAGAGGGTGGCCGGGGTGAGCGGCGCCCGGTCCTTCTTGGGGTCGGAGATGTAGTCCCGCGGGTTGGGCGGGGGCGGCACGGAGACGTCGGGGAAGGACGGCTGGTCGTCCGGCGCCGCGGCCTGGTCGGACGCCGTGGGCGACGCCGTCGGATTGCCGCCCGGCGACCCACTGCCGCCGGCTATGACGGCGAAGGTGACGATGCCGGCCACCGCGAGGGCCGCCAGCGCTCCACCGCCGATCCACAGCCGGCGTTTGCGGCGGGTCTGTGCCTCGCTCTCCTCGGCCAGTGCACCCCAGTCCGGAGTGGACGACGAAGAACCCCCGGGGCCGTCGAACGGCCCCCCTTGCCCAAAACTCATGCCGCGCATCCTAATGGGGTTGGTGGAACGTCCGGAGGCCGGTCACAATCCCGCTCATGGGACATCTTGAGGCCGGACATCTGGAGTACTACCTGCCGGACGGGAGGGTCCTGCTGGGAGACGTGTCCTTCCGGGTGGGGGAGGGCGCATCGGTGGCGCTGGTGGGAGCCAACGGCGCCGGGAAGACGACGCTGCTGAGGCTGATCGCGGGGGAGCTCCAGCCGCACGGCGGTGCGGTGACGGTCAGCGGCGGGCTGGGCGTGATGCCGCAGTTCGTGGGCTCCGTACGGGACGAGCGCACGGTGCGTGACCTGCTGGTCTCGGTGGCGCAGCCACGGATCAGGGCGGCGGCAGCGGCGGTGGACGCCGCGGAGCTGGCGATGATGACCGCCGAGGGCGACGACGAGGCCGCGCAGATGGCCTATGCCCAGGCGCTCAGCGACTGGGCCGAGGCGCGCGGCTACGAGGCCGAGACGGCCTGGGACATCTGCACGACGGCGGCCCTGGGGATGCCGTACGAGAAGGCGCAATGGCGGCAGGTGCGCACGCTGTCCGGCGGCGAGCAGAAGCGGCTGGTGCTGGAGTCGCTGCTGCGCGGCACGGACGAGGTGCTGCTGCTGGACGAGCCGGACAACTATCTGGACGTGCCGGGCAAGCGCTGGCTGGAGGAACAGCTCCGGCAGACCCGTAAGACGGTGCTGTTCGTCTCGCACGACCGGGAGCTGCTGGCCCGGGCCGCGGAGAAGATCGTCAGCGTCGAGCCGGGCCCCGCGGGCTCCGACGTCTGGGTGCACGGCGGCGGCTTCGACACCTACCACGAGGCGCGCAAGGAGCGCTTCGCCCGCTTCGAGGAGCTGCGGCGGCGCTGGGACGAGAAGCATGCGCAGCTGAAGAAGCTGGTGGTCTCGCTGCGCCAGGCGGCCTCGGTCAGCCACGAGCTGGCCTCGCGCTATGCGGCGGCGCAGACCCGGCTGAAGAAGTTCGAGGAGGCCGGGCCGCCGCCGGAGCCGCCGCGCGAGCAGGAGATCACCATGCGGCTGCGCGGCGGGCGCACCGGGGTACGGGCGATCACCTGCGAGGGGCTGGAGCTGACCGGCCTCATGAAGCCCTTCTCCCTGGAGATCTTCTACGGCGAGCGGGTCGCGGTCCTCGGCTCCAACGGGTCGGGCAAGTCCCATTTCCTGCGGCTGCTGGCCGGTGACGAGCAGAACCCCGTCCCGCACGCCGGCGCATGGAAGCTCGGCGCCCGCGTCGTCCCGGGCCACTTCGCGCAGACCCACGCCCACCCCGAGCTGATGGGCCGCACCCTGCTCGACATCCTGTGGAGCGAGCACGCCAAGAACAAGGGGCAGGCCATGTCGGCGCTGCGCCGCTACGAGCTGGAGCAGCAGGCCGAGCAGCGCTTCGAACGGCTCTCCGGCGGCCAGCAGGCGCGCTTCCAGATCCTGCTGCTGGAGCTGTCCGGCACGACCGCGCTGCTGCTCGACGAGCCGACGGACAACCTGGACCTGGAGTCGGCGGAGGCGCTGCAGGAGGGGCTGGAGGCGTACGAGGGGACGGTGGTGGCGGTGACCCACGACCGGTGGTTCGCGCGGTCCTTCGACCGGTTCCTGGTCTTCGGCTCGGACGGGCTGGTACGGGAGACGGCGGAGCCGGTGTGGGATGAGCGGCGGGTGGTGCGCGAGCGGTAGGCCACGGCCGGCGGTGGCTCTGTGGTGCCGGTGCCGGTGCCGGTTCCAGCTCCGGTTCCAGCTCCGGTTCCAGTTCCGGTGCGGACTACGGTGCCGGCTCCCTGCGGGGGCGTGGGGCAGCCGATACGCACGGTGACCGGGAAGGCGGCGGAGGCCGGTACCGCACGCCGGTTCGGGGGGCGTTTTGACCCCACCAGGGCCGGGCCGGTATTCTGCCTTTTCGTTATGCGTATTGGCTTGCTCTATCTCACGTGAGGGGGCCCTTACGCGGTCCACCGGGCCGATGACCAGCGACGGACGATCGGGTTGCGTCACCCGTAGTGCCGCTCCTGCTGGTGTGATCGGCAGCGGTGACCAGTACAGGACCCGTCCCCGAGGCCTCAGGCCCTGGGGATACCCCACCTCTGAAGAAGCGAAGGCTAACCGTGCGTACGTTCAGCCCCAAGCCCGGCGATGTCCAGCGCCAGTGGCACATCATTGACGCGCAGGACGTTGTCCTGGGCCGTCTGGCCACCCAGGCCGCGTCCCTCCTGCGGGGTAAGCACAAGCCCGTTTACGCGCCGCACGTTGACATGGGTGACTTCGTCATCATCGTCAACGCCGACAAGGTGCACCTGTCCGGCAACAAGCGGACCCAGAAGATGGCCTACCGCCACTCTGGCTTCCCGGGTGGTCTGCGCTCCGTCCGCTACGACGAGCTGCTCGACAAGAACCCCGAGAAGGCCGTCGAGAAGGCCATCAAGGGCATGCTCCCCAAGAACACCCTCGGCCGTCAGATGCTCTCGAAGCTGAAGGTCTACGCGGGCGCCGAGCACCCGCACGCTGCGCAGCAGCCGGTCCCGTTCGAGATCACCCAGGTCGCGCAGTAGTTCCGGCCACCCCCTAAGACGACAGAGAATTCTGAGGAGCATCGTGGCCGAGACCACTCCCGAGACCGTCATCGAGAACGACGACGCCGTCGAGGAATACACCACTGAGACCGAGGTCGTGGAGTCGGAGTACACCTCCGAGTCCCTCGCCTCCCGCTTCGGCGACCCGCAGCCGGCCGCCGGCCTGGGCCGTCGCAAGAACGCCATTGCCCGCGTCCGGATCGTTCCGGGCACCGGCCAGTGGAAGATCAACGGTCGCACCCTTGAGGGTTACTTCCCCAACAAGGTGCACCAGCAGGAAGTCAACGAGCCCTTCAAGGTGCTCGAGCTCGACAACCGCTACGACGTGGTTGCCCGCATCTCCGGTGGCGGCATCTCCGGCCAGGCCGGTGCGCTGCGCCTGGGCGTGGCCCGTGCGCTGAACGAGGCGGACGTGGACAACAACCGCGGCGCGCTGAAGAAGGCCGGGTTCCTCAAGCGTGACGACCGTGCGGTCGAGCGCAAGAAGGCCGGTCTGAAGAAGGCCCGTAAGGCGCCGCAGTACAGCAAGCGCTAATCCGCGCTCGCTGCGACATGCAGCACTTGGCGAACGCCCCGGTGGCACGGATCCGTGCTGCCGGGGCGTTCGGCTATCCAGGAGCTGGGGCGTATACCTGGACTTAACGCTCTGGTCCAAGCTCATCTACTCGGAGGACACCAGTGGGACGACTCTTCGGCACGGACGGTGTGCGCGGCGTCGCCAATGCGGATCTGACGGCGGAGCTGGCGCTCGGTCTGTCGGTCGCTGCGGCGCATGTACTCGCGGAAGCGGGCACCTTCGAAGGTCACCGGCCGGTGGCGGTGGTCGGACGCGATCCACGCGCGTCCGGGGAGTTCCTGGAGGCCGCGGTCGTGGCGGGCCTGGCCAGCGCCGGCGTGGACGTGCTGCGGGTGGGGGTGCTGCCGACCCCGGCGGTCGCCTATCTGACCGGTTCCCTCGGCGCGGACCTCGGTGTGATGCTCTCCGCCAGTCACAACCCGATGCCCGACAACGGCATCAAGTTCTTCGCCCGCGGCGGCCACAAGCTCGCCGACGAGCTGGAGGACCGGATCGAGAAGACCTACCGCGCCCACAGCTCAGGTGAGCCCTGGGAGCGGCCGACCGGTGCGGGCGTGGGCCGGGTCACCGTCTACGACGAGGGCTTCGACAACTACGTCGCGCATCTCGTCGGCGTGCTGCCCAACCGCCTGGACGGGCTGAAGATCGTCATCGACGGTGCGCACGGCGCGGCGGCGCGGGTCTCGCCCGAGGCCTTTGCGCGGGCCGGCGCCGATGTCATCACGATCGGTACCGACCCCGACGGCCTGAACATCAACGAAGGCTGTGGCTCCACCCACCTCCAGCTGCTGCGTGCGGCCGTCGTCGAGCACGGCGCCGACCTGGGTGTCGCCCACGACGGCGACGCGGACCGCTGCCTGGCCGTGGACCGCGAGGGCAACGAGGTCGACGGCGACCAGATCCTGGCCGTGCTGGCGCTCGGGATGCGCGAGGCGGGGATGCTGCGCAAGAACACCGTCGTCGCCACCGTGATGTCCAACCTGGGCTTCAAGCTGGCCATGGAGCGCGAGGGCATCGACCTCGTCCAGACCGCGGTCGGCGACCGCTACGTCCTGGAGGAGATGAAGGCGCACGGCTTCGCGCTGGGCGGTGAGCAGTCCGGGCATGTGATCGTGCTGGACCATGCGACGACCGGCGACGGCACGCTGACCGGTCTGATGCTGGGTGCCCGGATCGCCGCGACCGGCCGGCCGCTGGCCGACCTGGTGGGCGTCATGGAGCGGCTGCCGCAGATCCTCATCAACGTCCCCGACGTCGACAAGTCGCGGGTGACCACCTCCCCCGAGCTGACCGCGGCGGTCGCCGAGGCGGAGCGGGAACTGGGCGCCACCGGCCGGGTGCTGCTGCGGCCGTCCGGTACGGAACCGCTGGTGCGGGTGATGGTGGAGGCCGCGGACATCGAGCAGGCGCGGGCGGTGGCCGAGCGGCTGGCCGACGCGGTCAAGTCCGCGCTGGGCTAGCCCGGTCCTGCCGACCGGTATGACGAAGGCCCCGCCCGGCATCGGGCGGGGCCTTTTCGTGGGCGGCCGGACGGCCGGGGCGGTCCCGGTGGCTGTCGTCACCTTCCCGGCCGCGGGGCGGCCCTTCGGGCGGCGACGGGAAGGTGACGACAGAACCTAGTGGGCCCGTCGCCCGGTGCCCTGCCGGGCCCACAGCAGTTTCTGGGTGGTCAGGGTCAGGGTGCCGGCGAGGACGATGCCGGCCAGGTTCAGCAGCAACTGCTCCATGGAGTGCCAGGCCTGGCCGTACTCCTGGTAGCCGAGCGCCACCGCGGCGTTGGCCGCGGCCGGGACCGTGGTCACCGAGATCGCCACACCGACCAGGGCGCCCGACTTCGCCGACGTCAGCGAGAGCACCCCGGCGATACCGGCGAGCACGGCGACGACGAAGGAGAACCAGTCGGGCCGGTAGATGAAGTTGGTGTTCGGGCGCGCGGCTTCCAGGTCCTTGAAGTGGAAGAGGCCCACCGCGTCCATGAAGAGGCTGAAGCCCACGGTGACCGCCATCGCCACCACGAACCCCACGAGCAGCGCCACCAGGGAGCGCCAGGCCAGCCGTGGGGCCCGGCGGACGAGCGCGGTGCAGATACCGGCCACCGGTCCGAACTCCGGGCCCACGGCCATCGCGCCGACGATCAGGATCGCGTTGTCGAGGACCACGCCGCAGGCCGCGATCATCGTGGCGACCGTCAGGAACGCCAGGTAGGTCGCGGAGAGCGTGGACTCCTCGTGGGTGGCGTCGGTCAGCGACTCCCACAGCACGGCGTCGGCGCCCTCGCCGGGGGCGTCGTCCGCCGCCCGGTCGGCCCGCCGGGACAGCGACAGATCGATGTTCTCCAGCGCGATGGAACCGGTCCGGTCCAGCTCCATGGCCCGGAGCCCGGCCAGCAGACCGTCGGCGGCCTCCCGGGCGACATCGCACATCACCACATCGCCCTGCGGGTCACGGGCCGCCCCGCTCAGCACCACCAGATGGGTCACTCCGACGGTCGTCTCCAGCAGCCGGAGCACGTCGGCCGTGCGGTCTTCGGGGACGATCAGGCGTAGATGCAACATGGCGTGCGACTCCTAGAGCTTGCGCAACGACAGCCGCTGCACCTTGTGGTCCGGCCCCTTGCGCAGCACCAGGTTGGCGCGGCCGCGGGTCGGGGCCACGTTCTGCTGCAGATTGGGCTTGTTGACGGTGCGCCAGATCATCCGGGCGTAGTCGAGGGCTTCGTCCTCGGAGACCTGGGTGTACTTGCGGAAGTACGAGAACGGGTTCTGGAAGGCCGTCTCGCGCAGCTTGCGGAAGCGGCCGAGATACCACTTCTCGATGTCCTCGGTGCGGGCGTCGACGTAGACGGAGAAGTCGAAGAAGTCGGCGAGCCCGAGGCGGGTGCGGCCGTCCTTGCCGGGCAGCGCCGGCTGCAGGACGTTCAGGCCCTCGACGATGAGGATGTCCGGGCGCTGCACGGTCAGCCGCTCGCCGGGCACGATGTCGTAGATGAGGTGGGAGTAGACGGGCGCGGAGACCTCGGCCTTGCCGGACTTCACATCCGCGACGAAGCGGGTCAGCGCCCGCCGGTCGTAGGACTCGGGGAAACCCTTGCGGGACATCAGACCGCGGCGGTGCAGCTCGGCGTTGGGAAACAGGAAGCCGTCGGTGGTGACCAGCTCGACGCGCGGATGCTCGGGCCAGCGGGCCAGCAGCGCCTGCAGCAGCCGGGCGGTGGTGGACTTCCCGACCGCCACGCTGCCCGCCACCCCGATGACGAACGGGGTGCCGGGCTGGGGGCCGCCGCCCGCGTCGCCGAGGAAGGTGTTCAGCGCGCCGCGCAGATTGCTGGTGGCGCCGACGTAGAGGTTGAGGAGCCGGGACAGCGGGAGGTAGACATCGCGCACCTCGTCGAGGTCGATGACATCACCCAGGCCCCGCAGCCGTTCGACCTCGTCGGCCGTCAGGGGCAGGGGGGTCTTCTCCCGTAGGGCGCTCCACTGCGCGCGCGTCAGATCGACGTACGGGGAGCTGTCGGCGCGGCGCCGTTGCTGCGGATCGGTCGTCAGGGGCACGCGCCCATTGTGCGCAGCCGCCACCCGCCGTTCATCTCGGGGTGTCACGGTAGGCACCCGGGGCTGCCCGCCCGGGCACCCCGGAGGCCGGTCTTGTGGACGTCGGGGCGGGCTTGGGGGCTTCTCTGCCCGGGTGTCTGTACCCGAGGGATTTTGCCCGGTACGGTCGGTAGCGGGGAGAGGCCCGGCTTTCGGGCCAGGGATGATTCAGGGGGTGCGTGTGGGAGCGCGTAGGGCCGGCCTGCTGGGACAGTGGCCGTGGGGGAGGACCACAAGCGCGACCGGGGGCCGGGCGGCGGATGCCGCCTCGGACGGATTCGCCGCGCGGGTGTACGCCGAGCTGGCGGAGGAGCTGCCGGACGAGGACCTGGGGGAGGATTTACAGGACTTCCTGGAGCGCCACGAGCCGGGCAGCGAACTCGGTGCGGACGCGGAGGCGGACGAGGAGTTCCTGGAGACGGTGCGCGAGGCGCACGCGCGAATAGCGCGGGGGTTTTGAGGGAGCCGTTGTCGCGCAGCGCGCTCGGCTGGAACGGGCGGGCCGCCTCTGGAGGTACGTGGGTGTCGTCGGCTGCGCACTCAAAGGCGATGGCCGGCCCGTAGGCGTAGCCGCCCAGGTGTCTCATGGGATCGAAAGAGCCGTGGAACCATTTGGCCTGCGCGTCCGCTTACCTGTCGCCGTGGGTCGTACAGGTCCCCGGCGTACGCTGCCTCCATGTGCGGAATCGTGGGATATGTGGGCGGGCAGAGCGCCCTTGACGTCGTCCTGGCCGGTTTGAAGCGGCTGGAGTACCGCGGCTATGACTCGGCGGGTATCGCCGTGCTGGCCGATGGCGGGCTGGCAGCGGCCAAGAAGGCCGGCAAACTCGCCAATCTGGAGAAGGAGCTGGCCGACCGTCCGTTGCCGGCCGGCTCGACCGGTATCGGGCACACCCGGTGGGCCACCCATGGCGGGCCCACCGACGGCAATGCCCATCCTCATATGGACAACGCCGGCCGGGTCTCCGTCGTGCACAACGGCATCATCGAGAACTTCGCCGGGCTGCGCGCGGAACTCACCGACCGCGGACACGAGTTGGCGTCCGAGACAGATACCGAGGTCGTGGCGCATCTGCTGGCCGAGGCCTACTCGTCCTGCGGGGAGCTGGCCGAGGCGATGCGGCAGGTCTGCCGGCAGCTGGAGGGTGCGTTCACGCTGGTCGCGGTGCATGCCGACGAGCCGGACGTGGTGGTCGGGGCGCGCCGGAACTCGCCGCTGGTGGTGGGGGTCGGCGACGGTGAGGCCTTCCTCGCGTCGGACGTGGCGGCGTTCATCGCGCACACCCGTGAGGCGATCGAGCTGGGGCAGGACCAGGTGGTGGAGCTGCGCCGGGAAGCGGTGACGGTCACCGGCTTCGACGGGGCACCCGCCGAGGTGCGCGAGTACCACATCGACTGGGACGCCTCGGCCGCCGAGAAGGGCGGCTACGACTACTTCATGCTGAAGGAGATCGCGGAGCAGCCGAAGGCCGTTGCCGACACGCTGCTGGGGCGGATCGACGCCTCGGGGGTGCTGTCCCTGGACGAGGTGCGGATCCCGCCCGCCGTGCTGCGCGAGGTCGACAAGGTCGTCATCGTGGCCTGCGGGACGGCGTACCACGCGGGGATGATCGCCAAGTACGCGATCGAGCACTGGACGCGGATCCCGTGCGAGACGGAGCTGGCGAGCGAATTCCGCTACCGCGACCCGATCCTGGACCGGCGGACGCTGGTCATCGCGATCAGCCAGTCCGGCGAGACCATGGACACCCTGATGGCGCTGCGCCATGCGCGCGAGCAGGGCGCGAAGGTGCTCGCCATCTGCAACACGAACGGTTCGACCATTCCGCGGGAGTCGGACGCGGTGCTGTACACGCACGCCGGGCCCGAGGTCGCGGTGGCGTCGACCAAGGCGTTCCTGACGCAGCTGGTGGCCTGTTACCTGGTGGCGCTGTACGTCGCGCAGGTGCGGGGCACGAAGTGGGGCGACGAGATCCGGGACGTGGTGCGCGAACTGGCGGCCATCGGCACCCAGGTCGAGCAGGTGCTCGGCACGATGGAGCCGGTACGGGAGCTGGCGCGCGGCCTCGCCGGCAAGAACACCGTGCTGTTCCTCGGCCGGCACGTGGGCTATCCGGTGGCGCTGGAGGGTGCGCTCAAGCTCAAGGAACTCGCGTATATGCACGCGGAGGGCTTTGCGGCCGGGGAGCTCAAGCACGGGCCGATCGCGTTGATCGAGGACGATCTGCCGGTCGTCGTTGTCGTGCCGTCGCCGCGCGGGCGGTCCGTGCTCCACGACAAGATCGTGTCGAATATCCAGGAGATCCGGGCCCGCGGGGCGCGGACGATCGTGATCGCCGAGGAGGGCGACGAGACGGTGGTGCCCTACGCCGATCACCTCGTGCGCATTCCGCGGACACCGGTGCTGCTGCAGCCGCTGGTCTCCACGATCCCGCTGCAGGTGTTCGCCTGCGAGCTCGCCACCGCCCGCGGCAACGAGGTCGACCAGCCGCGCAACCTCGCCAAGTCGGTGACGGTCGAGTGATCATCGGGGTCGGGATCGATGTCGCCGAGATCGAGCGCTTCGGCGAGGCGCTGGAGCGTACGCCGGAGCTGGCGCAGCGGCTGTTCATCGCGGAGGAGCTGATACTGCCCAGCGGTGAACGCCGCGGCATCGCCTCGCTGGCGGCCCGGTTCGCCGCCAAGGAGGCGTTGGCCAAGGCGCTCGGGGCACCGGGCGGGCTGCACTGGAGCGATGCCGAGGTGTACGTCGAGGACAGTGGTCAGCCGCGGTTGCGGGTACGGGGCACCGTCGAGGCCCGGGCGAAGGAGCTCGGGGTCCGGTCGTGGCATGTGTCGCTGAGCCATGACGCGGGGGTCGCCTCCGCCGTGGTGATCGCCGAGGGATGAGGACCTGCGGCGCCCGCCCCCGTTCGCCGGGGGCGGGCGCCGTCTTTGCGGGAGGGGCCTGGGCGGCCCCGCGAGAGGACATCCCCCGCGAGGGCCCGCGGGAGAAATGCCGCCTGCCCCGGGGGCGAGGGGCGAGACTTGTCGGCATGAGGACTGCCTACAGCGTGGAGACCGTGCGGGCCGCCGAGCGAGAGCTCATGGCCCGGTTGCCCGAAGGGGCCCTGATGCAGCGGGCGGCGGCCGGACTGGCCGTGGCCTGCGCGGACTTGCTGGGGCGGGTGTACGGAGCCCGGGTGGTGCTGCTGGTGGGCAGCGGTGACAACGGCGGGGACGCGCTGTACGCCGGTGCCCGGCTGGCGCGGCGGGGGGCCGGGGTGGCGGCGGTGCTGCTCTCGCCCGAACGGGCCCACCAGGGCGGGCTGGCCGCGCTGCGGGCCGCCGGGGGGCGCGTCTCGGCCGATGCGCGGGGGGACATCGCACGGGCCGCGCTGGTCGTGGACGGGATCGTCGGGATCGGCGGACGGGGCGGGCTGCGCCCGGAGGCCGCGCAACTCGTGCGGGCCGCATGGGAGTCGGCGCCGGTGGTGGCGGTGGACCTGCCCAGCGGAGTGGACGCGGACAGCGGTGAGGTCGCCGGGGACGCCGTACGGGCCGACGCCACGGTGACGTTCGGCGCGTACAAGCCGGGGTTGCTGATCGATCCGGCGCACGAGCGGGCGGGCGCGCTGCGGCTGGTGGACATCGGGCTCACCCTGCCGCGGGAGGCCGACGCCGAGGCGTTGCAGCACGCGGATGTGGCCGGACTGCTGCCGCGTCCGGCGCCCGAGAGCGACAAGTACCGGCGGGGCGTGGTCGGGGTGGTCGCCGGGTCCGCGCGCTATCCGGGGGCGGCGGTGCTCGCGGTGGCGGGCGCGTTGCGGGGCGGCGCCGGGGCCGTGCGCTATGTCGGGCCGGCCGCCGAGGCGGTGCTGGCGCGGTTCCCGGAGACGCTGGTGCATGCCGGGCCGCCGGACAAGGCGGGCCGGGTGCAGTCGTGGGTGATCGGTCCGGGCATCGGCGAGGAATCGGACGCGCTGGAGGACGTGCTGGCGGCGGAGGTTCCGGTGCTGGTGGACGCGGACGGGCTGCGGTTCCTGACGCCGCGTCGGGTCGCCAGGCGCCCGGCCCCGACCTTGCTGACGCCGCATGCGGGGGAGGCCGCTGCCCTGCTCGGGCGCGGGCGCGAGGAGGTCGAGGCGGCCCGGCTGGCCTCCGTACGGGAGCTGGCGGCGCGGTACGGCGCCACGGTGCTGCTCAAGGGCTCGACGACGCTGGTGGCGGAGGCGGACGGACCGGTGCGGGTCAACCCCACGGGCACCAGCTGGCTGGCGACGGCCGGGAGCGGGGACGTGCTGTCGGGGCTGACGGGGGCGTTGCTCGCCGCGGGACTCACGGCGCGGGACGCGGGATCGGTCGGTGCGTATCTGCACGGGCTGGCGGCCCGCCGGGCGGCCGGGCCGGCCGGCGCGCCGATCCTGGCCTCGGAGGTCGCGGGCCATCTGACGGAGGCCTGGCGGGATGTGACGGGCTGACAGCAAAACCGGCGACCGGCGGGTGGATGACGGGACGGCAGCGGGCGGCGGACCGGCGGCGGACGGCGGACCGGCCGCGGACGACCGGCTGACGGCAGGCAACGGAGCGGCGTTACGCCCCGCGGGGGAATGGGGCGGGCACCAGGGCGAACCTGGCGCCCGGCGGGCCGAACGGCCGCGGCGCCACGGCATGCGTGAGGGCATGAAACGCACTCTTCCGGCGCTGCTGGTCTGCGCCTCGTTGCTCGTTGTCGCCGGGCCGCCCGCGGTGGCCGTGGCACCGTCGCCCACCGTGGCCGTGAGGCATGCGTCCGCGCGGGCCGTGACGCAGCCGTCCGAGGTGACCGTGCCGCAGCCGTCCGCCGCGTACGGACCGTCCGGCCTGGTCCCCGGCATCCCGCGCACGGTGCGGGGGCCTGGACGGCAGCTGCGCATCGAGTACGTGCCGCGGTCCGAGGCGCAGCGCCCCGGCACCCGGGCGCTGCGCTGCAGTGCCGCCACCGGGCCCTACCAGCGGCAGGCGGAGCGCTATCTGGGGCGCGAGGCCGACGGGCGGCAGAGTGCGGGGGACTGCCGGGCGATCCGGCGGTTCCAGCAGGCGCACCGTATCGCGCCGGCGTCCGGATTCGCGGGGCCCGTCACGGGGGCGATGGTGCGGGTGATGCGCGCCAGGAAGGACCCCAACCGGGCCGGTCACTGTCCCGACCGGGCCGAGCGGACCGTGTGCGTCGATCTGAACCGGCAGCTGATGTGGGTGCAGCAGGACGGGCGGGTGATCCTCGACCCGGTGGCGATCCGCTCCGGTGCGCCGACGATGGAGACCCGTACCGGTACGTACCGGATCTATCTGCGGCACCGACGGCACATTTCCAACCTGTACGGCACCTCCATGCCGTACGCCCAGTTCTTCGACCGCGGGGAGGCGCTGCACGGCGTCCACGAGGACATCTTCTCCGGGGCCGGCTCGCACGGCTGCGTCAACCTCACCATGACGGACGCGCGCAGGGCCTGGGAAGTGCTCAAGAAGGGCGACATCGTGCACGTCTGGGGGCGGAAACCCGGCGTGTGAGCACGGTTTTCCCGCCCGTCCCCCGGGGTTGCGCAATGTCGCCTGCGACACTGAGGGGGATGAACGAGACAGTGAAGCGTGCCCGTGCCGCCATTGACGTCGCCGCCGTGCGGTCGAACGTCCGTGCGCTGCGGGACCGCGCACCCCGGGCAGAGCTGATGGCCGTGGTCAAGTCCGACGGCTACGGGCACGGGGCGGTGCGCTGCGCGCGCGCCGCCCGTGAGGCCGGTGCGGGCTGGCTGGGCACGGCACTGCCCGAGGAGGCGTTCGCGCTGCGGGCGGCCGGTGACACCGGGCGGCTGCTGTGCTGGCTGTGGACGCCCGGCGGCCCCTGGCGGCGGGCGATCGAGCAGGACATCGACGTCGCGGTGAGCGGGCTGTGGGCGCTCGACGAGGTGCGGGCGGCGGCGCGGGCGTGCCGCCGCACCGCCCGCGTCCAGCTCAAGGTCGACACCGGCCTCGGCCGCAACGGCTGCCCGCCCGCCGCCTGGCCGGAACTGACCGCCGCGGCCCGCGCCGCCGAGGCCGAGGGCACGGTCACCGTCACCGGCGTCTGGTCGCACTTCGCCTGCGCCGACGAGCCAGGCCACCCCTCGATCGCCGCCCAGCTGGACGTCTTCCACGCGGCGCTGAAGACCGCCGAGACGGCCGGGCTGCGCCCCGAGGTGCGGCATATCGCCAACACCCCGGCGCTGCTGACGCTGCCCGAGGCGCACTTCGACCTGGTCCGCACCGGCATCGGCATCTACGGCATCTCGCCCAGCCCCGAGGTCGGCACCTCCCAGGACTTCGGGCTCCGGCCGGCGATGACCCTGGAGGCCTCGCTCGCGTCGGTCAAGCGCGTCCCGGGCGGCCACGGCGTGTCGTACGGGCACCACTACACGACGTCCGGCGAGACCACCCTGGCGCTGGTCCCGCTCGGCTACGCCGACGGCATCCCGCGGCATGCCTCCGGCGTCGGTCCCGTGCTGGTCGCCGGCGCCTGGCGGACGGTCGCCGGGCGGATCGCGATGGACCAGTTCGTGGTCGACCTGGGCGCCGAGCGCGCCGAGCCGGGCGATCTCGCCGTGCTGTTCGGCCCCGGGGACCGGGGTGAGCCGACCGCCGAGGACTGGGCCCGGGTGGCCGGAACCATCGGGTATGAAATCGTCACCCGGATCGGATCCCGGGTGCCACGCGTCTATGTGGACAGCGGCACGGGGAGCGAAGCCGTAGGAGACAGCGCGCTCACGGGGGGTACGGCATGACCGAGGGACAGGAAGCCGCCGCGCAGGCGGTCGAGACCGCGGCCGAGGTGGCCGGCAACTGGGCCCGGGCGGGCCGGCACGCCGGTGTCGCCGGCGCCGCGATCGGCGTGGTCGCGGCGGGGGCCGCGGCCGGTGTGGCGATAGAGCGGCTGACGGTCGGCCGCGGGATGCGGCGCCGCGCCCGGCTCGCGCTGGATGCCGCGGGCCCGTACGGCACGCTGCGCGGCACCCCGGGCGCCGCGATCGCCGAGGACGGCACCGAGCTGTATTACGAGGTCGACGAGCCGGGCCCGCCGGAGAAGGACGACGCGGCGGCCAAGGGCGCGGTGAACGGCAAGCACGGTAAGCACGGCAAGAACGACCGGTCGGCCAAGCCGGTCCGCGGCAAGGAGGCCCGCGCCGCGCAGGAGGCCCACGGCGGTCTGCGCAAGCGCCTGACGGCGGCGCTGGGGCGGCGTTCCGCGGCTCCCACGGTCGTCTTCAGCCACGGCTACTGCCTGAGCCAGGACTCCTGGCACTTCCAGCGCTCCGCGCTGCGCGGCACGGTACGCACCGTCCACTGGGACCAGCGCAGCCACGGCCGCTCCTCGCGCGGCCACGGCCAGATCGACGGCACGGAACCGGTCACCATCGACCTGCTGGGCCGGGACCTGAAGGCGGTGCTGGACGCCGCGGTGCCCGAGGGGCCGATCGTGCTGGTCGGGCACTCCATGGGCGGGATGACGGTGATGGCGCTGGCCGACCAGTTTCCCGAGTACGTCGCGGAACGGGTGGTCGGGGTGGCCCTGATCGGCACCTCGGCTGGCCGGCTCAGCGAGGTCGGCTTCGGGCTGCCGTCCATGGGCGTCAAGGCCTTCCACTGGCTCGCGCCGGGCGTCCTCAAGGCACTGGGCTGGCAGCGCGAGATCGTCGAGCGCGGGCGGCGGGCCACCGCCGATCTCTTCGCGGGGCTGATCAAGCGGTACTCGTTCGGGACGCCGGAGAAGGTGGACCCGGGGATCGCCCGCTTCGGCGAGCGGCTGATCGAGGCGACCCCGATCGATGTGGTCGCCGAGTTCTTCCCGGCGTTCGCGGTGCACGACAAGACCGAGGCGCTGGTGGCGTACGACGCGGTGCCCGCGCTGGTGCTCGCCGGGGAGAGCGATCTGATCACTCCTGCCGACCACAGCCGGACGATCGCCGAGGTGTTGCCGCACGCGGACCTGGTGTGTGTGCCCGGCGCCGGGCATCTGGTGATGCTGGAGCGGCCCGAGCTGGTCAATGAGCATCTGGTGTCGCTGGTGGAGCGGGCGAGCGTGGCGGCCCGCAGCTCGCGGCACGCCCGCGCCTGAGAGTCCGGGGCTGAGGCGCCGGGGCTTGAGAGGCACCCGGGACCGGCGGGCGCCGGCCGGGGGAGCGCCAGGGCCGCCGTCCCGCAGCGGTGTCGATGAGGGGCGGTGGCCGGGCGGCGGGCGGGACGTACCATTTGCGGCATGAGCACCACCGGAGCCATTGCGCATGTCACCGTCAAGTCCCCCGAACAGATGCAGGAGTTGGGTCGCCGGCTGGCCCCGCTGCTGCGCCCCGGCGACCTGGTACTGCTCACCGGTGAGCTGGGCGCAGGCAAGACGACGCTGACCCGTGGCCTGGGTGAGGCGCTGGGCGTACGCGGCGCCGTGACCTCGCCCACCTTCGTCATCGCCCGGGTGCACCCCTCGCTGACCGGCGGCCCCGCGCTGGTGCATGTCGACGCGTACCGGCTCGGCGGCGGGCTGGACGAGATGGAGGACCTGGACCTCGATGTCTCGTTGCCGGAGTCGGTGGTGGTCGTGGAGTGGGGCGACGGCAAGGTCGAGGAGCTGTCCGAGGACCGGCTGCACGTGGTCATCGGGCGCGCCGTGGGTGCGGATGCGCCCGGTGGTGCGGGCGGGCATCCCGAGGACGACGTGGACGATGTGCGCGAGGTGACGGTCACCGGCCTCGGCGCACGCTGGGCGGACGCCGGCCTGCTCGCGCTGGAGACCTGCTGACGGCCGTCCGGGGCCTGCCGGCGGCAGGCCGGGGCCCGGTGGCGGCAGCCCGAGGTCTGCCGGCGGCCGTCCCGAGGCCTGCCGCCGGCGCCGGCGGGGGACCCGGCGCCGAACCGGCGGGCGCCGATCCGGACAACACCGCCCGGTAGTTTCCGACAAGCCGTCGGTAAGATGTTGCGTACCTGGTGCCGGCCGTGGTGACATGGGTGGAGACCCCAGTTAGGTCTGCCTAAGTAGCGAGCCTAGCTTCTGTCGCTCGTCCCAGGAGCCCCGGGAGGCGTCCATGTCGGCCCACCAGCCCTCCACCACGCCTGAAGGGCGCGGGGGCACCCCCGTCGCGGCGGCCGCGTGCGCCGCGCGCGAGACGCCGACCATGAATGAACTGCTGGCGGCCGGTGCCGCGGCCAGCGCCGTCTCCACGCCCCCGGACGCCGCCGAGGAAGCCCGCCGGGACAAGCCCGCGGACCCGTCCGGCGCGCCGGAAGCGGACGACGAGGACCGGGACGGGCCCGGAGCCGCGTCCACCCCGGGCCGCGACGCGGCGTAGCCCGTAGGGGCGAATGCGGCGGCCTGCGGAACCGGCCGGAGCCGCCACCGGCCGGGGCCGTGCGGGTCAGGAGACCACGACGACCTTGGTGCCGTGCAGCGCGAAGTCCCACATCGCCTTGCCGTCGGCCCGCGACTCCCGGATGCCGCCGGTCCGCTTCGACGAGCCCGGGTCGGGCATGGAGCCGTCGACGGCCGCGCTGAAGCCGACGGTGACGCCTTCCACACTCGCGAACCGCACCACATGCTCGATCGCGATGCCGTCCGAACCCGTGACGCTCACCGAGCGCGAGCGGACGGCATAGGCGCCCAGCGGCGGGCTGACCGGGCTCGGCGTGACCGGATACGTACGCGCCGCCTTGCCGTCCGCGCCGACCAGCCAGACCCGCTTGGCGTCCAGCGAATAGACGATCCGCCGGCCCGTGCCGGACGACGGCGGGACCGGGGCAGCGGCGGGGGTCTTGTCCTTCTTGCCGCCGTGCTCCGGCGGGCTCTTGGGCACGCTGTGGCGGGTGTCCTTGCGGGTCTGGGTGAGGGTGTCCGGAGCGGACGCCGCGGCCTGGTAGCCGAGCACACCGACCACGACCACGGCAGCCGTGGTCAGCGCGGTGACGATCGTGCTGCTCTTAGCGGGCACCGCTGTGCCACCTTTCCTCCCTCTCCCTGCCCTGTGGCGGGGAGCCCCGGGCCTGGGAATGCCGGGCTGCTTGCTGCTGGGCTACGGGGGCGACGGTAGCACCGCGACAGGTACCTCCGGCCGAGCCGTAGTCTTAAGGACGTGCTGCTGCTAGCTCTTGACACCGCCACCCCCGCCGTCACCGTCGCGCTCCACGACGGCACCCGGGTCCTCGCCGAGTCCCGCCAGGTGGATGCGCGCCGCCACGGCGAGCTGCTGCTGCCCGCCGTCGACCGGGTGCTGGCCGAGGCAGGGCTGAAGCTCGATGCCGTCAGCGACATCGTGGTCGGCGTGGGCCCGGGCCCGTACACCGGCTTGCGGGTCGGCCTGGTGACCGCCGCGACCTTCGGGGCGGCCCTGGGCGTTCCCGTCCACGGCCTGTGCACCCTGGACGGCCTCGCCTACGCCTCCGGGCTCACCGAGCCCTTCGTCGTGGCCACCGACGCCCGCCGCAAAGAGGTCTACTGGGCGCGCTACGGGGCCGGCCCCTCGTCCGGCCACCGCCCCGCGACGAGCGGCTCCGCCGCGCCCCCCCCGATCACCCGCCTGACCGAGCCCGCCGTCGACCGCCCCGCGGACATCGCCGACCAGGTGGCCGGCGTCCCCGCCGTGGGCGCGGGCGCCGTGCTCTACGACACGGTCTTCACCGGACTGCGGCGCGAGGCCCCCGAGCACCAGTCCGCCGGGGCGCTGGCCGCGCTGGCCGCCGCGAAGCTGGCCGCGGGCGAGGAGCTGCCGCCCCCGCAGCCGATGTACCTGCGCCGCCCGGACGCCCAGGTGCCCGCCAACTACAAGGTGGTCACTCCCCGGTGACCACCCGCCCGTCGTCCGACCGGCGCCCGGTGGCGCCCCCGCCGCCCGGCGGGGCCGCTGAGCCCGGTGCGGTGCTGCGCGAGATGCGCTGGTGGGACATCGCGCCGGTGCTGGAGCTGGAACGGGAGCTCTTCCCCGAGGACGCCTGGTCGCCGGGCATGTTCTGGTCCGAGCTGGCCCATGCGCGCGGCCCGTACGCCACCCGCCGCTACCTCGTCGCCGAACTGGAGGTGCCGCCGCGCCGGGAGGACCCCCGGGCAGCGTCCGGGGAAGGCGCCGATGAGGGGACGGGGGTCTCCCCTGCTCGAACGGAGTTGAGAGCTCGGGGAGGGCCGGGCGGCGGGCGGGAGAGCCGGCTGGTCGGCTACGGCGGGCTGGCCGCCGTCGACGGCACCGGCGACATCCAGACCATCGCCACCGCCCGCGAGATGTGGGGCACCGGCCTCGGCGCCCGGCTGCTGACCGAACTCCTCGGTGCCGCGACGGCCTTCGAATGCCACGAGGTGCTGCTGGAGGTGCGGGTCGACAACGTGCGCGCCCAACGCCTCTACGAGCGCTTCGGCTTCGAGCCGATCGGTTTCCGCCGCGGCTACTACCAGCCCGGCAACGTCGACGCCCTGGTCATGCGGCGCACCACCCAGACCTCCTCCGAAGCACCCTCCGTACAAGGAACTTGACACTCATGGCTGACTCACGCGGCGGACCGCTCGTCCTCGGCATCGAGACCTCCTGCGACGAGACCGGTGTCGGCATCGTCCACGGCCACACCCTCCTCGCCGACGCGGTCGCCTCCAGCGTCGACGAGCACGCCCGCTACGGCGGCGTGGTGCCGGAGGTGGCCTCGCGCGCCCACCTGGAGGCGATGGTCCCCACCATCCAGCGCGCGCTGAAGGACGCCGGGGTCGCGGCGTCCGACCTGGACGGGATCGCGGTCACCGCGGGACCGGGCCTGGCCGGTGCGCTGCTGGTCGGCGTCTCGGCCGCCAAGGCGTACGCCTACGCCCTGGGCAAGCCGCTCTACGGCGTCAATCACCTCGCCTCGCACATCTGCGTCGACCAGCTGGAGCACGGCCCGCTGCCCGAGCCCACGATGGCCCTGCTGGTGTCCGGCGGCCACTCCTCCCTCCTGCTGGCCCCGGACATCACCTCCGACGTGCGGCCGCTGGGCTCGACGATCGACGACGCGGCGGGCGAGGCCTTCGACAAGATCGCACGGGTGCTGAACCTCGGCTTCCCGGGCGGTCCGGTCATCGACCGCTACGCACGCGAGGGCAACCCCGACGCGATCCGCTTCCCGCGCGGACTGACCGGCCCCCGCGACCCGGTCTACGACTTCTCCTTCTCCGGCCTGAAGACCGCCGTCGCCCGCTGGATCGAGGCCAAGCGGGCGGCCGGCGAGGAGGTGCCGGTGGCGGACGTCTCGGCGTCCTTCCAGGAGGCCGTGGTGGACGTGCTGACCCGTAAGGCCGTCCGGGCCTGCAAGGACAACGGGGTGGACCACCTGATGATCGGCGGCGGGGTCGCGGCCAACACCCGGCTGCGGGCGATGGCCGAGCGCCGCTGCGAGGACGCCGGGATCACCCTGCGGGTGCCGCGGCCCAAGCTGTGCACCGACAACGGTGCGATGGTCGCCGCCCTGGGCGCGGAGATGGTGGCACGGGGCCGGGCGGCGTCCGCCTGGGACCTCTCCGCCGACTCCTCCCTGCCGGTCACCGAACCGCATGTGCCCGGGGAGACCGGCGAGGAGCCGTCCGCCGCCCCGCACCACCACGGCCACGACCACGTCCACGAGGTGAGCAAGCACAACCTCTACTCCTGAGGCCGGGCGAGGGCGCGTTCTGTCGTTCTGTGAGTCCTCGCGCCTCCCCTGGCCCGAGGTCCGGCCCGAGGTCTTACCCTGGCAGGCAGCACCGGGCGCGCACGTGGGGAGGCGGCAGGCTGTGGACTGGTTCTGGTGGGTCTTCATCTTCTTCATGGCGGGCGGCTTCGCGAAGGTCGCCGACACCGCCCGTACGGCGCTGCGCACGCGGCACGATCGCAAGATGGAGCGGCTGGAGACCGCCCGTCAGGAGCGGCAGGAACTGGCCGCCGCGCAGCAGCCGCCGCAGCCGGTGTGCGGCTGCACCCATCACCTCGCCAAGCATGACAAAAAGGGCAAGTGTCATGAGCTGGTGGAGGTCGCGGTCGCCTGGGACGCCGACCACAAGCCGGTGCAGTACGAGGCGGGCCAGTGCACCTGCCAGCAGTACATCGGCCCGCAGCCGCTCTCCCAGATCTACGCCGAGGACCTCACCGACCTGGCGTGAGGCCGGCACCGGCCCGGTGTGAGGCGGCACCGGCCCGGCGTGAGCCCGGCAGCGGCCCGGCGTGAGCGCCGGTCAGCAGGTGTCCGCCGCCGGGTGCCCCAGCAGCATCATGGGGGCGCCGGCGACCCGGGTCAGGAAGATCGTGCAGGAGTTGCGCCCGCCGCCGAGCTTCAGCTTCTTGCGCAGCTCCTCCGGCTCCACCGCCGAGCCGCGCTTCTTGATCACCGCGATGCCGACCTCGCGCTCCCGCAGCAGCGCCTTGAGCCGCTTCACGTGGAACGGCAGCACATCGGTGATCGCGTAGGCGGTCGCATACGGCGTCTCGGCCGGCCGGTCCGTGGTCAGGTACGCGATCGTCGGATCGATCAGCCGCCCGCCGATCCGCCGGGCGACATCCGCGACCAGATGGGAGCGGATCACCGCCCCGTCCGGCTCGTACAACCAGCCCCCGACCGGCCCCGGCTCGGGGTCCGGCAGCCCAGCGCCCAGCAGCGAGTCCCCGGCCGGCAGCAGCGTGGCCCGGCGGCCGCCCGGCGTGATGCGCCCCGCTCCGTCCTGCGCCCCGCCGAACCACACCACGGCCTCCTTGACGTCGCCCCCGTCCGAGATCCACTCCGTCTCGGCGTCCTCGGGCAGCGCCTCGTGCGGTACCCCGGGCGCGATCTTCAGCGCCGCGACGGGAGCCTTGCGGGCCGCCTCGATCGCCCATGACAGCGGGGGCGAGTACGCCTCGGGGTCGAAGACTCGGCCGCCCCTGGCTTTGCTGCGCCGCGCCGGATCCACGAACACCGCGTCATACCCGGCGGTGTCCACCTCCGTCACGTCCGCGCAGCGCACCTCGATCAGCTCCGCGAGCCCCAGCACCTCGGCGTTGGCCCGGGCCGCGGCGCAGGCCAGCGGGTCGCGGTCGACGGCCAGCACCCGGATACCGGCCCGGGCCAGCGCGATCGCGTCGCCGCCGATACCGCAGCACAGATCGGCCAGCGTACGGACGCCCAGCGCGGCGAGCCGGGCCGCGCGGTGCGCGGCGACCGTGGCGCGGGTGGACTGCTCCACGCCGTTCGGCGTGAAGTACATCCGCCCCGCGTCCGCCCCGAACTTCGCCGCCGCGCGCTGCCGTAGCCGGGCTTGGCCCAGCGCGGCCGAGACCAGTGCCGCGGGGTGGTCACGGCGTAGCCGGGTGGCTGCCGCCAGCTCGTCCGACGGGGAGTGGTCCCGCAGCTCGGCCAGCAGCGATTGCCCCTCCGGGGCGAGCAGGGCGGCGAAAGCGTCTAGGTCGTTCACGGTGCCATTGTCGTCCCACGTTTGCGGCTTTCCCGCCGTGGGGGTTTCTCTTGCTTTCGCCTGGCGGCGGGCCGGTCCGCTGCGCTTTGCCTCGGCTCGCTTTTGGCCTTCCCGCCGTGCGGGTTTCTCCTTGTTTCGCCTGCGGCGGGCCGGGTCCGCTGCGCGGGGCTGTGGGCCCGTCCCCTCCCGTGGGTGAGTAGGTGAGGTGGGCGGGGGCGGGCGTCGATCACAGCAGTGGGGGAGCAACGGCGGGAAAGCCAAAAATGTGCGCCGGAGGCAAAGCGCAGCGGCCCGGCGGGGAAGACGCGAACGTGGGGTCGGCTACGCCGGCTCACGCCGGCGCTGCGCATGGTCGCTGATCCGCAAGAGCAGGGCCACCATCACCCAGTTCGCGACGAGGGACGAGCCGCCCTTGGCGAGGAAGGGGAGGGCCTTGCCGGTGAGGGGGATCAGGCCGGTGACGCCGCCGGCGACGACGAAGACCTGGAGCAGCAGAGCGCCGGAGAGCCCGACCGCGAGCAGCTTGCCGAACGGGTCGCGGGCGGTCAGCCCGACGCGGAGGCCGCGCTGGGCGAGCAGGACGTACAGCATGATCACGACCATCACGCCGGCCAGCCCCAGCTCCTCGCCGACGGTGGTGAGGATGAAGTCGCTGTTGCCGGCGAAGCCGACCAGCTCCGGGTGGCCCTGGCCGAGGCCGCTGCCCGAGATGCCGCCGCTGCCGAAGCTGAACAGCGCCTGCGCGGCCTGGTCGGAGATCAGTCCCGGCGGTCGCTGCTGCTCCGGCAGGAAGATGTCCATCGGGTGCAGCCAGGCCATGATCCGGCCCTTGACGTGCGGTTCCGTGGAGCCGACGACCGTGGCGCCGACCGCGGCCATGGCCAGGCCGCAGAGCACCCAACTGGTGCGCTCGGTCGCCATGTACAGCATGATCACGAAGACGCCGAAGAAGATCAGCGAGGTGCCCAGGTCCCGTTCGAAGACCAGCACCAGCAGGCTGATCACCCAGATGGTGAAGATCGGTGCGAGCTGCCGCCCCGGGGGCAGTTGGACGCCCAGGACGCGGCGTCCGGCCAGTGCCAGGGCATCGCGGTTGACGGTGAGATAGCCCGCGAAGAACACCGAGATCATGATCTTCACGAACTCGCCGGGCTGCAGCGACAGCGGCCCGAGCAGGATCCAGCGCTTGGCGCCGTACATATCGGCGCCGAAGAAGGCCGGGGCCATCAGCAGCACCAGCGCGACCGCCATCGTCAGATAGATGTAGCGCTGCAGGACGCGGTGATCGCGCAGCACCAGCAGGATCGCGACACAGACCGCCACCCCGATCACCGTCCACACCAGCTGCCCGCTCGCCGCCTCGGCGATCTTCAGCCGGGGCGTCTGCGCATAGGTGACGTCCAGGCGGTGCAGCAGCACCAGGCCGAGCCCGGTCAGCAGCGTCGCCAGCGGCAGGATCAGTGGATCGGCGCGGGGCGCGAAGCGGCGCAGGACCAGGTGCGGGACCAGTGCCACGAAGAACATGCTGACGGCGAAGCCGGTCAGCCCGCCGGGCAGCCTGCCGGTCATCGACAGGCCGGTGAAGGCGTACCCGAAGTCCGCGATCAGTACGGCGAGGGCGAGCAGCCATGCCTCGGTCCGCCGGCGGTCCGGCGCCTGGGCCAGCGCGGCGAACGTCATGGTGCGTTCGGCGTCGCTCTCCCGCTGCCGGGCCGCCCGGGGAACGCTGGTCTGTCCACGCACGGGTGTCCTCCGCCACTGATCGTCGAGGCCGCGGGCCGGCCGGGATGTGCCCGGTTCCTCGGCCCGGCAGTCAGGGAGATAGACGAGGCAGCAGGTGGCGCGGTTGCGGGGGAAGGGGAAGGTGTGTCCGATTCGATGGGAACGTGCCCGTACTCCGGCTTCCGTCCCGCTCCGGCGCCGTCCTGATTCCGTCCCGATCCCGCCCTGATACCGCCGTGGCAGGCGCCGGCCCGGCGGGGTGCGGCCTGTCGTCGGCCCCGGCCCGGGGCGGCCGGTCAACCCGAGCGGAGACAAGCGCACCCCGCCGCGCTGGCACTCCGCTTGACCGAGTGCTAACCGCGTCATAGTCTCGGCGTTGGCACTCTCCAGTGGGGAGTGCCAGACACACAGCGACGGGCAGGTCCGGCACCCGCGACGACGGATCGACCTGGTCGCCACCTCAGACAGTTAACCCCGTGAGATCTCCGAAGGGGGAGGTCGGATCGTGACGACCACCAGCTCCAAGGTTGCCATCAAGCCGCTTGAGGACCGCATTGTGGTCCAGCCGCTCGACGCCGAGCAGACCACGGCCTCGGGCCTGGTCATTCCGGACACCGCCAAGGAGAAGCCCCAGGAGGGCGTCGTCCTGGCCGTGGGCCCGGGCCGTGTCGAGGACGGCAAGCGCGTCGAGCTCGACGTCAACGTCGGCGACGTCGTGCTCTACAGCAAGTACGGCGGCACCGAGGTGAAGTACAACAACGAGGACTACCTCGTTCTCTCGGCTCGCGACGTGCTCGCGATCGTCGAGAAGTAAGTCACCCAGTTTTGCCGTGATCTGCGCCCCTGGTTCCCGCGTCTAAACAACCCGGGGCAGGGGCGCAGTTCGTTTGAGCGACAGCGGTCCCCACGTCGTGGCCGAGGATCGCAATGAGAGGACTTGAAGCAACCCATGGCGAAGATCCTGAAGTTCGACGAGGACGCCCGTCGCGCCCTTGAGCGCGGCGTCAACAAGCTTGCCGACACGGTCAAGGTGACGATCGGCCCCAAGGGCCGCAACGTCGTCATCGACAAGAAGTTCGGCGCGCCCACGATCACCAACGACGGTGTCACCATCGCGCGTGAGGTCGAGGTCGACGACCCGTACGAGAACCTGGGTGCCCAGCTCGTCAAGGAGGTGGCGACCAAGACCAACGACATCGCGGGTGACGGCACCACCACCGCCACCGTGCTGGCCCAGGCGCTGGTCCGCGAGGGTCTGCGCAACGTCGCCGCCGGCGCCTCCCCGGCCGCCCTGAAGAAGGGCATCGACGCCGCCGTCAAGGCCGTCTCCGACGAGCTCCTGGCGACCGCCCGTCCGATCGACGACAAGACCGACATCGCCGCCGTGGCCGGTCTGTCCGCGCAGGACAAGCAGGTCGGCGAGCTCATCGCCGAGGCGATGGACAAGGTCGGCAAGGACGGTGTCATCACCGTCGAGGAGTCCAACACCTTCGGCCTGGAGCTGGACTTCACCGAGGGCATGGCCTTCGACAAGGGCTACCTGTCGCCGTACATGGTCACCGACCAGGAGCGGATGGAGGCCGTCCTCGAGGACCCGTACATCCTGATCCACCAGGGCAAGATCTCCTCGATCCAGGACCTGCTGCCGCTGCTGGAGAAGGTCATCCAGGCCGGTGCCTCCAAGCCGCTGCTGATCATCGCCGAGGACGTCGAGGGCGAGGCCCTGTCGACCCTGGTCGTCAACAAGATCCGTGGCACCTTCAACGCCGTGGCCGTCAAGGCCCCCGGCTTCGGTGACCGCCGCAAGGCCATGCTCGGCGACATCGCCACCCTCACCGGTGCGACCGTCATCGCCGAGGAGGTCGGCCTCAAGCTCGACCAGGCCGGTCTGGACGTGCTCGGCACCGCCCGCCGGGTGACCGTCACCAAGGACGACACCACCATCGTCGACGGTGGCGGCAAGTCCGAGGACGTCACCGGTCGCGTCGCGCAGATCAAGGCCGAGATCGAGTCCACCGACTCGGACTGGGACCGCGAGAAGCTCCAGGAGCGCCTGGCCAAGCTCGCCGGTGGCGTCTGCGTCATCCGCGTGGGTGCGGCCACCGAGGTCGAGCTCAAGGAGAAGAAGCACCGTCTGGAGGACGCCATCTCTGCGACCCGCGCCGCGGTCGAGGAGGGCATCGTCTCCGGTGGTGGCTCCGCTCTGGTCCACGCCGCCAAGGTGCTGGAGGGCTCCCTCGGCAAGGAGGGCGACGAGGCCACCGGTGTCGCCGTCGTCCGCCGCGCCGCCGTCGAGCCGCTGCGCTGGATCGCGGAGAACGCGGGCCTCGAGGGCTACGTCATCACCGCGAAGGTCGCCGAGCAGGACAAGGGCAACGGCTTCAACGCCGCCACCGGCGAGTACGGCGACCTGGTCAAGGCCGGCGTCATCGACCCGGTGAAGGTCACCCGCTCCGCCCTGGAGAACGCCGCGTCGATCGCCTCGCTGCTGCTGACGACCGAGACCCTGGTCGTCGAGAAGCCCGCGGAGGACGACGCTGCCGAGGCCGGTCACGGCCACGGGCACGCGCACTGACGCAGCACGCCGGGCGGTTCGCTGCCTGACGTACGAGACCCGGTCCCTGCCGTGTGCGGGGGCCGGGTCTTCCGTTTGCGCGGAGGCGGGGCGTGCGTGCGTGCGGGCGGGACCTCCGGTCCGGGGTGGTCAGGCGGAGTGGGGCAGCTGCTCCGGCCGTACGGGATCGGTGAACGGCCGCCCCCGGGCGTAGCGTTCGAGCTCGTCCAGGGCGTGATCGGCCAGGCGGTGGAGTTCGGTGCCCAGCGACCCCGCCACGTGCGGGGTGAGCAGGACGTTCGGCAGCTCGTACAACGGGGAGCCGGCGGGCGGGAGTTCGGGCTCGGTGACGTCGAGGACGGCGTGCAGGCGGCCGGACACCAGCTCGGGGAGCAGGGCCGCCCCGTCGACCAGCGAGCCGCGGGCAGTATTGATCAACGTCGCGCCGTCGGGCAGCAGGGCCAGTTCGCGGGCACCGAGCAGATGGCGGGTGGCGGGCAGCTGGGGGGCGTGCACGGTGACGATGTCGCTGCCGGCACAGAGGGCGTCGAGGGGGACCGGCCGCACGCCGAGCCCGGTGGCGTCGGCGTCGGTCACGTAGGGGTCGTGCAGCAGGACTTGCAGATCGAACGGGCGCAGCAGCTCGATGACGCGGCGGCCGATGCGGGAGGCGCCGATGACGCCGACGGTGCGGCGGTAGTTGCCGGCGGCGCCGAGTTCCCGGTGCCAGTCGTGGGCGCTGCGCAGGCCGCGGTAGTGGTGGGCGGCGTGCAGCACCCGTTTGTTGGCGAAGAGGATCGCGGCAAGGGTGTATTCGGCGACCGGGAGGGCGTTGGCGGCGGCGGCCGAGGCGACGGTGATACCGCGCTCCCAGCAGGCGTCGGTGAGGTGGTGTTTGACCGAGCCGGCGGCGTGCACGACGGCACGCAGCCGGGGGGCCGCGTCCAGCACCCGGCCGGTGAGCCGCGGGGCGCCCCAGCAGGTGAGCAGCACCTCGGCCTCGGCGAGGGCGGCGGCGACGGCGGGGGAGGGGTCGGCCAGCTCGTGAGCGACGAGGTGGGGGTCGGTACGGGCGAGGGCCGCGAGACGGGTGTGGTGGCGGGCGTCCAGGAGCCGTTCGGCGATGCCGGGGCCCATCGCCAGGAGCACCGTGGGCCGGTTCGCTGCGCCGGGCGTGCTCACCGCCGTTTCGGCCTGCCCGTCGTGGTGGTGTGACGGTGGGGTCATGCGCTCTCCTCCGTGTTCCCTGGGACGTGTGGCGTTCCTTGACGTGCGGCGTTCTCTTGCCCGGGGCGTTCCCCTGACGTGCGGCGTTCTCTTGCCCGTGCGGCGCTCTCTTGACGGGCGGTCAGCCGCGCCTGAAGGATTCCCGGCGGCCGTCGTCATCCTCCGTCCCGGCCGGTCGTCATCCTCCGCCCCAGGGGACGCCATGCCCGAGCACCCCCACCGCCGCCATCCCTTCCGCCTCCCGCCCGAGGACCGCCGCCGCAGCGCGTACACCGGCTGGACCCGCGCCCACTGGGAGGCGGTCGCCGACGGGCTGCTGCACGCCACCGCCCCCTACGCCTCCCCGTGCCACGGCCTGATCACCCTGCCAGGACCCCGCCCCAGCTCCTCCGGACCCCGCTCGGACGGTCTCGAAGGCTTCGCCCGCACGTTCCTGCTCGCCGCCCTCCGAGTCGCCGGCAACAACGGCCGTGACCCGCACGCCCACCTCTCCCGTTACGCCGAGGGCCTGGCCGCGGGCACCCGGTGTCCCACCGCCGCACGGGAGCTGACGTCCGCGGACCCCGACTCCTGGCCCCGTATCGGTGCCGTCCGCCAGGCCCGTGTCGAAGCCGCCTCGCTCGCCCTCGGCCTGCGTCTGACCCGCCCCTGGCTGTGGGACACCCTCGACGACGGGGTCCGCGCCCGCGTCGCCGACTGGCTGCTGCCCGCCCTAGATGAATGAGTCCGATGTTCTCAGTGGTCGAAGGCGATCAGGGATCGTTTGATCTTGGCGCCGGTGGTCCAGTTGTGCCAGATGCCGGCGG